>CAXTRN010000262.1:0-4484 GCA_964246645.1 uncultured Acidobacteriaceae bacterium
CGCCTGAACAGATCGCCGCCGCCCAGGCCACCGTACCCCAGCCACTCGCTGCCGTGGAGCAGCCTCAACGCCAGGTTTCCGCAAGCCCCACTCTCGAAAACCCGGCAGGGAACCGGACGGCCATCTTTCCTGTCTTTTCCTCCCCAGCCTCAGCCGCGGCGTCTGCCAGCTTCACACAGCTCTTCAAGCAACTCGACGCGAACGACCTTGCCAAGGCTCTTCAAACCCCATCCGCCCCGCTGATGGCACCGTCGCCTGCTGAATCTGCGGCGCCTTTTCCCGGCATAGCAGATCCCACAGAAATCGCTACGGCCCCACAGCCGCAACCTGCTGCGTTTCCACCGCCCACTTTCGGGGGCGCAGAAAGGGCCCAAGCGCAACATCCGCCGGCACAACCGTTCCAGGCCGAACCCGCAGCGAAAGCATCGAGGCTCTCGCACCGGGAACTCCCGGCCGATCTGGATCCAGATCCGGCTTACCATCCGGATCCGGCTCCCGCAGCACCCACGCCGGCCGAATTCAGCAGCGTAGCGCCTCCGCTCGTCGCCAACAACCCTTTTCTTCCCCTTCCTTCGCCGTCCACGGTCTCGCCTCGTTCCTCTGCCGACAGCTTTACCCAGCTCTTTCAGGCCCTGGAAGCCCACACGCAAACTCCAGCGGCACAGCCGCCCGTCCCGGTGGTTGCGATCGCGTCCCCTGCGACCGTCCCGAGCCCTGCGAGTTTCCAGGAGACCCATTTCGCAAGCTCCCCCAATTCTGCGGATTCCCCATCCATCCCGCCCTCCGCTTCCTTCACGCAGGTCTTCGACACACTCCAAGGCACGTCGCCTACGGCACCCCCAAGGGCACCGGATACGCTGAACGACCCGATACCTGCGTCGCTAAGCCCAGTGCAAGATACCGCGGCCACTCATGCGTCATTTGCTCTTGCCCACACCGTCGACGACCCGGCACACCGGGCAGCGCCAGATCCGGTGCAGGCAGCGAGTCGAGCGAGCCAGGCCACGCCCGAGACAATGCACCCCGGTGCAACCCCGCCCGCACCTTTGCAGCCAAACCAAACCGAGAGTCCCGCTCCGGATACCTTTCAAATTGCCGCCCAAACCGCGTCCCGAACTGCGTCCCAGACCGCATCGCCACAAGCTGCTACCAACGCTGTCTCCGGCGCGGAAAGCTTCACCCAGCTCTTCTCGGCGCTGGGAGCCGGGCCGCGGCCCGTGCCCACCCAGGCCGACCCATTTCCGCCGCTTGCCTCCACGCCCGGCTATTCGGCCAATACCCTTTACGCAAACCCTGCCGCCTCCACCGTCAACCCTCCACAGCATTTGCACCATCCCTTTCCCGCAAACATGGCTGCCGCAGAGCCCTTCGCCTCCCATCCTCACGCTGACCAGGGGTCAAGTGGCGGGCTCACTCAACTGCTTCGCGTCCTTGAAGGCCCTTCCTCTCAAAACACATCCCAAAGCAGCACCTTTCCCGAAGCCATTCCAGGCCTCCACACCGAAAGCAGTTCCGCGGCGCTTCCACACGCATTCCCGGTCACGCCGATGTTTCCTTCCTCCCCGAACCCGGCCTCAACGAACCAGGTTTCAACCAACCCGGCCCCAACGAACCTGGCCCCAACCAGCCCCGTCTCGACAAACCGGGCGCAACCGTCCTCCTTTTTTGACACGGTGCAGCCCTTACCCTTTCGTCAGCCAAAACAACCGTCCGCTTTTTCAACCGCCGCCCAGCCCTCCCTGGGCAGTGGCTTTGGCGCGTTCAGCGACGCCCCGCTCGATCCCCTGGGGCCGGAGGCCGCCCGGCCCGGGCAGACGCCCTTTGCAGCCACCTCACCTGCAGCCCCCGCCTCACATGCAGCCCACGGCCCCTTCGATTCCGTCGCCGACGTCGGCGCGACCGTTGCCTTCCGTCCGCCGACGTTTCCATCCGCCGCGCCTGCTGTTCCAGCGCCGGCGACCGGACCCGGTGAGTTCACCCGCATCCTGCAAGCCTCCGCGCTGCGCGAAAGCGGCATCGGCAGCACGCCCGCGGCACAGTCGCCGCTATCTTCCGCCCCTCCGCAGCCCCCGCCCGCTGCGCCGGCCGGTGCAGGCGTAACTCCCTTGCCGCCCTGGTCCATGCCGCCGGTGCCACATATGCCGCACCTGAATAGCAGCGGAGCGGGGATGTCGCCAGTGTTATTGCCTCACACTCCCCACCTGCCCCACGCTCCGGCCTTCCACCTGCCCGGCGCCAACCCATCTGCTCCGCCATCAGCCGCGACTCCTGCCGCGAAGTCGCCTATCCTTCCGATCTTTCTGATCGCCGTTATCGTCCTGCTGATTGCGGTTCTGGTAGCCGTTCTTTTGCTCAAGCATTGAAGCTTTTCGCAAGCTTTCCGCTGGGCGGGGCTGCCGTTACTGCACGGACGCACTGGGTAGCAGAACCACTAATTCCATCACCGGGTTCAGAAAATCTGACGGCGCATACACTGCAAAATTTCGCGCCCGTTGCACCGAGTCCCACGCCTGCCCGTTCTGCTCCAGGGCGAAGTACTGCTGTCGCAGCTTCACCGGAATCGCTCGCGGCGGTTGCGGCACATGGGTCAGCCGCATACCCGGCAGCGCATGCCGCACTAGGTTCTCAATGTGAGTCGCCGAGCACAGCTTCATCAATTTCGGTGCGCGGTCGATCAGGTCCGGATCGCGCATATCCGCACTCACCGCCAAATACAGCCGCGTCCCTTCCAGATACGCATCTTTCTCAATGGAGGTCGCATAAATCGAGTCCCGCACCAGTTTCAGCGGCAACGACACAAAGTTGCTCGGCACCACCGTTTCGAGCATGATGCGGATGTACTCATCCAGCTTGCGAAAGCACGGTCCCGGCTGTTCATGGGTGTATTGCGGCAGGTCGCGCGGGTCGATGCGCGCCGAAAACGAGGTCAGTGATCCGGCCAGATCCGCCATCGCATCGAACAACCGGCTCGGCGCCACGCTGCCTGCTCCCAGCATGTGCCGTAACCCCGGTAAACGCGTGTTTATTGTGTATAAAAGCCAGAAATTCGCCACATCCGAAGCTGAAAAATCCGCCAAGGACTGGTTTTTCTGCCTTCGGCTGCCTGCCAGCTGCGTGCTCCGCGTCACCAAAAGCTCAATCAAACTGCGCAAAAGGTTGCTGAGCATCTCGCCGGCATGCACATTCAACAGCGGCGGCACAAAGCTCGCATCGGCAAGAAATGAACCGGTTTCCGTCCGCAACACACGGGCGCACGGCAACAAAACCGCCCCTTCCAGACTTTCCCCTTCGGCAATTAACTGCAGATTTTTTTGCGCGACCTGTATCGGCCGTTCGCGCGTGTTGCTTCCATTTTCATCGCGCGTCATCTGCAGATGCGCCTTGAACCGTGTGCTTACCCGCGCCCGGTCGATGGCCACATTCATCGCGCCCGGTCGATATTCCGGAATGGCGAGATAGAACAAACAGCTGGTTTGGCCCGGAACAAAGCATTTTTCGAGCGAACGGCCGCGTGGTACGGGATCGGAAGCGGGAAAATCAAACGGCAGCGCATCGGGAAACACCCCGGTAGCGGCGGCGACCGTCAGCGTACCCTCGGCCAAGGCCTTGGCATCCAGCTGCAGCTTCAAAAACCCCCAGGCATGGCTTCCTAAAGATTCAAGGTAAAAACGCACAGAATCTTCCACAAATCGCTCTTGCGCCTGCAAATGCTGCGGGGAAAGAAGGGTGCCCTTGGACCAGATGACCGGTTGTAGCTGTCGCAAGGTGACTCCTGGACGAGATAGCGAGAGATGAAATGTCGGCTTGCGCGAACAGAGCGCGGCAACACCGCTACTTGCCGGGAACGCGCAAAAACGCCTCTGTTACGTTGCCCCTGAATTCTGCGGGAAATGCGGAGCGCTTGCAAGCCGAAAGGCGCAGCGAGGAAGAAAGGCAGACCCATAATGGGAATTCCAAAGCAGGTTGCACAAGCTCCAATGCAGGAATGGGAATCGCATTTCAAAATCAGCCCGCGCCTCTTGGTATTTGCTTTACAAGGCACGCTGCTTGTGATTTTCTTGGTTGCAGTTCTGTTATCGCATCAATGAGGGAGTTCCATGGCCAGGGAAAGCACGCAACACAAGCTCGATCGCGTTCGTTCACCGCGCGTTCACATCACCTACGATGTTGAGGTCGGCAATGCCATCGAGCTCAAGGAACTGCCCTTTGTGATGGGCGTTCTGGGCGATCTGACCGGGCAACCGGAAAAGCCCCTTGCCGCGCTGAAGGAACGGAAGTTCGTCGAAATCAACCCCGATAACTTCGATAGCGTTTTAAAAGGCATGCAGCCCCATTTGGCGTATGCGGTCGCCAACAAGCTCAGCGAAGACCCCAATGCGGGGCAGGTGAAAGTAAACCTGCACTTTGAAAGCCTGGATGATTTTTCTCCGGAAAATGTCGCCAAACAGGTGAAGCCCCTGCGCGAGTTGCTGGAACTGCGGACC
>CAXTRN010000263.1:0-4369 GCA_964246645.1 uncultured Acidobacteriaceae bacterium
GGAAATTTGGCGATGGCCGGCGTGAGCTCGACAAATTGGAGAGCTTCAACCACGCGTGTATGGATTTCCTGCTCAGCGATACGCTCTTCGTGCAGGCGGTAGGCCACGTTGTCTTCGACGTTCATGGAATCGAAGAGAGCGCTTTCCTGAAACACCATGCCGATGCGGGCGCGGAGTTGAAAGACTTCGGCTTCGGTCAGCTTGCCCAGGTCCTGGCCGAAGATGCGAACCTGACCGCGGTCCGGTTTCAGGAGGCCGTTCGCGAGCTTGATCAGAACGCTTTTGCCGCCGCCGGCCGGGCCGAGCAGGATTCGGGTTTCACCACGCCGGACCGTGAAGCTGACGTCGTGCAGGACGGGCTCGCGATCAAAGGTGATCGACACATGCGAAAACTCGACGACGGGCTCGTGGACGGGCTCGTGCGATGGCGTGTCGGCGGCGGGCGGGGGATTGTGATCCATGGGAGGAACGGGCCTACCGACCGAAGATGCCGATCATGAGTTTGGTGACGAGCGTGTCAACGATGATCAGCAAAACGGAAGAGGTTACAACGGCCTGGGTGGTCGCTTTGCCGACGCCACGGGTGCCGCCCGAAGTGGCCAAACCGTAGTAACAACCGACCGTGGCGATGATGAAGCCGGAAAACAGTGGTTTCGTGAGGCCTTCGACGATGTCGCCGAAATTAAGGGCGTTGATAGCGGTGTGAAAGAACGTCGCGCCGCTTTGGCGCAATAAAGTGACCGCCACGAGCGCTCCGCCGCAGATGCCGAAGGTGTCCGAGATGATAGTGAGAAAGAACAGCATGGTGACGGTGGCGATAATCCGTGGCGTGACGAGCTTGCGGACCGGATCGGTGCCGAGGGCGCGCATGGCGTCGATCTGTTCGGAAACCTTCATGGAGCCGAGTTCCGAGGCCATGCCGGAAGCATTGCGACCGGAAACCATGAGGCCGGTGAGCACTGGGCCGAGCTCTTTGATCATGGAAAGGGACACGAGCCGGCCGGTGAGGTTGGCCGCGCCAAACTGCTTCAATGTCGTGGTGGATTGCAACGTAAGCACGGCGCCCGTGAAAAAACCCGCCAGGATGACGATGGGCACGGAGCCGACACCGATGGAGTCGAGCTGAATAAAGGTGTCGGCGAAGTAGTGCGGCGCGGAAAAGATGGCGCCGAGGGCGCGGCCGGTGAGCAAGGAATAATCCTGCACGGAGGAAACGAGGCGTTTAGCGTAGGCTCCTGGGGAAACGATGGGCATGCGGTTTGAGCGTCAGGGTATCAGATGGCGGCTGCATGGCGGTGGTCGCGAGAATGTGCCGGCATTGTGCTCTTGGGCAGCAAAGGTATGTGCGGGATGCGAGAATGGAAAGGCATGGAACCGAGGCGGACGACGATGCTGGCGGCGGTGTTGTGGGGCCGGGAAGACCTGCGTCTACAGACTGTCGCCGTGCCGCGTCCGGGGCCGGGCGAGTTGTTGTTGCGCGTGGATGCGGCTTTGACCTGCGGGACCGATCTGAAGGTTTTTCGGCGCGGATACCATGCGCGTATGCTCACGCCGGAACGGCTTTTTGGCCATGAGTTGGCCGGCACCGTGGTGGAGCGCGGCGAAGGCGTACGCGGGTTCGCGCTCGGCGACCGGGTGGTGCCGCTGAACTCGGCGCCCTGCAACGCCTGCTTTTATTGCCAAGAAGGGCAGCAAAACCTTTGCGACGATCTGTTGTTCAACAACGGTGCGTATGCAGAGTTTGTGCGCGTGCCGGCGCGAATCGTCGAGAAAAACACAATCCTCCTGCCGGACGGGATGCCGAGCGAGCACGCGGCACTGACAGAGCCGTTGGCTTGCGTGATGCGCGGATTTGCGGAGTCGGGCGCGCGTGCCGGGCAGACCGCGATCGTGCTGGGTGCGGGGCCGATCGGGCTCCTGTTTGTGCATGCGGGGGCGTTGCTCGGGTTGCATGTAATTGCGGTGGTGAAGCGGGCAGACCAGGTCGTGACGGCGCGACGGCTGGGGGCCGAGCAGGTGCTGCGGGTGAGCGATGTGGCCGATCCGGTCGTTGCGGCACGGGAGTTGACTCCGGATGGCCGCGGGGCCGACCTGGTCTTTGAGGCCGTGGCAACGCCCGAGGCCTGGCAATGGGCGGTGGCGATGGCGCGCAAGGGTGGCCTCGTCAATCTGTTTGGAGGACCACCGGCGGGAACCTCTGCCGCGTTCGATACGAATCTGCTGCACTACTCCGATATCACGATCAAGGCGAGCTTTCACCACACGCCGGAAACGGCACGGCAGGCGTTTGCGCTGTTGCAAGACGACCGTTTCGATTGTGGAGCTTTTCTGACCGGGGCCGCTCCATTAGCAGAGGTCCCGGAGGTCTTCCAGCGCATGCTGACACGGCCCGCGGACGGAACGGCGGCGGAGATCAAAACCGTGATTTACCCGCAGGGCTTGCCGTACATTGCGCACCGGGCAGAGGCTGCGGGATTGTCTCAAAGCTTCGCATCCGCTGCCAGCATGGAGGCGGCCGTATGAGCGCGGCGCTGGAGGTCGGCACGGATACACCTGAGACACCCGACGCGCCGGACGGCACGCTGGTGGGTACGCTGCATGGGGCGCCCGAGCCGTATCGCACGCCCTCTCCCCGGCCGACACTGGCTGCCGCGCAAGCCTGGTGCAGGCACCTGGCGGCCACGCACTACGAAAATTTCCATGTGGCGACCTTCTTCTTGCCTGCAGTGCTGCGTCCGCACTTCGATAGCCTGTATGCGTTTTGCCGTACCTCGGACGACCTGGGGGATGAGGTCGGGGATGCCGCAACGGCGACGCGCCTGCTTGGGGAATGGCGGCAGATGCTTGAGGAAAGCTTTGCGACGCCGGAGCGCTCGCGGCACCCGGTCTTCGTGGCGCTGCAGCCCACCGTCGCCTCACGGCATCTGCCGATTGAACCGTTTCAGGATCTGGTGACCGCGTTTGAGCAGGACCAGGTATACCCGCGGCATGCGTCGCTGGCGACGCTGGAAGCGTACTCGCGGTACTCGGCCAACCCGGTCGGGCGATTGGTCCTGCTGGTTAGCGGGTATGCCGATGCGGAGCTGTTGGCTTTATCGGACGAAATTTGCACAGGCCTGCAGTTGGCGAATTTTTACCAGGATGTGGTGACGGACTGGGTCGACCGGGGCCGGCGTTACCTGCCCGCCGACGCGATGGAGCGCTTCGGCGTCACAGACGAGCAGATCGCCGCGCGTCGTTTCGACGCGAACTTCCGGGCGATGATGCAGTTTCTGGTAGAAGACGCACGGGCGCGTTTGACGCGCGGACAACGGATTGCGACGTTGGTGAACCGTGACCTGGCGGCGACGCTTTCGTTGTTCGCCAAGGGCGGCCATGCCATTCTCGACGCCATTGCAGCGCAAAATTACGACACCCTGCGGAAGCGGCCGGTGGTGACCAAAGCAGCGAAGTTGCGGTTGCTCGGGGGTGCCCTGGTGAGCAAACTGGCCTCGGCAGGACCGTTCGCCCGGGCGGCTCCACGGTGGAAACCCACAGCATGACAAGGAGGCGCACACCGGATCTCGCCTCTGCGTATGCTGCATGCCGCGGCGTCGCCAAACGTGAGGCAAAGAATTTTTTTTGGGCATTTCGAGCGCTGCCCAGGCACAAGTCAGACGCCATGTGCGCGGTATACGCCTTTATGCGGAAGGCGGACGACCTCGCCGATGATGAAACCCTGTCGCTGGAAGAGCGGCGCTGCGCCATGGCCGCTTGGACCGCAGCCTGGCGGCAGTCGCGTTCCGGAAACACCGAAGAGCCGATCTTTCTTGCGCTTGCCGATGTGCAGCGGCAGTTCGGGATCGAAGACGCATTGTTGGAGCAACTGGTCGCCGGTACCACGATGGATCTGCAGCCGCAGCTTGCAGGCGTGGTGGCGGTTCAGGCCGGCGCCGGAACCGGCAACCAGACCGGCGACCAAGCGGCGCTGCGGACCTATCAGGTGTACGAATCCTTCGACGCCTTATACCGGTATTGTTACCTTGTCGCGTCGGTGGTCGGCCTGGTGACGATCCGCATCTTCGGGTACAAAGACGCCGGCTACAAGGATGCCGAAGCTGAAAAACTCGCTGAACATACGGGTGTCGCGTTTCAGCTCACAAATATCCTGCGCGATGTGCGGGAAGATGCAGAGCGTGGTCGCGTATACCTGCCGCTCGACATACTGGCGCACGGCGGTGTTTCTGTGGAACAGTTTGCATGCGCGGCGCAAGGCATGCCAGCAAGCCCGGCAGGTTCGCTGCCGACCCTTCCGCCGGAAATACGGGCCGTGCTGGCAGCGGAGATCGCGCGGGCCGAGCGGTATTACCTTTCCGGCACGGCCTTACTC
>CAXTRN010000264.1:0-1829 GCA_964246645.1 uncultured Acidobacteriaceae bacterium
TCGCAGCGGAACCGGCAACACCCACGCGCCGCGGATATCCGGCGCCGCTTGATTCCCCGCCCTTTCCGGGGTCGGATTTTTCGGTTGGCGGAACGCCTATTATCGGTGCGCCCGATACGCAAACCTACATCCTGATGCAGGCCGTAAACGAGAACAAAAGCCGTACCAAGGTGTATGGCTGGTTTAATGCCGGCTTTGATGTCAGCACTTCCAACAAAGGTGATTACGCCAACGCACCGGCGGCTTACTACGTAAATCCCAATCGCATCATCCCTGACCAGCAGGTGCTGTATGTCGAGCGCCTGCCCGACACGGTGCAAACCGAGCACGTTGACTGGGGCTTCCGCTTGGCGCAGCTGTGGGGACAGGATTATCGGTACACGACCAGCAAGGGCATCTTTTCGCAGCAACTGCTTGCGCGCAATCATGAATACGGCTATGACCCCGTGATGTTTTATGTGGACGTGTACACACCGCATGTGGCCAAGGGTATGAACATTCGCATGGGGCGGTACATCTCCTTGCCGGATATCGAAGCGCAACTCGCGCCCAATAACTACACCTATTCGCACTCTCTCCTGTACACGGTCGACCCTTACACGCAGACCGGCATCGTGGCGAGTATCAAGCTGTCGGATCATTGGCTGCTGCAACTCGGCTTTTCGGGCGGGAACGATGTCGCGCCCTGGACCAAGGATGTCAAGCCGACCGGCACAGTGGGTGTCGATTACACCTGGCACAACGGCAAGGATGCGTTGTATACGGTTGCGAACTCATTCAACAATGGCAAATATGCGTACAACAACGTCCAAAGCTACTACGAGACCTGGTATCACGTGTTCAATTCCCGCTGGCACACGGACACGGAAACCTGGTACATGTATGAACGCGATGTGCCCAGCGTTGCGCCCGGGGTAGCCCATCCTGTGCCGACGGAAACTGGTGCGAACGGCGCTTACTGTGCGTACGGAAGGCAGACCTGCTTTGCGCCGGAGGTCGCGGTGGTGAATTATGTCGAAGACAAAATCAACACGCATAATTACCTTTCGATTCGTAATGAGTTTGTCGACGACATCAAGGGTCAGCGCACCGGGTACGCGACGAAATATTCAGAACACTTGATCAGCTACGGCCACTGGATTGGGTCCACCGTGTTGTTCCGCCCGGAGTTGCGTTTGGAGCACTCATACGACCTGGCTGCATACGATCTCGGGACAAAAAAGACACAGTTTGTTGTGGCCGGCGACCTTACCTATCACTTTTAAGTTGTGTCGGAAAGCTGAAGCTGGAACTTCAGCCTGAACCAGGAGAACACCCATGCTCGATGTTGTTTCAGTGGTGATGACAGTGGCCGCTTTCGGTTTGGCGCTGCTGTATGTGACCGGTTGCGACCACTTGAAAGGAACACGCCCGTGATCCTCAATGTCGTGCTCTTGATCTTGTCAGCCCTGTTGTTGGTTTACCTCGTATATGCCCTGCTTCGGCCGGAGAAGTTTTAAGTCATGACGCTGAACGGTTGGTTACAAATTGTCGTGTTCATCGCTGCGGTTCTTTTGCTCGCGAAGCCGATGGGCACTTATCTGACGCTTGTGTTTGAGCGTCGCAAAACCTTTCTCGATCCGGTGCTGGCGCCGTGTGAACGCCTGCTGTATCGCCTCACGGGCATCGATGCGCAGGCGGAGATGCGATGGAGTGAGTACGTCATCGCGATGCTTGTGTTCAGTGCGGCGACGTTGCTGCTGACGTATGCAGTGGAGCGGCTGCAAGGCGTGCTTCCTTTCAACCCGCAGCACCTGCCCGGCGTTGAATCCGCGCTGGCATTGAATACG
>CAXTRN010000264.1:1839-4139 GCA_964246645.1 uncultured Acidobacteriaceae bacterium
GAATACGGCCATCTCGTTTACGACCAATACGAACTGGCAGTCGTATGTTCCGGAAGCGACGATGAGCTATCTCACGCAGATGCTCGGTTTGGCGACGCACAATTTCTGGTCTGCCGCGGTCGGTTTGGCTTTGGCGATTGCCTTTGTGCGCGGCATTGCGCGGCGTGAGATGAAAACACTGGGCAACTTCTGGGTCGATCTCACCCGCGGATCGCTTTGGGTTTTGCTGCCGATTTCTCTCGTGTTTGCGCTGGTGTTGGTATCGCAGGGAGTCGTGCAGAACTTCAAGCCGTACGACACCGTGAAGCTGGTAGAGCCGCAGCACATCACAGGAACGGATGGGAAGCCGGCGACGGTGACCACGCAGACCATCGCGCAAGGGCCGGTGGCTTCGCAGGAAGCCATCAAAATGTTGGGAACCAACGGAGGCGGCTTCTTCAACGCCAATAGCGCACACCCGTTTGAAAATCCCACACCGCTTTCAAACTTCCTGCAGATGCTTTCGATCTTTCTTATTCCAGCGGGCCTTTGCGTGACGTTAGGGCAGATGGTCGGTTCACCCAAACATGGCTGGGCCGTGCTGGCAGCCATGGTGGTGCTTTGGTTTGCGGGCACATGGACGACCTACTGGGCAGAGTCACACGCCAATCCCCTGATGCATAACGTGGATGCGCGGACCACGCTGACGCAGGCAGGCGGCAACATGGAAGGCAAGGAGGTGCGCTTCGGTATTGCGAACTCCGCGCTCTTTGCCACGGTGACCACCGATGCCAGCTGCGGTGCAGTAAACGGCATGCATGACAGCTTCACCCCGCTCGGCGGCATGGTGCCCATGGTCAACATTCTGCTCGGTGAGGTGGTCTTCGGCGGTGTAGGCGCGGGTCTGTACGGCATGCTGGTGTTTGTTGTGATGGCGGTGTTTATCGCGGGGCTGATGGTGGGCCGCACGCCGGAATACCTGGGCAAAAAGATTGAAGCCTATGACGTGCAAATGGCGATGCTGTACCTGTTGATCTTTCCGTTGTTGATTCTCGGGTTCGCCGCGGTAACCGTGCTGATGCCGAAGCTTGGACTCAGCAGCCTGGCAAACCATGGACCCCATGGCTTGAGCGAGATCCTGTACGCGTACACGTCGGCAACGGGAAACAACGGTTCTGCTTTCGCCGGCTTGAATGCGAACACGCACTGGTACAACTATTCGCTTGCCCTAGCGATGTTTTTTGGCCGATTCATGATGATCGTGCCGATGCTCGCGATCGCCGGCAACCTCGCAGGAAAGAAGATTGTGCCTGCGTCTTCGGGCACGTTTCCAGTCACCACGCCGCTGTTTACGCTGCTGCTCACGGGCGTGATCATCATCGTGGGCGCACTGACATTTTTCCCTGTGTTGTCCCTTGGCCCAGTGCTCGAACACCTGCTTTTGCGAGCCGGCCAACTCTTCTAGCTTGAGTGCACCCTGGAAAGAAAAATATGGTAAACCAAGTAAAAAAGCGCTCACTTTTCGATGCGCAGATCGTACGCCGCGCCGCGGTGGATGCTCTTGCAAAGCTGAACCCGCGGGTGATGATGCGCAACCCGGTGATGTTCGTTGTGGAGATCGGCAGCGTGCTCACGACTGTGCTGCTGCTGGTGAATTTAGCAACACATCACGGTCATTTTCGTTTCGATCTGCAGATTACCCTTTGGCTCTGGTTCACGGTGCTTTTTGCAAATTTCGCAGAAGCGATGGCCGAAGGGCGAGGCAAAGCGCAAGCCGACGCGCTGCGTCAGGCGAAATCGGAGACCACAGCCTATCGCGTGACAAACAATGCGGTTGAGGAGGTGTCGAGCGCTGAGTTGCGTGTGGGCGACCTGGTGCGCGTTGCGGCAAACCAGATGATTCCAGGAGACGGTGAGGTCATCGAAGGCGTGGCTTCGGTCGATGAATCGGCGATCACGGGTGAGTCGGCGCCGGTCATTCGCGAAGCAGGCGGCGACCGATCTGCCGTGACGGGGGGCACACGTGTGCTTTCCGATGTGATCACGTTGCGCATCACCTCCAACCCGGGAGAAACTTTTCTGGATCGCATGATCGCGCTGGTTGAAGGCGCGGAACGGCAAAAGACACCGAACGAGATTGCCTTGAACATTCTGCTTGCGGGGTTGACGATCATCTTCCTGCTCGCGGTGGTAACGCTGCAGCCGTTTGCGATGTATTCGGGTGCGCCGCAGACTGTGTTTGTGCTGATTACCCTGCTGGTTTGCCTGATCCCCACGACGATCGGCGGCTTGCTTTCCGCCATCGGTATCGCAGGTATGGA
>CAXTRN010000265.1:0-4118 GCA_964246645.1 uncultured Acidobacteriaceae bacterium
CATCACCACCCGGCTCGGCCGAGGGCACTGGACCTACTGCGCCTTTGCCCTGTATCGCCAGTTGCCGGAGGCGGTTCCCGGAGCGACCCGCCTGTTTGTCAACCTTCTTGGTTTAGCGGACGAAGGCCGACCTTGAAAAGGTTTAAAAACTCCCACAAGCAGCGTCAGCGACATCTTGGGTTCCCAACCGAAGCGTTGCCGAACGGAAACCTGCAGTTTATCTGGAACAAGCTCCTTTCCGCGGACAAATGGAAGGATTCTTTGGCGGAAAGCGTTCACCTCAGTGAAGAACAGCGCACAAACAAAAAGCCCTCCCAGTGGGAGGACCTTTTATTTTGCTACCAGCGCTTACCGCCGCCGTGTGGTGCTGCGGGCCGGGGCCTTTGCCGGAGCCTTCTTTTCCACCACGGTTCCGTCGCTCATGGTGATCATCAGCGGTTTTTGCGTGTAGGACGTGTAGGTGCCCGAAAGGTTCACCGAAGCCCCCACGGCCGGAACCGTCGTGAGCGGGGCTTTCATATTGAACGTGAAGTCCGCTTGCCTGCTTTGCACCGCGTCCGCGGAAACAGCAACCTGCAGCTGATCCGCCGTGGCAACGATCACCACCGCGCCTGGGATCTCCACCGACTTACCCTTGATCGGATTGAACACCTTATCGGCATCATCCGGCTGCCCGTACTGAATCACCTGTTCCCGGTCGCTGAGCGCCAGGGTGGCAAGATTCAGACTCGGATCGGAAAGGGTCTTCTTGATCGTCTCTTCGGGCGTGGGTGCAGGCGTAACCGTCGTGGCCAGATCCGCCGGCGGGGTCACGTTCGCTTGCGCAAGTGTTTGGAAGCCGGCATACGCATCGTTGCTGCCGTGGTACTTCTGGTAGCAATAGGTCGCAAGCTGCTGAATCTGCGTTTTCACTGGATCGGGCGCGTATTGTCCGGCGCGCGAAGCATAGTAGGCGCAGTTCAGATAATCCGGCGGTGTCGATGTGTAATAAGCGGTCGCCAGCGTGTATTCATCCTGCAGCACCGGACCCACCGCGGTCAGTTGCGCCGGCGGAACGCTGGTCAGCTCCGTTTTCAATGCGGTAATCGCACCCGCATTGTCCTTTTTAGCCATATCGTCGTCGGCGATCGCCGATTCGAACACCGGCGTTGTCTTCGCCTTGAGCGTCGTAAAATCCGCATCGCTCATGCCCTTGGGCGCGGTGGCGTTCAGGCCCTTTTGCGCGTAGCCTGCCACCTGATCGAGCGCCGTCTGCTTCGCGGTCGGATCGGTCAGCTTGTCTGCATCGGTACGCCGGTAAAACACCTCAAAGGTCAGCGCGCGCAGGTTGTTCGGATCCACGGCGAGCAAACGGTCCGCAGCATCGAGGGTCTTGGTTTGGTCGCCCGTTTGACTGTCTGCAAACAGGATCTGATTCAGCGCTTCGGTTTTCACCGCCGAGTTCGGATATTGCTTCAGGTACGCCTCAAAAGCTGTGGCTTTATCGGCGGGGCTGGTCGCGGTCACACCCTTCTGGTACGCGTTGTACTCTTCCTGGGACATCTGAACCTGGCCCTGGCCGCCCGCTGCATCCGGGGTCTGCGCCATGGCAAATGTTGCGAAAGACACCGCGCCGACAGCCGCCAACAGCGATCGAAGAACTACCTTATGCATACATACTCCTGGGGAATGGTCCCAACTTGAAATGGGGCGAAGATTTGCTGCCGAGAGCCCACCACCGACGATCAAACAACACCCATCGGCCAATACTGCGGATTATAGGAACCACTGTTGCCCTCTTGCAACTCTAGGGCACGCGGCGGTTTTGTTCCAGAGCCAATTGCTGCTTTCACAAAACAGGAGTAACCCACCATGGGTACGACTGGCGGAACTGGCGGATTCCGTCGGCCGCGTTCTCCTTCTCCTTCCTGTCCACAACCTCGGAACGCCGGCTTTGCGTACCGTTTATCCACCACGGACCGCGCCTCCCCGCTCTTTGCGCTGTTGCTGGATCGGGTACGACCCCATAGCATCGAAACAACAGCGAAGGCAGCGCCCATCTTTCACACTCCTAGGCATACTCCCAAGCATGCGGAGCGGGGCGCTCTCGGAAAGGTCGGCAAAACGGCGTGCTCCAGTTGCGCAGGGTACAGATCCTCGGCTTTAAATCCTTTTGCGACCGCACCGACGTGCCGCTCGCCGGGCACGGCATCGCCGCCATCGTCGGCCCCAATGGCTGCGGCAAATCCAACATTTCCGACGCCATCACCTGGGTACTCGGCGAGCAATCCGCCAAAAGCCTGCGCGGCCTGAAGATGGAAGACGTCATCTTCGCCGGCACGCGCGACCGCCGCGCCACCGGCATGGCCGAAGTGTCACTCACCCTCGTCGACCCCGCTGTGTACGAGCCGGCCGTTGACGACCCAAATGCCCTTCCAGACGCTCGGGGCCACAACACGCCGGATCTGACCGGTGATTGGGATGAAGCCGCGCTCCGCACCCAGGCCGCTCAGGAAACCGAAGACGCCGTCGCCGAAGCTCAGCCCGGGCAGATCTACGAGAGCGAGGGTTCAGCGCCCAAAACTTCGGGGACCAGACCTCCGGGCGCAGACGGCCCGGAAACGGCTGAACCGCCCGGGGCCGCCAATGACAAAAATGTCGTCCTCAAGGTGCGCCGCCGCAAGTTCGGTCAAACCCCCGCGCGTGCCGGCGAAATGACGGTTACCCGGCGCCTGTTTCGCTCCGGCGAAAGCGAATATCTTCTCAACGGCAAGATGTGCCGCCTCCGCGATATTCAGGACGTCTTTCTCGGCACCGGTTTGGGCGGCGAAAGCTACGCGATCATCGGTCAGGAGCGCATCGGTCAGCTGCTCAGCTCCAAGCCGCTCGATCGCCGGGCCATCATCGAAGAAGCCGCCGGCATCACCCGTTTTAAAGCCAAAAAGCGTCTCGCCGAGCTGCGCCTCGAGTCTGCCAAAGGCAATCTGTCGCGCGTCAACGACATCTTCGAAGAGGTCACTCGCCAGGTCGCCGTGCTCAAGCGGCAAGCCTCCAAGGCCGAACGCTACGGCGAACTGCGCTCCGAGTTCACCGCCAAGCTGCGGCGTGTGCTGGCCAGCCGTCTCGCCGCGATGGACAGTGAATCGGCTACCCTGCACGCCGAACTCGGCGAGCTGAATACGCGCATCGACGAGCAAGCCGGCCAGATAGAGGCTCTTGACGCCGAGCACCGCACCGGCACCGCCCGCGGTTACGCGCTCGACCACGAACTGCGCGAAACCACAGCTCGCGTGAACAGCACCGCGGTCGACCTCGAGCGCACGCAAAGCCGCATTGCCGCTAACATCGACCGCAACGGCGAACTCGCGGCGCGTTCCGCAGTCTCCAACGACGAGCTCGTCGCCGCTCGCGAAGCGCTGGCCCAGCTCACCGCCGAGCGCGAGCAGCATCGGCAGTTCCTCGAAACGGCTACCGCCTCTGCCGATACTCACCGCGCCGAGGCGCAGGCTGGGCAAGCGCGTGCGCACGAGGCCATGCGCGGCGTGGAAGCCGCTGAAACGCAAGCCGAGCAGGGCCGCCGCAATGCTATCAACACCATGACGCGAGGCAACCAGATTCGCAATGAACTGGCGCAAGCGGAAGCCACCCTGGCCGGCCTGGACCGTGAAACCGAGCGCCTCACCGTCGAATCTAACAGCGCCCGTGCCGATCTGGACGCCCTCGGCCACCAGCGCGGCCAGGCAAAACTGGCATTCGAAGGCGTTACCGATCGTCTCAAAGGCCTCGAATCCGAGATCGCCGCGCTGCGGGGGCAGTTGGAACAGCGCCGGGTAGAAGAAACGCAGCACCGGCGTCGCGGCGATCAGTTACGCGCCGAGATCGCGACCCTGCTGGGCCGTCGCGGCGCCCTTGAAGCGCTGATTCGCGAGCACAGCTATTCCACCGACACGGTGCGCAACCTGTTTCGTGCCAATGCCCGCCGCGCGCAGAATGGGAAATCTCAAGGCGGCTCTTCAGATCCTGCAAGCATCGCACCTGTCGGCACCCTCGCCGATTTTCTTGAAGTCGACGGTCGCTACGAACAGGTTGTCGACGAATTTTTGCGTGATGAACTCAACTACATCGTCGTGAAAATCTGG
>CAXTRN010000266.1:0-4066 GCA_964246645.1 uncultured Acidobacteriaceae bacterium
TTTGATGTTTTTGACGTGAGACGTGTGAGAGGAAACCGCTCCTTCATCGCCGATTCCGTAGGATTGCCCTTTTTCAGCGGACTCCAGGTGCAGTGCATTCGCGGCAGAACGGCTCAGCAGCAAGCCATGGGCGCCGGTATCGATCTCGAGCCGCCGCTGTTTGCCGTTGAAGGCCACATCGAGCCCCCAATATACGGGGGCATTGGGGCCGTTCTGAATCCTCTGAAAGGGAAGCGCGGTACTGGTGGTGGCGCTTGTGAGGCGACAGGTGCTTTCAGGATGGGGTTCGCGCAACCGGTCTCGCCAATGTTCGATCGGTTTGCGCTGTTCCGGGGTGAGTGAGTCGGCATGCGACAGGTAGTCTTCCACATTTTGAAGTCGCACCGCGCGCGGCTGAAGCTCATCCCACGTATCGGCAATATCTGGATCGATGGGGTCGAGTCTGTGCGCATTATCGATTTGGACTTTGGCGCTCGCGTTCATGCCGGAAAACCGGAGAAAGATGGCTCTGTCCGCGTGTACCCGGGGGTTGCAGTTATCCAGGGTAGTGGCGGTGTTGAAGTGTTGGAGAGCTGCATTGAGGTCGCCCTCACGCCATGCGACTTCGCCTGCGGAGGAGACAGCCCAGGCGTTGCGAGGTGCGTCCCGGGCCCACGCTTCCGCATCTTTGCGGGCATCGTCGAATTTTTCTTCACGCAGCAGCGTGCGGATGAAAGCATTGTGGGCGCGGTCGCCTTCCGGACCGGCGGCGTGGCTTTCCTCATGCAGCAGCGCCTCAGCTTTGGGCAGATCGTGAGTATCCATGGCTTTTTCGCCGGGACTCAGCACCTCTGTGCGCTTGGTACAGACAGTCCGATTGCTCGCCGTGGTCGATGTCGTGCCGGCCGGCGTTTGCGCATTCATCCGCATGGCCGGCGTGAAACATAATGCAAGAGCGGCGCAGCCGGAACAAAGCAGGCGGAAATGCTGCGCGAAACGGATCGGAAAAAGGCTCTGCATGGCGAAATCATACTTCGGGGCGTTTCTTCGTCAATGGCCTTTTCGTAACCTGGCTAAGTAACGAGTGGTCAATCACAGCAGCTTTGTGCAAAGCGTATGTGGGACACGACCGTAGCGCACGGCTATGGATACCCGGAGCAAAACAGCTCTTCGGCGCCCTTTCGCGGGGACATCCGCTATACGTATACTTTAGGTATGTCCATACTTGGCAATGCAGCTGCGATCGCGAAAGGCATGAGCATCACGCTACGCGAAACCTTTCAGCCTACCGAGGTAGAAAATTACCCAGACGGCGAGGGACCCTTGCGCGGCGCGGTGTTTCAGGAGCGTTTTCGTGGCAAGCACCAGTTGCAGCGCGACGAAAACGGGTTGGAAAAGTGCGTGGCCTGTTACCTGTGTGCCGCGGCTTGCCCGGCAAATTGCATTTATATCGAAGCGGAAGAGAACACCTCGGAAAAGCGTTTCAGCTCCGCGGAACGGTATGCCAAGGTGTACAACATCGACTACAACCGGTGTATCTTTTGCGGGTATTGTGTCGAGGCGTGTCCGACGGATGCGATCACGCATGGGCATGGCTTTGAGCTGGCAAGTTTGAATGCGACCAACATGGTGATGCGCAAAGAAGACCTTCTGGTGCCCGTACCTAGTGCATTGCCAGGGACCGCCAACGAAGAGGTTGAAGTGCTGCGCTAGTATGGCGGAGCCTTTCTGTATCGACCACCACTGATGGGATGCGCAGCGCGAGCAGCCCGCCATCTTTAGCGGCGAGCGTGGTTCCGGGTTCAGCTTGGCAGGCGGGATTCTTCGACTGCTGGCCGCCGTTCCGCTTGCGCGCGCAGTGCGCCCAGCGAATAAGGCGGAGGTGAGGTGCCAATGATAGCGAAAGCAGAACACCCCTTACAGCAGATCCTCCAAGAGCGTATCGCCATTATCGACGGCGCGATGGGTACCACGATCCGCACCTACAACATGAGCGAAGCCGATATGCGTCGCGGCCGTTTTGAGGCTGCTCCGAAAGACCTGTTAAACAACGGCGACCTTTTTTCGTTGACGCAACCGGAGATGATCTGTGATATCCATCGCCGCTTCCTGGAGGCGGGCGCGGACATTATTGAAACGAACACCTTTGGCGCGACGAGCATCTCGCAAAGTGAGTTTTTCGTGGAAGACCCGCGGGAACGTGGCGGACGCAAAGATCCCGACTTCTACCAGAAGATCATCGAGGACGCCTCCTTGAATGACCTCGCGTGGGAGATCAACGAAACGTCAGCGCAGCAGTGCCGCACCCTTGCCGACCGCGTCGCAAACGCAACCGGACGGCAACGGTTTGTTGCGGGAGCGATCGGGCCGCTGACGGTGTCGCTATCGAACTCGCCCGACGCCGATGATCCGGGATTCCGCGTGGTGACGTTCGACCAGGTGAAGGACGCGTATGTGCACCAGGTACGGGCGTTGATGGCAGGTGGCTCGGATCTTTTGCTGGTGGAAACAATCTTCGATTCGCTCAACGCCAAAGCAGCGCTGGTCGCGATTCGCGAGGTCTTCGATGCGGAGGCGAAGGAGTTGCCGGTGATGATTTCGGCGGCGGTCGGCCGTGGTGGGGAAACGATGATCTCCGCGCAAACCATTGAGGCGTTTTGGAATGCGGTGCAGCATGTGAAGCCATTCTCGGTGGGGCTGAACTGTTCTCTGGGACCCGATCTGATGTATCCGTTTTTGGCGGAGCTTTCGCAGAAGGCAGGGACGGCGATCTCCTGCTACCCCAATGCTGGGTTGCCGAATCCGCTTTCGCCGACCGGATTCGATCTGGTGCCGGAAGACATGGCGCGATACCTGGGTGAGTTCGCCGGGGATGGCCTGATCAACATCGCGGGTGGGTGCTGCGGCAACACCCCGGATCACATCGCAGCGATTGCGAAGGCATTGGAAGGGCGAGCGCCCCGGGAAATGGGCAACAGGGCGGTGGCGGCTTGAGCGGTGCGGAAGTGCAGATTTCCTTCGGGAATCATGGTGAAAAAGCGGTATTTAAGCCACTGCGGCTTTCCGGTTCACAGCCCTTCACGCAGCAACCCGGCGTGTACATCCTGCTGGGCGAGCGAACCAATGTCGCCGGTTCGCCGAAGTTCGCCAAGCTGATCAAAGACGGCAAGTACGAAGAAGCCGTGAGTGTCGCGCGGCAGCAAGTGGAAAACGGCGCCAATGTTCTCGATATCTGCATGGACGAGGGCATGATCGACGGCGTGGCGGCGATGACGCGCTACCTGCAACTGCTCGCCAGCGAGCCCGAAGTGGCCAAGGTGCCCTTCATGGTGGATTCGTCGAAGTGGGAGGTCGTCGAAGCCGGGCTGAAGTGTCTGCAGGGTAAAGGCATCGTCAACTCGATCTCGCTGAAAGAAGGCGAAGAAAAGTTCCGGCACAATGCCAAGACGGTGCGGAAATATGGTGCGGCTGCGGTTGTGATGGCCTTCGATGAACAAGGCCAGGCGGCGACGTTTGAGGACAAGATCCGCATCTGTGAGCGCGCTTATCGCATTTTGGTCGACGAGGTGGGCTTTCCTCCAGAAGACATCATCTTCGATCCAAACATCCTGACCGTGGCTACCGGAATGGAGGAGCACAACAACTACGCGGTCGACTTCATCAACGCCACGCGCTGGATCAAGCAAAACCTGCCGCATGCAAAGGTGAGCGGCGGGGTTTCCAACATTTCCTTCAGCTTTCGCGGCAATAACAAAGTCCGCGAGGCGATGCATTCTGCCTTTCTGTACCACGCGATTGGCGCGGGCATGGACATGGGCATCGTCAATGCGGGCATGCTGGAGGTGTATGAGGAGATCGAGCCGGAACTGAAAGTGCTTGTTGAAGATGTTCTGCTGAACCGCCGGCCAGACGCCACCGAGCGCTTGGTGGAGCACGGCGAGCGGCTCAAAGCTGAGGCTTCAGGGACGCAGACCCCTCTCGGGGATGACAACCAGAAAGGCAAAAAAGCGGAAGAATGGCGACTCGGCACGGTGGAGGAGCGGCTTTCTCATGCCTTGGTGAAGGGCATCGACATGTATATCGATAC
>CAXTRN010000267.1:0-4065 GCA_964246645.1 uncultured Acidobacteriaceae bacterium
GTCACCGGCTGCCGACCGAGTTCGAGTGGGAGTTCGTCGCCGCGGCTTTGCCGCCGTCCCGTGACTCCAACGGCGTTTTGTCGCTTGATTTTTCAGAACGCAGCCCATCGCTCGAAGCCCCACGCCTCCATCCGCACCCTGCCCGCAGCGGCGTCGCCGGTCCGCAGCAGATCTTCGGCGATGTGTGGGAATGGACCGCCTCGCCCTACACGGGATATCCCGGGTATCGCGCCTTGCCGGGCGCTTTGGGTGAATACAACGGCAAGTTCATGAGTTCGCAGGTGATCCTGCGCGGAGGCTCCTGTGTAACGCCGGCAGGGCACATACGCGCGACGTATCGGAATTTTTTCCCGCCCGCGACCCGGTGGCAGTTCAGCGGCGTGCGGTTGGCCGCAGAGGTGCATGGGGCCTGACCGCTCGCCGATGCACAGGCTTTCCTCTGGACAGAACTGGGCGTAGACTCTTCTTATGGCGTGTGTTTTCGCTGATCGGCTGAAACAAAGGTTCGATGCACACGCGCCGGGTCGATCGTCTCATGGTTCGAATTGCTTGAGTTCTTTGGACTGCTTGAGTTTTTCTAGCTTTTCGCGAGTCTCCAGCATTTCGAGCTGTCGTCTGGCATGCAATGTAGACGTTCCCGGCGTTCCAGGTAGCATCTCTCACAAAGGCTGCGTTACTCATGGTTGAAGCTCCCGAAGCGTTGCACGAAGCTGTGCTGCGCGAAGCCGTTCGTGGCTTAGGTGTACCGTCCGGCGTCCAAAAAACGCTCTCTCCCTGGATGTTTTACGACGCAGAGGGCACGGCGCTTTTTGAACAGATCACCACACTGCCCGAGTACTATCTCACCCGGGCGGAGCGGTCCATCTTTGAAACCTTTTCCACAGAGATTGTCAGCTTTCCGCACACGCCGATCACGGTCGCCGAGCTTGGTGCCGGCACTGCCGCGAAGACCGGAACCCTGCTCGCCGCCGCCATTGCGCGCCAGCCGGACCTGCTTTACCAGCCTATCGATGTGAGCGAATCCGCGCTGAACGAGGCTGCCGGTACGCTGACCGCTGCCATGCCTGAACTCACGGTCCGCCCCCAGGTCGCGAACTACATCACAGAAACATACCGCATCAGCCGGCCCGCCGGCACAAGCATTCTGGCGCTCTACATCGGTTCCAGCATCGGGAACTTCGCTCCCACGGAGGCGATGGGCATCCTTCGCAAACTGCGCAAACAGCTGAAAGGCTCGGATGCGTTGCTGCTCGGCGTAGATCTGGCGCCCTGTTGCCGGAAAAGCGTGGATGATCTTTTGGCCGCCTACAACGACGCTGCGGGCGTAACGGCCGCTTTCAACCTGAACATCCTCGCCCGGTTGAATCGCGATCTCGATACCGAGTTCGACCTGTCCGCCTTTGCCCACCGCGTTCGTTGGAATGCCGCCGAAAGCCGCATCGAAATGCACCTCGAAAGCCTGTCCGCACAGACCGTACTTCTGGACGGCTACCGCATTCGCTTTGAGGCCGGCGAAACGATTCACACCGAAAACAGCTACAAATTCACGGAGCGGAGCCTCCGTCCGCTGCTCGCCGGTGCGGGCTTCGGTTCACCGCATCTGTTTCACGACAGCAACCACCAGTTCACCGTGGCTATGGCGCACCCGGGCTGACGTAGGGCGCAGGGTGAAGCTGAGCGAGGGGTCGTCGGTGGGCGTGACGTGCTGCGAGGTCAAGGCGTCTCACTCGCTTCGACGCCAATCCCCACTTTTGCCGCCACTTTTCGCCACAAGCACCACGTCACGAATGCGGATGCCCTTGTCGAGCGCTTTGGTCATGTCATAGACCGTGAGCGCCGCCACCGACGCTGCCGTCATCGCTTCCATCTCCACCCCCGTTCCGGCAACCGTGGCCGCGGTGGCACGAATAGCGACCCCGCCCGCAACCCCTGTCGCTTCCACGTCGACAAAGCTCAACGGCAGCGTGTGGCACATCGGAATCAGTTCCGCTGTGCGTTTAGCCGCCATGATCCCGGCAAAGCGTGCCACTTCCAGTGGATTTCCCTTCGGATTTTGCGGCAAAGCCCGGAGTACGGCCTCATTCAACTCCACAAAGGCTGCCGCGGTCGCTTCCCGCCGCGTAACGGCCTTGGCGCCGACATCGACCATGCGGGCCTGGCCAGCCTCGTCGTAGTGGGAAAGCGTTTCGGGTGTTGGCTCGGGAACGGGCGGCGTCTTGTCCTGCATCTTTGCATGCTAGAGCAAGTGACTATCGGCAAGGGCGGAACTCCGGGCATTCAATGCATTAGCGAACTAACGGAGTAACACCCGCACCGTGTCTCCCGGCGCCAAGGCCGCCGTGTCCATCGGCACCACCGCAAACCCGTTCGCCCGCGCGTTGGCGGCCAGATCGCCCGAACCCTGCCAAGGGACAGGGCGCACCGTTACGCCCTGCCAGTCACCAGTGATCTCTGCCGGTAAAAACCGCGTTACCTTGGCTCCACCCCGCACCGTTTCCGCCAGGCGCGCTTCCGCGAAACGGGGCGAGACGGCCTTTCCGCCGCACAGCGCCCGTAGCAGCGGCGCCACAAACAATCGAAAGCAGACCTCGGTGGAGACAGGATTGCCGGGCAGCCCAAAGAAGGGAATCCACGCATCCATAGGCTGCTGGCTGTTCGCATATGGCCGGCTGTTCGCGCCCGCTGCCGACCGGGGCAGGCGGCCGAAGACCACCGGCCGCCCCGGTTGAATCCGCGCTCCCGTGAAGACGAACTCCGCGCCTGCCTCGTGCAGCACCTGCTCGACCAGATCGTATTTGCCTTTGGAAACTCCGCCGGACAGCACAAGGAGGTCCGCCCCGCCGCTTTCATTGCTCTCTGCATCGGCCAGGCCAGCCGATCCAGCGCCGGTCCGTACCGCAGCCAGGCGCTGGCGCAGATCGTCCAGGGTGTCCCGCGCGGTCGGCAACTGCCATGGGGTGCCGCCCTCGGCTTCCACCAAAGCCGCCAGGGCGTAGCTGTTGGAGTTGCGAATCTGCCAGTCCGCCGGTTGTTCTCCCAGCTCCACCAGCTCATCCCCTGTCGCCAGAATGGCAACCCGCGGCCGCGCATACACGGCGAGCTCCGCATAGCCGCAGCTGGCGGCGACCGCCAGTTCCGGGGCGTCCAGCAGACGTCCTGCCGGCACCAGGAGCCCTCCCGCGAGGGCTTCTGCCCCACGCGGGACGATGTTCTCTCCCATTTGCAACCGGCGTCCCGGCTCCGGCTGCAGCTGCGTCCCATGCAAGGCAGCGTGCTCGACCATCAGCACCGCATCCGCGCCCTCCGGTACCGGAGCTCCAGTCATGATCTCGATGGCCTCGCCCGTTGCCAGCGGAGCACCCGCCCACGCTTCGCCGGCCCGCAGGGTTCCGATAAGCCGCAAAGACCGGGCCCCACCGGCTTCTGCCCCGCCCACGTCCGCCTCGCGGACAGCATAGCCGTCGCGGGTGGAACGCCGGAACGGAGGCTGGTCGCGGTCCGCCAGCACCGGTGCTGCCAGTACCCGTCCACGCGCCTCTAACAGCGGCACGCGCTCGGTTGCCGGTTCCGGCAGTAACGCCGCCGCCGCGAGCACCTCTGCCAACGCCTCCTCATACAGCAGCACACGTTCCGTCATCGGTCCTCTTCCTTGCCGCAAAGCAGAAACCCGGCACAGGGGCGCCGGGTCTCTGCTTTGGCTTGCCGCATGGCGGCGCAGCTTATTCTTTGGTGCAGCTTACTTCTTTTTGCCGGCTGAATAGCGTGTGTTGATCTTTTCGCCCATCGCCGTCAAGGTGTCACGAATGCTTGCTGCCTGGGGACCATCGGGCGCGATCTCCAGATATTTCTGGTACGCATCGACGCAGCCCGGAGGCGCGATAATCTTTCCCGTTTTCGGATCGACGGAGGCCTTTTGCAAGAGTTCCTGACCCTTCACGAAATACGGATTCGGCTTGGTTGGGTCTGCCGCAATGGCTTTTTCCGCTGCCGCGAGGGCGAGTTCGTTTTGTTGTGCGTTGAACAGCACCGCCGGTTCGTTGCCGTAATACATCCCTGCGGTTTGTG
>CAXTRN010000268.1:0-4053 GCA_964246645.1 uncultured Acidobacteriaceae bacterium
TCGTTTTGCGTGGGGGGCTCCCCTGCCATGGATGCTTCGGGGAGCGCGGCGGCCGGTTCGGGCGGCAACACCTCGGTGTTGATCCACTGCTGCGTTTCCGCATTCGCCGCGGGCGTGTCGTCATCCAGGGTGGCTTCCCGCAGCATCGGGCGGTCGAGCAACAAGCCGCGCACCGTGCTCACCACAGCCGAAGCGATTGTGAAATAACTGCGTTCCGTGGCCGCCCGCCACAGGTAGCGCTGCAGGTCCAGCCACGCCCGGCCGCAGGGTTCCGCCAGCGTTGCCAGCGCCAGCTGCAGCAGGTCGTCCCATTGGCCCTCGTTGGCAAAACGACGCAACGCTTGCCGCGTCGCCGTCGAAGGTGCCGGCGCAAAGTTCATGTCGCCGAAATCGGCATCGCGCGTTTCGCCTACGCGCAGGGCGGCGCACAGGAGGTAAGGCACGGCAGAAGCTGGTTTCTGCGTGCGCAAAAACTCTGCTGCCGCTGCGATCTGCGCAAAGGCCCCTTCGGTGTCCGTCGGAACACCCACGAGCGTACGGCGTCGCGGCACCGGAACGGTAACGGTTGCAACGGGAGCCTCGCCAGCAGTTTCTATCTCGGCGTCGATCTCCGCTTGTCCCTCGGCGTCGATATCGGCGTTCGCATCCGCGGCGTCGTATTGAGCGAACGGATCAAGCTCTTCTTCGGCACCCGTGGCCTCCGCTGGGGCCACTTCGACCGGATCGGGTTCGGTTTTGCGCTTTTCGGCCAGCACCGAGCCGACGACTTTTTGTACGTCTTCCACCGCATCTTTCAGTCGCGAAAGGCTCGGGTAATCTTCGCCGTACCGCTCCTCGTGAAAGCGGTCCAGCTCATCCATTCGTGCCAACGCCTCTTGCAGCGCTGTTTCCGCTTCGAGGTAGAAGGCTTTGGGGGTGCCTTCCAATCCCTTTTGCAGATCCTCCCCCACCAGCCGGCCCCGCTTGATCGCATCTTCCCGAACGGCCTGCTTTTCCGTGGAGGTTGCATCCGCTTCCACGCCCAGGGAACGCGCATCCTGATATTGCAGGTAATTGACGCCCCCACGGGTGAGCGGCATTAACTTCAACTGCACCGCCAACTGCGCCGCCGCGCCCTCAATGGCACCGATGCGCAAACCAAGATCGCCGTCCTCTTCGCGTTCCGGATGCAACGTGTCCCAGAACACTTCCTGCAGCCGGCGCAGGAGGTCGAGTGAGGGCCCAAGCTGACTAAAGCCCTCGCGGCGTACCAATGATTCGATGTACCATCCCGCAAGCCGGAGATCCTTGGACCGTGTGGCCAGGGTTTCGCCGGCTACCTTGATCACCAGCGGCCGGTCCGCTTTTTTCGGCGCACGACTCCATTGCCCTGTGGGAATGGAGTCGTCCTCCTCGATGCGAGCTTCTTTGAGCTGATCGAATACCTTGTCGTAGTACAAACTCGGTCCGGCCGGCGCTTCGCCTTCAATCGGGTTCAGGAGATCGTCACGCAAGGGCATCAGGAGGTTCTCCTGCGGGCTCACCATCATGCGCCCAAGCGACGGTGCGGAACTCCAACAACGGGACCTCTTCCCCATCGACCAGCAGCATCTTCTGCCCGAGCGGACGTTCTCCACCCCCCGGCAAGTCTTCCCAAACGGTGGCGCGGCCAAGCCGAACAGCCCCATCCGCTGCTGTGTGGGAAAGCGGAGCCAACACCGGCAGCAACACCTCGCCCAGGTCTTGCAGGCGAAAGGCAGGGCTCGTCTGGATGCGTGCCCGCGCCCAAAGCAGGTCACGCAGCGCGGCAGGGGGTTCTATCTCCAGCCGGTCGATGTAGTGAGTCGGAATCCACGTGTAGGTTCCTGCAATGAAAACCTCCATGTGATCCCCGATGCGCGGGTCGGCATCCGCCAACGACGCGAAATCTTTTCCGTTCCAGGTGCCCCCGTCGACTTGCTCCGGATCTTCGCCAGCGGAAGGCAGGTTCCCGGACCGAAACATCTCCTCGCGGGTCCGCTCGGCGTACAAGGCGCTGCGGTACACGAGCATGCCGGGGGCGTTCTTTGGATCCTGGCGGCCCAGGACGTCCAATTGCTTTTCTGCCCGGTCATACTGCCCGGCAAAGCACAAAAGCTCAAACAGGAAGGTACGGCGCTTGGCGTCGAGCGGAAAAGACCGCAGCTCTTCGCCAAGCGCCGTGATTGCCTGATCCAACTCCCCAGCTCGGTACAGCTCCTGTGGAGTCATCTTTGCCTACGAAACCTTGTTCTGCTTCAGGTCGTAGCTGATTGCGCCCGTGCTGGCCAGGTTACCCTGTTCATTCTGCACGCTGTAATCAACCTTGATCGTGTTGTAGGAGAACGACACCGATTCGGTGGGGATCTCGGAAGAACCGCTGGCCTGCTGGCTGGTCACGTACAACTCGGTGAAATCGATCTTGAGGAAGGGCTTTCCGTTGCCGCCGGCCTTGTTGGCCGTCAGCGTGCCGGTCTTGACGTGGGTACCGGTGAGCATGCTCTTGAAGAGCAAAGGGCTGGCGGAGTCATAATTTTTCATGATCGAGAACTCGGACAGGCTTACCTTGCCCGCACCCGATCCACCCGTGCCGGCGACCGAGGTCGTCTGGGTGCCGCCCCAGCTGAACGAAAGAACAGTGATCTCATTCTTGTGGTTGCTGTCTTCCGACTCACCGTTGATGGAGTCGAGCTTCAGGAAATAATCTACTGCCATGGTGCATCTCCTTCTTTAAAGCCAAGGTAGGGCGCTTTGCGAGCCGCGTTATCGGTTCGTGGTGCTGTGTTGCCTTACTTGGCCTGGGGCGGAAGATCCGCAACCAGGCGCAAGGAAACGGTCAACTCATCCAGTTGAAAGTGCGGCTTCAGGAAGGCAACGGCACGCAGCGCACCCGCGTTGCCGGGAACCTCCATGACCTCAATGCGGGCGTCGCGCAAAGGCTTTTCCGCTTTGGCTGCGGGAGAAGCATTGTCGTTCGCGACAACATAGTTCATAACCCAGGTGTTCAAATACTGCTCCGCTTGCGAACGACTCATGGTGCTGCCCAGCTTGTCGCGCATCATGGCCTTCAAATAATGCGCAAAACGGGACATCGCCATGATGTACGGCAGCTGTGCTGAAAGCTTGGAATTGGCGTTTGCTTCATCCTTGTCATACAGCTTTGGCTTGTTCACCGTTTGCACGCTGAAAAAAGCCGCGTAATCGGTTCCTTTGCAATGCACAAGCGGCACAAACCCTTGATCGGCAAGTTCTTTTTCACGCCGATCGGTGATGGACACCTCGGTCGGGCACTTCAGGGCAATGTCGCCCTCATCGGTTTTGAAGTTATGCGCCGTCAAGCCCTCGACGAGACCGCCGTTTTCTACGCCGCGAATCGAAGCACACCAGCCATACCGCGCGAAGGAGTTCGTCATCCGCGCCGCCAAGGCGTAAGCCGCATTCCCCCAAAGATATTTGGAGTGGTCGCGCCCATCGACGCTTTCTTCGTAGTCAAAAGCTTCAATCGATTTGGTTTCACGCCCATACGGCTGCCGCATCAGTACGTGAGGCAAGGTAAGCGCCACGTAGCGCGAATCGTCCGACTGGCGGAAGCTCTTCCACTTGGCATATTCCGTGCTGTCGAAGATCTTCGACATGTCGCGGGGGGCGCCGAGCTGTGTAAATTCGCTCAGATTGAGCAACTCCGGCGATGCCGCCGAGATAAACGGCGCATGCGCGGCAGAAGCGACCTGGCCTACGCGTTCCAGCAGTTCGATATCTTCAGGGCCGCGGCCGAACTCGTAATCGCCGATCATGGCCGCAAACGGGGCACCCCCGAAGACGCCGAACTCTTCTTCATAGGCCTTTTTGAACAGGGCGCTTTGATCGAATTCAGGCGCACGCTGCAGGTCGCGCAGCAACTCCTTTTTCGACACATTGAGCACTTTGATCTTCAACATGTCATTGGTTTCGCTTTGATCCATCAGATAGCGAATGCCGCGCCATGTGCCTTCCAGTTTCTGGAAGGCCGGGTGATGCATCACTTCGTTCAACTGCAAGGAGATCAGGCTATCGATC
>CAXTRN010000269.1:0-4048 GCA_964246645.1 uncultured Acidobacteriaceae bacterium
CCCGCGTGTCCTCGCCATGCCGGAATACCATCCGCCCCTGGCGGCGCGGAATGCCTTGCGGTTGGACTTCAACGAAAACACCCTGGCGCCCAGCCCGCGCGTGCTTGCAAAGCTGCGCGAGCTCCCCGCAGAGGGTTTGACTATCTATCCCGAACGCGAGCCGGTGGAACGCCTTGTTGCCGGGCATCTCGGCCTTTCCGGCGACCAAATTCTTCTCACCAACGGCGTCGATGAGGCCATCCATCTCGTCGCCTGCACCTTTCTCGACGAAGGCGATGAGGCACTTATCTGCACGCCGACATTTTTCATGTACGACGTGTCGATCAGCATGATGACGGCGCATCTGGTGCGAGTGCAAACCGATGATTCGCTTGCTTTTCCTTTTGAGCGCTTTTTGGCGGCCATCACACCGCGCACCCGGTTGATCATTGTTGCTTCGCCAAACAACCCGACCGGCTCCGTCGTCAGCCGCGAGCATTTGCTGGCCATCGCCAGGGCGGCTCCGCAAGCCGTGCTCATGGTGGATGAGGCCTACTTTCATTTTTTCGGCGATACGCTGTTGCCTGACATCGCCGCCGTTCCGAACCTCATCGTGGCACGCACGTTTTCGAAGGCCTATGGGCTCGCCAGCCTGCGGATCGGCATGCTGGCGGCCAAGCCACAGCTCATCGGGTACCTGCGCAAAGTGAGCTCGCCCTATAACGTGAACGGGGTCGCCCTGGCCGTGTTGCCCGAGGCGATGGCGGATGAGGCCTACCTCGATTGGTATGCGACCGAGGTACACCGGGGGCGCGAGCGGGTGTTCGCCGCGTTGGGGCAACTGGGCGTCCCGACCTGGCCCTCGGCAGCCAACTTCGTGCTGATGGATATCGGCCCTCGTCACAAGGAGTTCTGCACCGCCATGCGCGACCGCGGCGTTTTGCTGCGTGACCGCTCCTCAGACCCCGGCTGTGACGGATATGTGCGCATCACGATCGGGCCGGAAGAACACGTCACCCGCGGCATCGAAGCCTTACAGGCCGCGCTTGGCGAGCTTGGATGGACACCTGCGGAAAGTCGGCATGCGCGGCGTACCGGAACCGAGCCGCGCGAGTTTGAATAGACGTACCCGGTGAATACGAATAGCCTTCTCCTTCATCTAATTTCCATGTGGAGGAGTTGGACATGAATGCGATGGAACGTCGTTCGGTGCAGCAAAAGGGTTGGTTGGGTCTCGCGGTTCTAGCCAGCTTGCCGGTTATCGGAGTGGTGATGCTCAGCGCCTCCCTGAGCCTGTTCTTGGTTGTATTACTGATCTTGCTGCTATGTGGAGCGTTTGCGGTGGGTTTTGCCCTGCTATCCGCGAAACTGCGGGCAAAGGGACAGCATCGCAATCCGTTGTTCTAGAATCGGTTGATGGCCAAGCGCAGCAAGCCATTGCTGGTGGCTCCATTGATTCCTTTTCTGGCGTTCGTAGGTATTTTCGGCGTCGAGCGGCTGCATGAAAGCCCCCACCTTTCCGCCTTTGTCATCGGCTGGTGCGTGCTGTTCTCGGGGCTGTTTGCTTACATTGTGCAGCAGGCCCTGGAGGCACGCCGCCGCCGTGCGCGACGGTAGATCGCGTGTGACGAAAGTCATGTGGGCGGTTTTTAAAGAATGCGCTACGATGGCTCAGGTCAAGCGAGGTGTGGAATGAAGCTGGGTGTGCATCGTCGTCGTTGTGTCGCGTTCTCGGCCTGCTGTGCCACGATGAGCAGCACCTTATTACCCATGTTCAACCGGTCTGCCAGCCACCCGCACCACTTTGCCTTTGTTGCTCTGGCCATCACAGAGGCCACCTTTTTTGTCCTTGCACTCAATGAACTCCGGTTGGCGAAAGAAAGCGGCGAAGTGGGGAGTGCCGCCTGCGGAGGACGCTTTTCATGGCTGCGCAAGGGATAATGGCTGCGCAAGGGGTAGTGGCTGATCCGTTGCGGGTCGGTACGGTCGACCGCAACACGCTGGAGACGAAGATTTCGCTGCGCCTGGACGTGGACGGTCAAGGACGGTACGACGTATCGACGGGCATCCGCTTCTTTGATCACATGCTCGAAAGCTTTGCCAAGCACGGCGGCTTCGATCTCAATCTTGCCTGCACGGGTGACCTCGATGTGGACCAGCATCACACGGTGGAAGACGTCGGTATCGCGCTCGGCGAGGCCTTTGGGGAGGCGTTGGGCGACAAGCGTGGGATCCTGCGAGCCGGCTATTTCGTCATGGCGATGGATGAAACGCTGGCGGTAGCGGCGGTCGATCTCTCTGGCCGCGTCGCCTGTGTAGTGCAGGATGAGCTCACCCAGCCGCTGGTCGGTGATTTCCAAACCGAGCTGGTACCCGACTTCTTCGACGGCTTTGCCCGCGGGGCCAAAGCCAATATCCATGTGAAGACGATGTACGGGCGTTCGAACCACCATAAAATTGAGGCGATCTTCAAGGCGTTCGCGAGGGCGATGCGCGGTGCGTGTTCACGCGATGAGCGCATGCGCGAGTTGCTACCGAGCACAAAGGGTTTGCTTTGAGCGTAGCCCTGCCCCGTTCTGCCCTGCTTTGTTCTGCCGTGCCTTGTTCCCCGTTTGCGCAGCGCCGGAGCCGCTTTCCGCAATGGAACTTGGCGCTATGCGGACTGGAGCGCTGATTTGATCGCCGTCATCGATTACAAGGCGGGCAATCTCACGAGCGTCGTCAAAGCGCTGCGCTACCTTGGCGCGGCAGACATCGTGGTGACGCAGGAGCCAAGCGAGGTGCGGCGAGCGGCAAAGATCGTGCTGCCGGGGGTGGGTCACTTCCGTTCGACGCAGCTTTTGCACGATCTCGGCCTGACCGAGGCGATTCGGGAAGCTATCGCGAAGGGCACGGCGTTTCTTGGCATCTGTGTAGGCCTTCAATGGTTATATGAGGGCTCGACCGAGGCGCCCGAAACCGCGGGTCTAGGTCATTTCACCGGACAGTGCGAGCGCTTTCCTGCCACCTTCGAGGGTGTCGCACTGAAAGCGCCGCACGTGGGCTGGAATTCGCTTGAGGGTCTGCGCCCGGATGCGAAGCTTTTCACAGGAGTGGATCCGGGAGGTTTTGTGTACTACACGCATTCCTGGCGTGCGCCCGTGTCGGCGGACACGGCGGCCGCGACCCGCTATGGCGGTGCGTTTACCGGTGCAGTCGAGCGAGGTAACGTCATGGGGGTACAGTTCCACCCGGAAAAATCCGGCGACACGGGACTGCGTGTTTTGAAGAACTTTTTGATGTTTTAGCATCAGAAACTCCAAAGTGATTGCGTAGCTGGCTGCAAAGCAGCAGGTCTCTACGCTGCGTTTCGCTCCGGTCGAGATGACACTTTGAAAGAGAGCCGCATCATGAGCATTGCGACAGATATCAACAGCACCGAACAGATCGACCTCGATGGGCAAGCCTACAGCAGCGGCAGCGAACCACGGATCGAGACCGTGAGACTCGACATCACCAATAATTGGACCGGTCACAATGAGCTGCCCTTCGAGCTGATGGCCGAGCGTCTGCTTGAAATTGACGCGCACGATGCGGATGGCGTACTTCAAAAAGGCCCCATGACGGTCCGGTTCGGCAAACCCGTGCTGATTGACGGTCAGGGATGGGCTTGCGTGTTCACGATGAGCGCCATGGGGCGCGACCATGCGTCGCCGGCGCGCGGCATCGACGCGGTGGACGCGCTGCAAGCTGCGTTCACCATGGTCGGCAAGCAGCTGGCCGGCATGGGCCGCCGGCATCGCATCACCTTCGGCGGCAGCGAGGAGCTCGGGTTCATGCCGGCCAGCGTCTCGACAGACGCGAAGGCCGCGGGGTGCCCGGTGATGGGCGGCATGGGCACGTCGTAGGTTGCAAACGCAGATTCCCTGCGGGAATGACAACAAAGGGCGGGCGCTCGAGAACAGAAGAGGTTTGCTGTGCTGACAAAGCGTGTGATCGCCTGCCTGGATGTGCGGGGTGGGCGAGTGGTGAAAGGGGTGCAGTTCGTTGACATCGTTGATGCAGGCGATCCGGCGGAGTTGGCGCACCG
>CAXTRN010000270.1:0-2666 GCA_964246645.1 uncultured Acidobacteriaceae bacterium
GGCGCCATCGACCACAATGCGATCACCCGGCTGCAAGCCCTCAACCGCTTCGACCAAACCGCGCGAGCGGGTGCCGAGCTTCACCGCGCGTACCTGAAACGTCGCTCCGTCACCCGTCACAAACACCACAGAAAGCCCATTCACATCCTGCACCGCGGCTTCCGGCACAAAGATTGCCGACCGGGTCGCCGCTTCTTCGATTTCGGCCGTCGCAAACATGCCCGGCCGCAGCTTCGTGCCCGGATTGACCACCACCACACGCACCGGCAGCGTGCGCGTTTGCGGGTCGAGCTGGTCGCCCAGCATCCGCACCGTACCCGGAAAGTTCACCCCCGGATACCCTTGGGTCGTCACGTTTGCGTGTGCATCGCGATGCACGCTCGGCAGGTCTTTTTCGTTCACCGCCGCCGCCACCCACACCGTCGCCAGATTCGAAATCGTAAACGCCTCATCGCCCAGGTTCATCACCTGCCCCGGCGTGATCCCCCGTGTCATCACCACACCGGCAGCCACGGCCCGCACGGGAATCAATTCATGCTGGTATACATTGCCTGCATTCAGCGTTTCCGGATCCACCTGTAAAAGCTCCGAAAGGTGCTCGCGTTCCATGTGCACATTGCTCTCGGCATCGGCTAAATCCTGCTGCGCTTGCCGCAGCTGCTGGGTGGCGCGCTGCGCCTCCTCCTCTGAGGCCACCTTCAGCGCCAGCAGATGCTGATACCGGTCGCGATTCTCCTCCGCAAACCGCACGCCCGACGTTTGCCGCGTCACCGCCGCAAATGCCTGCATCAGCGCTCCTGCCGTTTCGTGCACGGCATGGCTGTGCATCCACGCCAGCGTCTGCCCGGCCCGCACCGGGTCACCCCGCAGCACCATCACACGTTCGATCTGCCCCTCCGCCAGCACACCGATATGATCCGTGTGCCGCTCATCCACCGTCACCTGCCCGGCCACGGTCAACGACCGCGCCACCCGGCGCACCTCCACCGGCGCGACACGGATGCCCGCCTTGCTCTGGTTCGCCGGCTCGATCTTTACGCTGTCCACGGGCATGGATGCATCGGCGCCACCGGCAACCTTGCCTGAGGTGTCCGCCCCGCCGCTTGTCTTATCGGAGCCGCCGGTCTTTGCCGCCTGCCCACTGCTTGCGCCTGACGCACCTTCCCGGGAGTCGCCTTTGCAACCGGAGGCTCCTACCAGCACACCCAGCAGCAAACACGGCAGCACGCCCATCCACCTTCCGCGACGATCCATCGTTTTCACGGTTGCACTCCATAGCTCAACTGCACACGCAGCACCGCCTGCTGATATTCCGCCTCAGTCCGCAACGCATTCACCTCCACATCGACCGCCGTTCGCTCGGCATCGAGGTACCGCAGCAGATCCACACCGCCGATGCGATAGGCTTCTGTCATTAACTGAAGATTTTCCTTTGCCTTGTGCCGCATATCCGGCAGCAGCGTTTCAACGATCTCCCGTTCACGCCGGTAATTCGCCTCACCCTCCGCCACCTCCGCCCCGACTTGTAATTCCAGCGTCAGCAAGCGCGCCTCCGTGTAGCGCACACTGGCCTGCGCCCGTGCGATTTCCCCTTGATTGCGGTTGCGAAACGGCAATATCATCTGCAGCCCGCCGTACCCCGTGTTCTGGGCGAGATTACGCTTATAGCCGCCCAGCAAATCGAGATCGGGCACCCCGTCGGCCTGTTGCAGCTTCACATCGGCCTTTGCGGCGGTAATGGCTTCGCGCGCGGCCAGCACGTCGGCCCGCCCCGCCAGCACCTCTGCCAATGGCACGGCGCGCACCGGCTGCACGCGATCCAACGCGTCCGTCAGCTTGGCTTGCTCATCCGGCACCCGCCCCATCTGCCGGAAAAGCTCCAGTCGCGCCAACGCCGCATCCCGCTCCGCCGCCTGTAGCGCCAACGCCAGGCGGTCACGCTCGATCTGCATGCGCAGCAAATCCACTCCACGCATAGCCCCCGCGTCCACCCGCTCCTGGTGATAGCGCACCATGTCCTCTACCGCAGCCATGTCCTCGCGCAACAGCTGAGCGATTCGGCCCAGCACCACTGCGTTCCAGTACGCTCCAGCGACCCGGCCGGCGATTTGCGCGCGCATGGCATCGGCTTCCGCTTTTGCCTGCTCCAAACGAGCCTTCGCCAAAGCCACACGCTTACGCCGCTTCCCATCCGTCTCGAAGCTTTGGCTCACGTACGCGAAGTCCTCAGTTTGCGTTGGAAAATCGTAACCGTTTGCTCCCGGCCGCAGATCTTCCGACTCCAGAAACAAGCGTGGATTGGGTCCCAGCCCCGCCTGTCGTACGCCCGCGCTCACCTCATCCACCTGCGCTCCGATGGCCTGTGCCTGCGGCGCTGCCAGCGCCTGCTGCACAGCGTCGTGCAAGCTCAGCCCTTGCGCCATCGCTGCCCTGACAAAAAGCCCCACTACAACAACCGCGACTCTGTCCAGCACCTTTCCCCCACATCGCGTGCCGTCACGCCGTTTCCTTCGAAACGCCCCCGTGTTCCCGAAAGCCATAAATCCAACTCTACTGTGAAAACCTTAAGGAAGGATCAACTGCCGTTCTCCACGCTAAGCCGCTGGAATGAAATGAACTTTCGTTCATCTACGCATAACCAAGCACATCAGAAATACCCAAGATCT
>CAXTRN010000270.1:2766-4002 GCA_964246645.1 uncultured Acidobacteriaceae bacterium
GGAGAGACCCGCAGCTTGCCGGCACTAAATCTATCGGCACAGGTGCGACCGTCAGCCCGTAAACCCAAGCTGTCATGAAAGGACTTCGGCCTTAACCAAGTTCCATAGGGGAATGCCGCTTGCGACCATCATCCATTCACCGCACCAACGACTTCGCCACTCATATCGCGCATCTACAACACAACGATCATCGACCTACACGCCGTCGGCCAAACCACCTACTCTTTACAATGAACCTATGACTACCGCGGAGCACAGTATCGAGGCCACCAGCATCGAAGCCATACAGCTAAAACTGGCCCATGGCGCGCGCATTGACCTCGATGAGGCTCGCTGGCTTTGGCACCACGCCTCAGACGCCCAACTCCGCGCTCTCGCCCTGACGGTGCGCAACCGCTTTCATGCGCCCGACCGCTGCACGTATATGATCATGCGCATCATCAACTACACCAATGTGTGTGTAGCCCAATGCGATTACTGCGCCTTTTATCGCCTGCCAGGCCAAACCGGTGGTTACGTGATGGCGCAGGACGAAGTCTTCCACAAACTCGACGATTTGCTCGCCCTCGGCGGCGATCTCGCCGCATTCAACGGCGGCTTCAACCCCCACCTGCCGCTCAGCTACTACTGCGACCTTTTTCGCAGCATCCGCACCCGCTACGGCAATCGGCTTGAGTTCTACGCGCTCACCATTGCTGAGTTCATGTACCTCGCCGATCATGCCAAACTCACCTACGCCGAAGCCGCCCAACAATTCCTTGCCGCGGGTGTGCGCTGGATCACGGGTGGCGGCTCAGAAATCCTCACCGAAGACTTTCGTAAACGGCACAGCAAATTCAAATACACCGTTGCGCAATACTTCGACGCGCAACGCGCCATCGTCGAAGCCGGTCTGCACACCACCGCTACCATGGTCATCGGCTTCGACGAAACCTTCGAAGAGCGCCTCGAGCACCTCGACCGCACCCGCCGCTTTCAGGACGAAACCGGCGGTCTGGCCAGTTTCCTTTGTTGGACCTTCAAACCCTACTTCACCCCGCTCGGCAGTCAACTCGGCAGCATCGAAATCAGCACAGCCGAATACCTCCGTCACCTGGCGCTGAGCCGCATCTTTCTCGACAACATCCCGCACCTCCGCACCTCCGTTCTGACCCAAAACGAACGCGCTCTCGAAGCCCTGCATTACGGTGCCGACGACTTCGACCTGCCAATAGAAGACGAAGTTACACAAAAAGC
>CAXTRN010000271.1:0-3986 GCA_964246645.1 uncultured Acidobacteriaceae bacterium
GTGCCCTGGAAATGCGTGCCGGTCAGTTCAATGCGGAAAACTGGCAAGACGCCCTGGCCAACGTGCAAACAGCGGCAGTGCGCCTGCGCCACGACCTGGATGAGTTGAAGCGCTCTCTAGGCTACGAAGAGCCAACATAAGGCGTAGCGGCGCGGCAGCGTCCTCCGATGCGACAGGACCTTTCTCTCCCAGGAGGAAGAGGTAGCTGCCGTAAGGGTGAGCTCCCGGAGATGAGAAGCGGGTCGCCAGAGCTCACCTCCTCGATGATGCCGATGAAGGCTGATGGGACCTGTTCGACGAGACCGTCTGATCCGCGCTGGCGTGTATGGCATGAATTTTAAAGCACTCTCCTTTTTGGAACAAAAGCGAAGTTTTTCGAACAGAAGCGAGGTTGAATCGTCTGGTCTGTTGAGAGGCGTAGATGACGTCCCCAGAAAGCTGCCAGATGACGTTCGTTTCCGCGAGTACGTCTCCTTCGGAAGTCGATGTCGGAAGTCTCGCTATCACGCACGCCGCGACTTTATACAAAGTCGCCCATGCTGTTCTCCGCAACCCGGAAGAATCCAAGGATGTTGTGCAGGAGGTATTCCTGCGCGTTTTGAAGCATCGCTCGCAATTGAATGGAATTTTGGATCATCGTGTGTGGCTGGTGCGCATTGCGTGGAATCTCGCACTTGACCGGAAAAAGAAAAAGAAAGGTGACCAGATGGACACCCACTTCGCGGAGCAACTCGTCGCCAAACAGCCCTCAGCACACCAGATTCTGGAACAAAGCCAACGGTTTCGATCCGTTCTTCGAGCGATCGATCAACTGCCGAAATTGGAAAGGCAGGCGCTTCTTTTGGCAACGGTGAATGAGATTGGGATAGCTGAGATCGGCCAAGTCATGAACCGCACAGAATCGGCCGTTCGGGGCCTTATCCATAGAGCGCGAGCACGCCTGCAGAACGACCTGGGGGCAGGATCATGAGTTTTCTGAATGACGAGTCAGAAATCGAAACAGTGCTGCGGGGACTGAGCGAGATTCAGGCTCCTTCCCACTTAGGGCAAGACATTTCAAAGCAATTGAGCGCCAGCCTTGGAAAGAAAAGGACCGCCCGATTCTGGCATCGGCCCTGGTCGTTTCTGTGGCAGCCTGCAACTTTGGGAGCGGTATGTACTGTTTTCATCGCGCTTGGGCTAACCAGCTACCTTGCCGGGCCACGTTCGCGAAGCCCGGAATACTTGCCGAGACAAAGTAAGATTCAGCAACCCGACCGGCCTGTGCTGCGCAGCCCACCTGTGCAGCCGATTTCCACGGCACACGTGCTTACAGCATTTCACGTCCAGAAAAGCGCTCCAAGACAACGAGGGAAGACAGCGCTCGTTCAAGCAGTCTCCATGAGCCATCCCGCCCCAGTTGCCCCAATTACAGAGCAGGAAAGACTGCTGATTCGCATTGCGCAAAGCGGAAATCCTGTACAGCTCGCATCTTTGAACACTGAACTTCAGAGTGCGCTGGCGACGGCGAGAAGAAACGAATTTATCAAACTCTCCAATGGAGGTAGTTAATGAAAATGTACGTTGCGATGCGTCCAGGCAGGACTTTATGGTTACTCTCCGGGATATTTTTTGCGAGTCTTATCAGCTTGCCAGGAAACGCCCAGGAAACTGCGGTCAACGATCCGAGTTCCAGTTCCCAGCAGCAAAGCAATCATGGCCAGGCTGAAATCCCTGCCTTTTATCACCTTGTGTACACGCTTGCTGAGAACGACGGAGCCAAGCGACTCGGTCTTCAGAGCTTCGTCTTAACTGTCAGCTCTGACCGGGCGGCAGTTCCCTCTGAACTGAAAGTGGGTAGCAAAGTGCCGGTTCCCAGTGGTCCCAAAGACTCAGCTATTCCTCAAGTTACCTATGTTGACATTGGCTTAACGATTCAAGCGCGAACTGAGAAGGTTTTCCCGGGTGGGCTTGAAGTGTTTTCCTCTGTGGAGCAGTCGTCGGTTGCCGTCTCCCCTGATAACAAGATCCTTCAGCCTGTGATACGCAATTCCAATCTTCGCGATGTTGCCGTTCTTTATCCAAATGTGCCGGTATCTTTAGGATCGTTTGATGTGCCTGGCAGCAGCCGGCACTATGAGGTGCAGGTCACCATGCAAGCTATACGCTCAAGCCGGTGATACCGCGCTGTCGACGCTAAGCGATTCTTGCGCTGAAACGGCTGTGTGACGCGCTGAGGGCCTACATGGTGTGGGCCCTCAGCCTGTTTGAATTACTCAGACGCGAGCTCTCTTCTGTTCTGGCCGCGGTGTTCTGATCGTGATCGCGAAGGCCATCTGTGTGAATGCCAGCTCGCGCACGCGATCTAAACGATTTCGTCATATTGACGCAGCAGGCCATCCCGTATGGTGGTGGGTGATGCCGCGCATTGCTCCGTTCTCCTGTCCGCTGAAAGCTTCTTTCTACCATTCCTGCTTGGCTTTGCTGGCCGGGTCTTCCCTCTCGATGGCTGGGCAATCCACGCCCGCGCAATCCACAACCGCGCAATCCATGCCCGCGCTCCATGCCGCAGCGACGCTCCCGAACGGGCGCGCGATCACGCCTGTGGGGTCTTGGACCAAGCTGGCGCCTTATCCTTTTGCCATAGCTGTACGGGCCGATGGCCGCCAGCTCGCGGTGCCTTCCATTGGCTGGCCGTTCTCTCTCAATACGATCGACGTGCCCGACGGCATCGCCAAGCTGCACGGCGGGCACAAGGGACGAGGAACCCCTTCCGGAGTCCACCGGATCCCTCCCGGGCCGAAAAACGATCCGGAGGTGCAGGTGTTGACGGGAGTGGCATACTCGCCGGACAGCTCGCTGCTCTACGACGCGACGGGCGACACCGGTGCGGTGGACGTGTACGCCACGCGCACCTGGACGCGCGTCGCTCGTGTGCCGCTGGACGGTATGTCCGACGGCGTGATGTATCGCCAGAGCTTTTCGGGCGGTCTCGTGATCGCACCCAAAGGCAACGTGCTGTATGTGCTGGACCAGGCGAACTGGCGGGTCGTGGCCATCGATACCCAGCAGCTTCGCTGTGTGGGCAGCGCACCTACGGGGGTCAACCCCTACGGTCTGGCACTTTCACCGGACAGCACAAAGCTATATGTCACAAACTCGGGCCTGTTCGAATACAAAGGGATTACCGGCGCGGATCCGCAGCACGCGTTGGAGACGGGCATTACCTTCCCACCCTTCGGGTTTCCATCGCGCCAGGCGCGGAATGGTGCGCACGTCGAGGGCCACGAGGTAGACGGGCTGGGCGCGGAAAACGATCCGCGAGGCAGTTCGTTGTGGACCTACGAGGTCGAGGCTTCTTCTGCACCGAGACTGAAAGCAAAGCTGCGGTTGGGCGCGCAGATCGGCGAGGATGCCGAGGCGGCGGCAAAAAAAGCCGTGGGTGGCGCCGCGCCCATGGGCGTTGTGGCGGGACAGGACCGCGTTTATGTAGCTCTCGCCCATGAGGACGCCGTGGCCGTGGTCTCGGCCGATGGCGCGCGGCTGATCGATGAGGTGGCCCTTTCACCCTTCACCGGTCCGACTTTTGCCGACCGGCATGGCCGCCCGTTACGCGGTGTGATGCCTGCCGCGGTGACGCTGAGCGGCCAACGGCTGTATGTCACCGAGGCTGGCATCAACGCGGTCGGGGTGATCGACACGGCAACGGACAAGGTGGTCGGACACATGCCCGTGGGCTGGTATCCCAGCGGCGCCGCCGTCTCGCCGGATGGCCGAACGCTTTACGTGGTCAACACCAAGGGACGTGGCTCAGGGCCGAACGGCGGCAAGGACTTCGCGGCGGGGACTGGAGCGGGGACTGGGGGCGGGGGCTCATACATCGGCGAGTTGGAGTACGGCAGTCTTTCCGCATTGCCGCTGGGGGATGACGCGGGATGTAAAGAAGCAACGCGCCAGGTGGTCGCCACGACGACCACCGCTGTGGCCACGAGCCAGGCATTGCCGCG
>CAXTRN010000272.1:0-3982 GCA_964246645.1 uncultured Acidobacteriaceae bacterium
TTGCACGGCAGGTGCAATATGACCGTTATCTCATGCAGGAGGTGGTGCCTTATGTGCGTTGTCGCAACGGCTCACCACAGATGATCGCCACCGGGTGCTCGTTCGGCGGCTTCCACGCGGTGAACGTGAGCCTTCGGCATCCGGAGGTGTTTACGGGATGTTTGTCGATGAGCGGCACTTTCGATCTGAAAGAGCTGGGGTTTCTTCCTGGGTACTACGATGACGATGTGTTTTACAACCTGCCGCTCGACTACCTGCCGAATCTGAGCGATCCGTGGTTTCTGGACCGTATGCGCGAGCGGATCTATGTGCTGGCAACCGGCGTGCACGATCAGTGCTGGAACGACAATGAACGGCTTGCGGCGGCTATGCGCGCCAGGCAAATTCCGGTGCGGCTGGAGGTTTGGGGTGACGGCGCGCGGCACGACTGGCCGTGGTGGCAGCAGATGGCGCAGGCATATCTATAACGCGAGGCGACGGGGACGCGAAGCAGCAGGGACGCGAAGCGAAAGGGCTTTTCGGGAGAGTCGGATTGACTTTTGCGGTGCCGCCATAAGCGCGTGCCGAGCGTACGCCGAGCGCTTGTGGCAGTCTGTAGGTAAATGTGGAATCGCAGCTATGAGGAGAAAAGCGGGTTGAAGGAGGCGGGTACGCGACCGTTTCAGAGGGAAGGCGAGACCAGGCAGCGAATGCTGCCAAACATGGAGCGGTTTGACTAAAGTAAACGCGAGGATTGCCGATAAGGAAGACACAAAGCGTCGGTGAGTCGGAATCGAGGAAGTTTGGTGAAACTTCGAATCGATGGGCTTCTGTGAAATCGGGTTTGGATTGAAGGGCTCAAGAGTCGCTGCATTCAGCGTTCGAGAACGGGAGAATCAGATTGAAGACGATCGGCGTGTTGTTCGGCATGGAAAATACCTTCCCGGGTGCATTGGTGGAGCGCATCAACCAGCTTGAGGTGGAAGGGATTCGGGCGGAATTTGTGCAGGTGGGCGGCGTTGTGATGGCTGAACCGTGCTCGTACGCGGTGATTGTTGACCGCATTTCCCATGACATGCCGTTTTATCGGTCATATCTGAAAAACGCGGTACTTACCGGCACAAAGGTCATCAATAACCCATTTTGGTGGTCGGCTGACGACAAGTTTTTTAACTATGCTCTGGCCGCGAAGCTGGGCGTGGCTGTGCCGCGGACGGTGTTGCTGCCGCACAAGCTGTACCCGCCGCAGATCAACCAGCAATCACTGCGCAACCTGCAATATCCGCTGGATTGGGAAGCCATCTTTGAGTATGTCAAGTTTCCGGCGTTTTTGAAGCCGCATGATGGCGGCGGATGGCGCGATGTATACCATGTGCATTCGCCCGGTGAGTTCTTCCATGCCTACGACCAGACGCGGGATCTCGCCATGACACTGCAGGCGGCGGTGAATTTTAAGGAATACTTCCGTTGCTATGTGGTGGGGCAGGAACATGTGCAAATCATGCCGTACGATCCGCGGCAACCCCATGAGCGCCGTTATGTACAAGACCCGCCCGAGTACGCAGCCGGGCTGCTGGCGCGCGTGGAGGCCGATGCATTGAAGCTGTGCCGCGCATTGGGCTACGACCTGAATACGGTCGAGTTCGCCGTCGAGGATGGGGTGCCGTATGCGATCGACTTCATGAATCCGGCGCCGGATGCGGATTACCACTCCGTCGGGGCGACGAACTTCGAATGGATCGTTGAGAAAGTGGCCGACCTTGCGATTGCAAAGGCCCTGGCGCCGGAGCCGCAAAGCGCGGGTCTGCATTGGTCGCGATTTCTTTCAGGCGAGGTGGCGGACGGGCAGACCGCCGCACAGAAAGCTACGCAAGTGGGTGTGCCGGAAGACCGGGCACAAGCCGCGCCGAAGAAAAAAGCGGCAGAAAAACGAGTGGTGCGCGGTTTGGCAAAGGGTACGCGTTCCGGCAAAGGGTAAGCGGCACGGCGAAAGGGAAAACGCCGGGCAGAAAAGCAAGCAGACGTGTTGGGAGTGGAGCAGAAACACAAGCGCAAGAGAAACGGAACACGGGAAAGGGCTCGCGATGCAACCGTCGTTCACCTTAGGCATTGAAGAGGAATACCAGACCATCGATCCGGAAACCCGTGATCTGCGTTCGCACATATCCACGGACATGCTGGAACAGGGCAAGATCCGTTTGGAAGAGCGTGTGAAGGCAGAGTTGCATCAATCTGTGATCGAGGTAGGTACGCGCGTTTGCCGCAATATCCATGAAGCGCGGCAGGACTTGTACGATCTGCGACGCAACCTGATTCGGTTAGCGGAAGAGAATGGGTTGGTGCTGGTGGCGGGGGCCACGCATCCGTTTGCCGACTGGCGATCGCAGGAGATCTATCCCGACCCGCGGTATGACAAGGTTGTGGAAGATTTGCAGCTGGTAGCGCGTTCGAACCTTATCTTCGGCCTGCATGTGCATGTAGGGATTGAAGATCGGGATGCGGCGATCCGCGTGATGAATTCGCTGCGGTATTTTTTGCCGCACATCCTGGCGCTTAGCACCAATTCGCCATTTTGGATGGGCATGGAGACCGGCTATAAAAGTTATCGGGCAAAGGTTTTTGAGCACTTTCCCCGTACAAATTTGCCGGACAGTTTCGGGTCATATGCGGAGTTTGAGGATTACGTAAACTTGCTGATCCGCACCAACTGCATTGATAACGCAAAGAAGATTTGGTGGGACATCCGGCCCCATCCGTTTTTCAACACCATTGAGGTGCGGGTGTGTGACATCCCCATGCGCGCCGAAGAAAGTGTGGCCATCGCGGCATTGATTCAGGCGACCGCCGTCAAGCTGTGGAAGTTGCACGCCTGCAACCAGGATTACCGGCAATATTCGCGCGCCCTGCTGATGGAGAACAAGTTCCGGGCGGTCCGGTACGGGCTTGCAGGCAAGTTGATTGATTTTGGCAAGCAGGAAGAGATCCCGGAATGCGAGTTGATTCAGGAATACCTCTCCTTTATCGACGATGTGGTGGATGAACTGGATAGTCGCTCCGCCATTGACTACATTCGGACGATGATGCGGGAAGGCTCAGGGGCGGACCGGCAGCTGAAGGTTTGGAAGGAAACCGGAGACCTGAAACATGTGGTGGATTACATGGCGGCAGAAACGCGTGCCGGACTGTAAGCCAGCCGCCTCGCATCCAATGCCATGAGCCTATCGAAATCCGATAAGCACAACATCCGATAAGCACAACGAAACGTAGAGATAGGACGAACCTACAACGTGACCAGCCTTGAGACCCCGCCGATGCCTTCTGTAGCACAATCTCCAACGACCGATCTACGCACCGTACCGTTTCCCGCGGACTTTCGCGAGGGAGCGCAAAATGCGGTGACCACCTGCCTGCGCATTCAGCCGGAAGAACGTGTGACGCTGATCGCCGATGAAGCGACGCTGGCCATTGCCGGCGCCATGGCCGCGGAGTTGGATCGTCTTGGCTGCACATGGAACGGCTTCATCCTGGAAGAGCTGGCACAAAGGCCGCTGGCGAAGATGCCGGCAGAGGTGTTGGCCGACATGGAACAGGCGCAGGTCAGCATCTTTGCCGTGCAGGTGCAGCCCAATGAATTGGGCAGCCGGATGCAGATGACAGATGTAGTGAACCGGCGGCGCATGCGCCACGCGCACATGGTCAACATCACCCCGGAGGTGATGCTGGGCGGGATGCGGGCAGATTTTGGCGTGGTCGACCGGCTGAGCCAGGCCGTGTTGGATCGTGTGCGCAAGGCCAAGTATGTGCGCGCGAGCACGGCGGCGGGAACCAACATTTTCGCGGATCTTGAGCCGGATTATCGATGGTTCAAGACTTCCGGCATCATCAGCCCGGAAAAATGGGGCAATCTGCCGGGTGGCGAGTGTTTTACGGCGCCAGGTGAGGGGAACGGCGTGTTCGTGGTGGACGGCGTTGTGGGCGATTTTCTCTGCGCACGCTACGGCAT
>CAXTRN010000273.1:0-3982 GCA_964246645.1 uncultured Acidobacteriaceae bacterium
ATTACGCAGATTCAGCAACAGCTTTCGCAGCCCGGGCCAAGCGTGACGCCCAATGGAGCGACCTCGCAAAACTACCGGGGCTCGATCGTTGAGGGCAAGGCGACCCAGGGCGTGCTGGATCTGACGCTGGATGAGGCGATCCGTCGGGGTTTGCGGACCAACCTGGGTTTGGTGCTTCAAAACACGGCGATTAAAACCGCAAATGGACAGCGTCTTGTGGAACTGCAGCAGCTGTTGCCGACGATCACGGGGAGCGCCGCGATCACGGTGGAGCAGGTCAACCTGGCAGCCTATGGATTGCGCATTGCGGGTATTCCGCAGATCGTGGGTCCGTTCCAGATCGAGGATTTTCGAGCGTACTTGAACCAAAATGTGGTGAATCTGCAAGCGATTCAGAACTACATCGCGGCCAAGCACAATTTCCAGGCGGCCCAGCTGAGTGCAGAGGATGCGCGCGACTTGGTGGTGCTGACCGTGGGTAATGCGTATCTGCTGGGTGTAGCGGATCGTGCGCGAATCGCGGCGGTGGAAGCACAGCTGGCGAGCTCGAAGCTGTCGCTTGACCAGGCAACGGCCGCGCATGAGGCCGGAACCAGTCCGCGGCTGGATGTGTTGCGGGCGCAGGTGGATTACCAGAATCAGGAGCAAAGCCTGATTTCGACACGGAATCAGTTTGAAAAAGACAAAATCGCGCTGGCACGGGTGATCGGGCTGCCGCTTGACCAGAACTTTACGTTCAAGGACCAGGCCCCGTATGCGGCGCTCGACACACCGCAGGCCGAGGCCGCCTTTGAACAGGCGTTGAAGCAACGCAAGGATTTGGCGGCCGATGCGGAGCGGGTTCAAGCGTCAAAAGCCGCGCAAAAAGCGGCGTTCGACGAACAGCTGCCAAGCGCAAGCGTGACGGGTGACTTCGGCGACCTAGGGCCGACGGTGGGCCACTCCCACGGAACGTATACGGCGACCGGCGAGATCACCGCACCGATTCTGCAGATAGCCAAAACACGCGGCGATGCGCAAGCAGCGGCGGCGCAACGCGTGCAGGCCGAGGCGCAGCTTTCCGACGACACGCAGCAGGTCAATGCGGATGTACGCGACTCGATTTTGGATATCCAGTCCGCGGCCAAACTGGTGCAGGCGGCCCGCAGCAACGTGGATCTGGCTGATGAAGCGTTGCGCGAGGCGCAGGAGCGATTTCGGACGGGTGTAGCGGACAATTTGCCGGTATCGCAGGCGTTGGCGACGGACCAGCAGGCCAATGACCAGTACATCGGGGCTTTATACCAGCACAACGTGGCCAAACTGGGCTTGGCGCGGGCGCTCGGTGTGGCAACGACCAATTACAAGGATTATCTCGGAGGGAAGTAACGGTGGCTGATCAGAATGGGCAGAGCAATCAGGGCGGCGGAGAGCAGGGGGGCGGCATGCAAACGGCGCAAATCTCCGGCACCGTGCAGATCAAGCCGCAGGGTGAAGATGCACAGGGTCAACAGCGTCAGGGAGACCAAAGCAAAGCCGCGGAGCCGAAGCCGGAACCACCGGCAAAGAAACGTGCGCGGGCAATCATCATCGTCGCCGTCGTCCTGTTGTTGTCTGCCATTGCGGGGCTGTTTTATTGGCGGTCGACGTTTACGGAAGACACCGACGACGCCCAGGTGGACGGCAATCTATACCAGGTGAGCGCGCGTGTGGCGGGGCAGGTAACGCAGGTTTTTGTGACTGAAACCGAGCCGGTGAAGGCAGGGCAGCCGATTGCGCAGGTGGATGCGCGTGATTACGAGGTCGCGCTGGAACAGGCGCAGGCCAACCTGGCGAACGCGAAGGCGGAATACGTGCAGGCGACAGCAGGTGTGCCGATCACCAATGTGCAGGTGCGGACGACGGTGACGACCTCTGGCCAGGATGTGCAAGGCGGCCTGGCGTCAGTTTCGCAGGCGCAGGCCAATGCACAGGCGATGCAGGCGCGCATTCTGCAGGCGCAGGCAAATGCCCTGAAGGCGCAAACGGATGTGGACCGGTATACGCCGCTGGTGGCGCGCGATGTGATCTCAAAACAGCAGTACGACGCGGCGGTGGCGACGGCAACGGCGGCGCAGGCACAGGTGGATGAGGCGCAGCGGGATGCCGCAGGGGCGCAGCAGCAGGTGCTGTCGGCGCAGCAGCGGTTGGCGTCTTCGCGTTCGCAACAGCAGCAAAGCCAGCAGAATGCGCCCAAGCAGATTGCCGTGCAGCAGGCGCGTGCGGTGGCGGCCGAGGCTTCAGTGAAACAGGCGCAAGCGCGTGTGGATCAGGCGCAGTTGAACCTGAACTACACAAAAATTGTGGCGCCGGTGGATGGCATTGTGAGCCGCAAAAGTGTGTCGTTGGGAGACAACCTGAGCGTGGGGCAATCGTTGCTGACAGTGGTGCCCCTACAAGACCTGTGGGTGACGGCCAACTTCAAGGAAACGCAATTAAAGGGTGTCGAAAAGGGACAGCGGGTCGACATCAAGGTGGACGCGCTGGGTGGACGGCACTTTGCGGGCAAGATCACCGAGGTCGGCGGCGCGACAGGCTCGCGGCTGAGCTTGTTTCCGCCGGAAAACGCCACGGGCAACTACGTAAAAGTAGTGCAGCGTATCCCGGTGCGCATCGATTTCACGAACATGGCTGAAGAGAATAAGGACGAAGCGTTGCGGGCGGGGATGTCGGTCGAACCGGATGTGCATGTGAAGTAGCGCGTGTTGCTACGGCTGTTGTTAACGGCTTGGCTGTTCATGGTAAACCGCAGATATGGCAGCATCGCGGATTCCCTTTAGGAACGGCAACGAAGGACGGGCGACGCGGCCGCCGTCGGCCTTCGTCGACATTGGAGGATAAGCAAGCGGAACGCGCCTATTCTTCGGGATTGACAACTAAGGAGGGGGATGGCGATGGCATTTTTGCTGCGGGCATTTGTGCACCATGCGTATGCCATTCTGTTTTGCTGGGTGCTGGTGGAGCAGGCCGGGGTGCCGGTGCCGAGTGTGCCGGTGTTGTTGGCGGCGGGCACGATGAGCGCGGCGCACCGTTTGCATGTGGCCATTGCTTTGCCTCTGATCTTGCTGGCGTGCTTGTTGGCGGATTCGGTGTGGTTTTATCTGGGCCGGCGTTTCGGTACGCGGATTGTGGATCTGTTGTGCAAGCTCACATTTGAAGCGGCTACCTGCGTGACGCGTACGCAGGGGAGCTTGTCGCGGCGGGGCGGCTACACGCTGTTGTTCGCGAAATTTATCCCAGGATTCAGTACGCTGGCGGCACCGCTGGCAGGGCAGGCCGGAATGCGGTACCGGAGCTTTGCCCTGTACGATATGGCGGGATCGCTCCTGTGGGCGAGCGCGTGGTTATTTGGCGGCCGCTTTTTCGGCGATCTTGTGGAGCGGAACCACCACCTGTTCCGCTTGTTGGCGCATTTCGCAGTAGCTCTGGTGCTGTTGGCGGTGGTCGCGGTGGTGGTGGTCCGGTATCTGCGGCGGTTGCAGTTTCTTCGCGAGTTGCGGGGATTGCGGCTGGAACCGGCGCAGTTGATCGCCATGATGGAGGATGCGGAGCGGATGGGGCATGAGCCGCCATTCATCGTCGATCTGCGGCACCCTTTGGACGTGCTGTCGGATCCGGTGGTGCTGCCGCATGCATTGCGCATCGGGCCGGATGAGTTGCGGGCGCGGCGGGCGATGATCCCACGGGACCGCGATGTTGTGTTGTATTGCACATGTCCGAGCGAAGAAACGAGCGCAAAGGTGGCGCTGGATCTGCGGCGCTTGGGGGTGCGGCGGGTGCGGCCGTTGCGTGGTGGTTTGCAAGGCTGGAGAGACGCGGGCTATGCGCTCGAGCCGGTGGAGAGTGTGTCGGCGGCGGCTGTGGCGTGATGGGGTTCCATCGCGGGATTCCGGTTGTTGGATAGGGTGGGCGCTGCCGCAGTTCACGTGCCATCCTTTCGCGATGAAGATGGCCAAGGATGGGG
>CAXTRN010000274.1:0-3960 GCA_964246645.1 uncultured Acidobacteriaceae bacterium
CGGTCTTCTCGTGCGTTGCCGCTTTTTCTGTGTCGTTGGATGCCGTATCCTCCAGGTTTCCGTGTGACTCCGAAGCACCGGCTTGCTCTTGAACGGCTTGCTCCTGGGCGGCATCGGCGGCTTCTTTGCTTTCCACCCGCGGCAGCTTTCGCCCCAGCTGCAGCTCTTCCAGCACGGCGCTCACTTCCTGAGGCTTCGGATACCGCCCAGCCATGAAGTACGTCTGGATGCGCTTGTCTTCCAGCCGGTAGAGCAACACCGCCCGCGAGGGCAAACCATCCCGCCCCGCTCGTCCAGCCTCCTGCGCATAGGTTTCCAGGGAATCGGGAAATTCGTAGTGGTAGACAAAGCGAATGTCCGGCTTGTCGATGCCCAGACCAAAGGCCTTGGTGGCGATCATCACCTTGTGCTCGCCGCGCATGAACTCTTCCTGCACCTGTTCGCGTTCTTTGGTCTTCATCTTGCCGTGGTAGTGGCCCACCGCGATGCCATGCTCCTTCAACCAGTCGTGCAGCTCATCGGCCGAACGCACGCTGGCGGTGTAGATAATGCCCGTGCCTTCTTCTTTTTCCAGCAGCGCCCCGATGCGCGCCAGCTTCGCATCATTGTTCACCGTCGGGTGCACTGCCAGGTGCAGGTTGGTCCGTTCCGAACCGGTATTGACCAGCACGGCATCATCCGTGCGCAGCACCGCCTGGATTTCTGCAACGACCTCTTCGGTCGCGGTCGCCGTCAACGCCAGCACCGGCGGATACCCCAGTTGCTCGCGCGCATACCCCAGCCCCAGATATGCGGGACGGAAATCATGCCCCCATTGCGAAATGCAGTGCGCTTCGTCCACCACAAACAGCCCAACGCCGCCCGAAAGCTTCAGTTTTTCCAGAAACTCGCGGTTTTCCAGCTGTTCCGGCGTCACATACACAAGCTGCGAGCTGCCTTCCCGGATATGCTCAGAAGTTTCGCGCGCGTCTTTCAACCCCACAGTCGAATCGATTTTTTCAACGACGATATCCGCCTCGGCGGCATGTTCCTGCTGATCCTGCATCAGCGCGATGAGCGGGCTGACGACCACAACCGGATGCTCGAGAAACAGCGCCGGCAGCTGATAGGTGAGCGATTTGCCGCCACCGGTCGGCATGATGCCGACCACGTCTTTGCCGGCAAACACAGCCTCCAGAATCTCTTTCTGGCCCGGACGAAAGCCCTTGATGCCGAAGTGTTTCCGCGCTTCTGTTAATGCCTGTTTCAGGCTGACCTGCATGGGCGGAACGACTCTTTCGCGCGGTGGTGCGGTTTGGGTTGCGGGCTCGGCGTCGAGAACTTCAGGCATGGGAAACGTTCACTCCAGATGCCTGTTGGATGCACAATCGGCCCCTGTATCATCGGCCACATGCCCGAAGCAGAAGCCGACATGCTTTTTCCCGACCTTCCCGAAACGCCCGGCAGCCCCAAAACCGACAGCGCCACAACCGGCAGTTCGGCAACAGCAGAGGAGCGTGCCCGGCGCATTAAGGTGCTGCTGTTCGATGTGGATGGCGTCCTCACCGATGGCGGCATCACCGTGATGCCCGGTCCCGATGGCAAAGCCGTCGAGGTGAAGACCTTTTCCGCGCACGACGGTATGGGCATCGCGCTTGCGCACACGGCCGGGCTCAAGATCGGCTGGGTAACCAAGCGCGATTCCGAAGCGGTACGCATACGCGCCAAAGATCTTCGCATCGACCATCTTTACCAGGGCCAGCACTACAAAGTGGAAGCGCTGGACCTGATCGTAAAGGACGAAAATTGCACTCTCGACGAGATCGCCTACGTCGGCGACGACATCATCGACCTTCCGGTGATGCGCAAAGTGGGTCTGGCCGTTGCGGTCAGCAATGCACGGCCGGAAGTGAAGGCGATGGCGCACTACACAACCGAACACCCCGGCGGCTTCGGCGCCGGCCGCGATGCCATCGACTTTCTGCTGAAATCACGCGGCGTACTTGAGGACACCATCGAGAGATACCTCGACCCGAACGACAAGGAAGCCAAAAGCGCCGACATCGGGGTCGGAAATATGTAGAGGTGTGGCGGGGTTACTGACGAGATTGCGAGTTCGAGACTTTTGTGTGCTTGATCAGAGTGAGGTAACCAAACGTCTGCGGAAGTGGCGAAGGTCGTCGATCAACAGATCGGGAGCTTCGTAGAACGGGTAGTGACCCCCGTAAGCCATTTCGGTGTACTGCACAATATCGTGCGATCGCTGCGCGACGGCGCGAGGCGGCATAGGAAACACAGGATCGGGAAATGCAGCCAGCCCGGTCGGCACCGTCACTCTTCGGCCAGGCGGAAGCGTCATCTCTTCTTGCCGCTTCGCGCCATAGATCCATGTCGAGGTCGGAAACGCATCGGTCACCAGATAAAGCATGACCTCGGTCAACAGCTGATCGAAGGTGAACAGTTCCTCAAAGCTACGGACTCGGCGGTCGGACCACGCGTGAAACGCCTCAACGATCCAGGCTGCCAAGCCGACCGGACTATCCATCATCGCGTAGCCGAGCTTGGCGGGCTTGGTCGCATGCAGTTGCGAGTAGGCGCCTTCCTGTTGCCAGATCGCGTATTCCGAAGCCACAAAGGTCTTTTCTTCTTCCGTGGCATCGGTCGGAACTGCCCCCGAGAGCTGCTCCGCCCCAGCTTCCCGCAGCGCCAGAGCTGTGGAATGAATCCCTAACACTCGTTGTGGAAGATGAAAGCCCAACAAGCTCGTAATGTGGGCTCCCCAATCACCACCGTGCACAACGTAGCGATCGTAGCCGAGCTTTGCCATCAGTTTGTCGAATAGAAAGGCGATGGCACGAGGGCCCATCGGCTGCGATGGGCGGCCCGAGAAGTCATACCCTGGGTAGGACGGAACCACTACAGTGAAGGCCTCTTCTGAATCTCCACCATGTCGCTCGGGGTGTGCGAGCTGATCGATCAGCCTATCGTAGGAGTGGAAGGAGTAAGGCCAACCATGCGCGATGAGCAGGGGTGTGGTGTTCAGACCTGATCCTCGCTCGTGGGTGAAGTGGATGTCGATTTCGTCCACATTGGTAACAAAGCGTTGCCGGGCGTTCATCGCCTGTTCGTGACGACGCCAATCGTAGTGATTGACCCAGTAATCACAGAGCTTACGCATGTAAGCGACGGGTGGACCGTACCGCCAGTCGCCCGCATCCGCCGGCTCGCTCCAGCCATCCCACCGGAACGCGCGAACGCGTTCCAGTATGCTGTCCAGTTTGGTCGAGGGAATCTCGATTTTGAACGGGACGATGGTGGGTGCTGTGGACATATCTGATCTCATCAAGGGCCTTCAGCTTAGCCTAGCGTGCTAAATATCATCCGGTCTACGTTGAGTGTCGTCCTCGATCGGTACCATCAACGCCGTTTCATCAATCGCCAATCTTTTCCGCGCGGACATGCTCCATCCACACCACATTCACCCCGTTTTCATCGAACGCCTGCATGGCCATATGCACCATTGTGTGCCCGGGCTTGGCACCGTGCCAGTGCACCTCGCCGGGCGCAAACCACACCGCGTCGCCGGCCTCTACCTCGTGGAGCGGGTTGGCATAACGTTCCGGTTTGACCAGATTCAAGAGGCAATGGCCTATGAGGCCGAGCCTGGCGCGATGGCCGTTCTCCTGCCTAACTAAAAGGCAACTGAGCCAGCTAAGAATGAAGCTGCGGTGCTTGGACATGTCCAGTGGTCGTCTCACCAAGCACCCTCCTCTCTTGAGCTCTGAGCGACATTCAGCCGCAGGAAGAAGCCCGCGGCGAGCTCGAAGGCACCATCGAGAGATACCTCGACCCGAACGACGTAGAAGCGAAGAGCGGCTATCGGGGTAGGCAACATGTGAAGATATGTGGCGGGGTTACTGACGAGAATGCGACTTCTAGGGAGTTGAGCAGATGGGTGAGATCTAATGTTTCAGAGGCCGG
>CAXTRN010000275.1:0-3940 GCA_964246645.1 uncultured Acidobacteriaceae bacterium
CAAGCAGGCCTTTCTGCTTTCAGGCGAGGACGTATACCTGGCGGGGACCGGCGATATTGTGGCAAAGCGCTACAAGGTCGGTCAGATTCTGTCTTCCGGCGTGCAGGTAACCGATCTGGTGAGCAACAACACCCAGGTGCTTCCCATGCAGCAGCAATAACCAGCAGCCACACTAACCAGCAGCACAGGACTCGCGATGGTGCGCCACAAGATCCTTCCAGCCTCTACCTCCGACCCTGCGGCCCCGGACGACGGGTACATGCTGGTCGCGGTCGTCGTGCTGGTTGCACTGGTGTTGATCGCCCTGTCGGTGGCGGCCCCGGTGGTTGCCAAGTCCATCCGCCACGATAAAGAGCTTGAAAGCGAACGCCGCGCGCAGGCATATGTCCGTGCCATCCGCCTGTACTACCGCAAGACACACGCGTACCCGCCGTCGCTCGATGCCCTGAAACAAACGAGCAACGTGCGCTTTCTACGTCATGAATATGTCGATCCGCTGACTGGAAAAGCCGATTGGCGCATCATCCATCTCGGCGAGCAGAAGACGACGGTGAAGGGGTTTTTCGGGCAGGAGCTGGGAGGCATCGCCTCCAGCGGGTTAGGGTCCGCCGCAGGTTTGGGATCCGGGGTGGGAACACCGATCGGCGGAACGTCAACCGGCGGAACATCGACCATCGGCGCGACCTCGCCGCTGGCCAGTGGATTCGGCGGGGCAAGCGTTGCGAACGGCAACAGCGGAACCTTCGGAAGCGCCGGTACAAGCTCGGGGTTGACGGGCGGCTTTGGCGCAGGGGGCAGCACCGGAGCGAGTGGAACGACAGGCAGCTCCGGCAGTACCGGCGGCGGTGGCGGGGTCATCGTCGGTGTGGGCACGGCAAAAACGGGCAATTCCATCGCGACGCCCAACCAGCAGGCTACCTATGAGAGCTGGGAGTTCTGGTACGATCCGCGCATCGAGCAGCTGTATCAGAAGGGGCATACAAACGCCGGTGTGGGCGGCGGCGCGTTAGGCTCCCAGCCGGCCTCGGGCTTCGGGTCCGGGCTGAATGGGCAGCCGAACACGCCGGGGGGAACGAATGGAACAGGCTCAGGTCTGGGCTTTGGTTCTGGCGCGGGGTTTGGTTCCGGGTTTGGGACAAGTACCGGACCCACAACACCTACAACACCGCCAGCCTCCCCGCAATAGAGCATTTGCCGAGGGTGAGGCACAGTAGATGCCTGTGGCCGCGCCACCGTACAGCATCATTATGGACAGGCTGGTTTAGTTAGTGCTTGATCAGGTAAAAGAGCCAGCTCGCGGCGATGACGCCGCCCGTGAATAACACAAAGCAGAAGGCACCGAAGCGCAGCATCATCTTCGGTTCGGCGCGCTGGGTGATGCCGAAGACGACAGACGTGCAGAGGGCAAAAAGAAGAGCGGCGCTGAATTGTGAAAGCTGCAGAAAACCCGACATTCAGGAAGCCTTTCTGCCGCTGGCAAGCGCATACGCATCGGCGGCGGCAATCAGGTTCAACAGGCCGCAGGCGACGAGAAATTTTGTGCCGTAGTCGTTCAGCGTTGTCGCGGCTGCGGTGCCACCCAGCCCCAAAAAGCGCGCCAGCAGGTAAAGGACGCCCATGCCGAGCTGACCGGCAAAGCCGAGCATATCCAGCACTTCACCCGTGTTAGGGACGTAAATCTTGCCCCCCAGCCCGAGCCCGATCGCGTACATACCGACGATGGCGGCAAAGAGCAACAGCGCGCGCTGCCATTTGCCCAGCAGCAGATGGCCCGCGCCAGGCACCAACCAGCCGAGAACGAGGGCAAAGGCAGGCAGGGTCGAGCGTTCGCCCGGAATGGGACGCGCGATCTCGCGTTCGGTCTGGGTGGTCGTCACGGCAGGCATTGTCTTTAATTCTATTCGATTCTAGCAGCGGCGCAGGCCCCTCAACATCGCTTCGGGTTCGCAGCGCGGCGAAAGGACCCTAGCCGACACGCAACAACTCCATCTGCCGCGGCCCACTGACGAGGGCCTTTCCTGGCCGGGTGATCATGTTGACCTCGCTGCGGATGCCGAACTCGCCGGGGAAGTAGATGCCGGGCTCGACGGAGAAACAGGTAAAGGGCAACAGGAGGCGTTCGTCATGCGTTTCAAGGTTGTCGAGATGCGCTCCGTTGCCGTGCAGTTCGGTGGCAATGTTGTGACCGGTACGATGCGTAAACTGTGGGCCGAAACCGGCTTCGCGGATCACCGCGCGGGCAGCATCGTCGGCCTCCCAGCCGGCAATCGGCCGGCCGTCGCGATAGGCCTCCTCCACTTGCCGGATGCTGGCGTCGCGCGCATCGCGGACGGTGGCGAAGATGTGCTGCTCGCGTTCACTGGGCTCGCGCCCAACCACGCCGGTCCAGGTAATGTCGTACCATACCGCTTCTTCTTTACCGGCCAGCTTCGCCCAGCAATCGATCAGGAGGAAATCGCCTTTGCGGATGAGGCGTGAGCTGTCCGGGGTCGGCTCGTAATGCGAATCGGCCGAATTCGGCCCGGCGCTCACGTTGGGGCCATGGTCGGTCCAAAGGCCTTCGATCTCCATACCCTGCCGCAGAAACTGCACGATGGCGAACTCGTCGGTACTGCCGCTGTTGCCGTCGCGCGTGGTCTCGCCAATGTGCCGCCAAGTGGCTTCGAGCACCGCGTCCAGCCGTCGTTGCGCTTCAATATGTGTTTCGATCTGCGCTTCGCTCAGCACGGCTTCAAACTGGCTGACAAGGTCGGCAGAGCTGACCACCTGCTTGCCCAGGGCCCGCACCAGTTCCACCGTACCCGCGTCGACCATGGAAACGTACATGATGGCATTGCGTGGCGAATACTGCATCGCGACCGTATTGGCGCCGCCCAGCATAGCCGCGAGCCCCGCTTCGAGTTCCTGCCACGAGGAATACTCCCGTTTCGCGCCGGGCAGCGCGTCGAGCTTGCCCGCTTCGATACGGTGTACCAATTTACGCGGCTCGCCATAGGCCGGCACAAGGTAATACCACCGCCGCGAAATGAAACTCTGCGGATCGAGCCCCAGAATGCGGTAAGCGATGGGGTCGCGATGATGGTGGTCGTAAAAAAGCCAGCTGTCACACTTGGCCTCGCGCAGAGCGGCTTGCAGGCGATCGAGTTGCATACAGGTCATCTTAGGGCAGTCTCCTGATACTGTGGCGTCGGACACTCCTGGGAAATGCCAGTTTTGTTGGGAGCTGGCGCGAACGGGTCGCCTTCGCCTACACCTTCGGGGAACGGCCTCGACGGCTCAGGTCTCCCTGAACTACCTGCTTTCCTCCGGACCATACACTTTCGCGGCGCTCTCAGGCAGAGTAGAAGGGAACGCTCCGAGGCTCCTTTATGCGATTCGTTCTTGTCCTTCTGCTGCTACTTTGCCCTGATCTCCTTTTTGCGCAGACCGCCCCCGTTCCATCCCTTCCCGGGTCGAGCCGGCAGGAAGAGATCCACGATCTTCGGATGGAACTGGCGCGGCTTTCGGCGCGGCTGGACGCCTTGGAGCATGGCGAGCCTGCCGGAGGTGCCCTCGGAACTGTCGGAACTGTTGCAGCCGTCGGAGCTGTGGTTCCCGCCATATCCAGTACACCCACGGCACCCGTCGCCCTCTCAACGCCATCAGCTCCGCCCGACTCACCGCTCAAGCCAGAGGCGGCGAGCGCTCCAGCGTATGCCCCGGGCGTTTCAGCCTCTGCCAACCCGGCAGTTGCTTCATCGCCGGCGCCTCCTGTTTCGGTCGCCGCGGCCGCAGGGCAGGCGGCGAGCCCGGCAGCCTCTGTCGGCACAGCGCCTCCCATCGTGTCCGCTTTGCCCACATCGCTGCCCGGCGGCGCTACGTTGAACTACACCTTTGACGGCTACTACGAATACAACTTCAACCAACCGCCCGGCCGCGTGAACGATCTTCGTGCCTACGA
>CAXTRN010000276.1:0-296 GCA_964246645.1 uncultured Acidobacteriaceae bacterium
CCAGCTGGACAATCTGCTGAATGATCAGCACATCGGGCCGATTGGGTATCCGGGGTTGCCATTCACGGTGCGGGGCGGACTGAAGGTGCGGCTCGGCGGCGACTGATCCACCTTGCTGCAAATCACCATTGCAGTGGGGCAGGCCGAAACGTGGTCTGCCCACTGCGGAGCGCGACTTTGTGCGGAATCTTTCATCTAACTCAATGTGAGGTTTTGACATTGAAGACACGCCGAAATATCCTGCTTTCCTCCGCTTTCATGCTGGCCGCCGCGGCGCTTCCGGCCTTTGCGCAGGA
>CAXTRN010000276.1:306-3929 GCA_964246645.1 uncultured Acidobacteriaceae bacterium
CCGGTACCCACCACGGCGCTGATCCACGTGCAATCCAAGAGCAACGCACCGCTTGATCCGGCGGCTTTGAAGCTGGAGGTGAACGGCCATGCAGCGGCGATTGCGTCGGTAGCGCCTGTGCGTGCCGATGCTGCGCAGGTTGCCGTTTTGCTGGATGACGGTTTGCGCGGCAACTTCGGTGTGCAGCTTGGCGATCTGAAGCATTTCGTTCAGTCGCTGCCCGCCGGTACGCAGGTGCTGGTTGGGTATATGCAGAATGGAACCATTCGCGCGACGTCGGAATTTTCTGCTGACCATGCCATGGTTGCCAATACCGTGCGGATTCCTTTGACCGTGCCCGGCATCAGCGCGAGCCCTTATTTTTCGCTTTCAGACTTTGTAAAGCACTGGCCGGGGCAGGGAACCGGCGCACGCATGGTGCTGATGATCACCAACGGAGTCGATCCGTATAACGGCAGCGTTTCGCCGCTGAACCAGGACAGCCCCTACGTGCAAGCCGCGCAGGAAGACGCGCAGCGGGCGGGTGTGGCGGTGTATTCGATCTACTACGGCGATGCCGGGATCCGGGGCGGACTGGCGAACTTCAGTGGGCAAGGCTACCTGCAGCAGGTTGCCCAGGCGACCGGTGGCGAGTCATTCTACCAGGGACGCATCACCCCGCCGAGCTTGAAGCCCTACTTCGACCAGTTTCTTGGAGCAATGCGTGAAAGCTATCTTGTGAGCTTCAACGCCAGCGCCAATCGTGAAAAACGGAACACCCTGGTGCCGATCCGGCTGAAGACCGAGCAAAACGGCATGAAATTGCATGTGCCGGATGCGGTGCATCCTGGGGTTTCGGAGCAGGCGAGCGAGTAAGGTTCTCTGCCCTGTTTTCGTCGTTGCATCGACCGGGCCGCGGAGGCAAACACCGCGGCCCGGTCGTTTTATGCGCAAAAGTGAGGTCAAACGCTGCCGGTTGTCACTGTTGCGGGTCAAAGTTTTCCGCCAGCCACAGTCGGAGGGCGGCGCCGAAGGCTTCCAGCTTGGATCCGGGTGAGGCAGGCGTTCCGGCGAAAAAATGGTCCGCGCCTTCGATCCACACGATGCGCTTCGGTTCAGCGGCGGCTGTGAGGTAGCTTTCAAGGATGCCCTTGGGACTGAACTCGTCTGTATCTCCGGAGAGAAACAGCTTGGGCACGGCTCCGCAGCGCGGCAAAAAGCTGTACTCGTAGTTGCGGCCGGCGGCACGTACCGGTAAGCCGGTACCGATCAACCCGTGAACCCTGGGATCGCCGCAGCAGGCGCGCAGGCCGACGTTGGACCCGAAGCTGAACCCGGCGAAAAGCAGCGGTCGCTGAAAGCGGGTGGAAAGCCAATCGAGAGCGGCGTGCACGTCGTCGACCTCGCCCCGGCCCTCGTCGTGAGCTCCCTCGCTCAGCCCGGTGCCGCGGAAGTTGAACCGCAGCACGGGGATGCCAAAGGCGCTGAAAGCCTTTGCCGTGTGGTAGACGACTTTGTTATGCATCGTGCCCCCACCGAGAGGGTGCGGGTGCGCCACCAGCGCGGCGAATGGGGCATCAGGTTTGCCCGTATTCAAGAGCGCCTCGAGCCGGCCAGCGGGACCGCGGAGGTCCTCGATGGTCAGGACCTGCGAGGACGGCGGTAAGGGTCCGGACATCTTGGATTGAGTGTATCCCGCGCCAGTGAACTGGCTTATCCGACATTGAGTGTCTACATGGGATTGGTCGAACGGCAGCAAGGGCAACATTGCTGAAGTGGGTTGGCCGCTCGCTCGTCGGTGAGCAGCGGCCGATGCGGCAAGGGTCGACGGCAAAAGGGTATGCTGAGGGGGCATGCACCCAGACCCAATCGCACTGACCCGGCAGCTCGTCGACATCGATTCGACCACCTACCACGAGGGGGCGGTGGGCGAGTTCCTCGCACAGTTTCTTCACGAGCACGGGTGGGCGGTCGAGCGTCAACCGGTACCGCAGCCGGATCTGGCCCGCACGCCGGGTGGCGGCACGGGGCCACGCTTCAACCTTTACGCCACATTGCCTGAAACACCGCCGGAGATTGTGCTTTCGACGCACATGGACACCGTACCGCCGTTTTTGGGGCCGTGCCGGGAAGACGCGACGACGCTCTATGGACGCGGGGTTTGCGACGCGAAAGGGATCATCGCCGCACAGATTGCTGCAGCGGGGCGGCTGCGTGAGACAGGCGTTCGCATCGGCATGCTGTTTGTGGTGGGGGAAGAGCGCGACTCCGCAGGCGCTGCCGTGGCAAATGCGCAGGCACCTGGATCGCGCTTCCTGATTAATGGCGAACCGACCGACAACCGGCTGGCTTTGGCGTCCAAAGGAGCGCTGCGGGTAGAGTTGCGCGCCCACGGCAAAGCGGCGCATTCGGCCTATCCGGAGCTCGGCGAATCGGCGATCGACAAGCTCTTGCGCGCCTTGCATGCCGTGCAGGCGCTGGCGTTGCCCGTGGTGGACGGCATCGGCGACGCCACGCTCAATGTGGGATTGCTTTCCGGCGGTCGTGCGCCAAATGTGATCGCCGACGCCGCTGAAGCGCACATTCTGGTGCGGCTGGTGGGCCCTGCAGCGCCGATCCGTGAAGCCATCGTCGCGGCTGTGGGTGAACTGTGCGAGGTAGAGTTTTCGCTCGAGCTGCCGTTCGTGCAGATGCGCCCGTTGGAGGGCTTTCCGACGATGATTGCCAAGTTCACGACCGATATTCCCAGCCTGACGAACTGGGGTGAGCCCTTTCTGCTTGGTCCTGGAAGCATCCATGTCGCACACACGCCTGAGGAGCGTATCGAAAAAGCGGAGATTCTCGACGCGGTAGATCTGTACGTAAAGCTTGCGCAGGTGCTGGCCGCATCGGCTGCTTCGGTGGCTGTGTGACAACAAGAACAAGACGGCACCGGTACGGCCGGAAAAGAACGCCATTCGCGGTGGCGTTTGGGGTCGGGCTGATGGCTGTCATGTTGGCAGCGGCTTTCATTTATCGCACGTATCGGGATGTTCCGAAGGGCAACAACAACGATCCACAGGTGGATGCGTTGCTGGTGCTGGGCTCGCCGGCAGAGCTTGATGGTTCGGTCACCCCGATGCAGTGCTGGCGGGTGAACGAAGCGGTGCTGGAGTTCAAAGCGCACCGCGCGCAGCACATCATTTTGAGCGGCGGTGCGGCTGCAAATGCCTTTGTCGAGGCGCACACGATGGCGTTGTACGCCCAGGCGCACGGCATACCGGCGGAGGCTCTCCTCGAAGAAGGCCAATCGCGGACGACGCTTGAAAACATTCGCAACAGCCAAAGCATTTTGGACGCGCATGGATGGCGTCGGGTGGAGGTAATCAGCTCTGCGGAGCACCTGCCGCGCGCCGCCCTCCTGCTCGAGCACACGCATCTGCTATGGCACACCCATGCCGCCCCCACCCCTGGTCGCAGCCGCATGCAGGCGGTGGGCGCCTTGGGGGAGGAGGCAGTGGGTACGGCAGCGATGCGGCTCTTTGGACCGCGGATCGAACCGGTTCTGCACGCCATCGCCCTTGTGCAGCACGCCGTCGGTTTTTCCGTGCGCTGGGTCCTTTACCGAGTCTCAGGGCTGGCACAGCGACCCACCTGATCTGGGC
>CAXTRN010000277.1:0-3924 GCA_964246645.1 uncultured Acidobacteriaceae bacterium
GGCCGCCGAAACGGTCTGCTTCGGTCGAGACGACAACCTTGCTCCGGTCGAGATCACAAAGCTTGGGACCGTTTGTTTCTTTATGAAGCGAAAAGCCCCGATCCGCTTGTGCGGTGTTCGGGGCTTTCGTTCGTAACGGACAGATAAGGGAAGGCTTACCAGACGCGGCAGCCTCCGTTGGCCGGCATCATGGGTTGGCCGGCATGGCAGCCGAAAGCCTTGCCGAACGCCTCGAAGTTCTGCACCGTTCCTTTGACGCGCCACTCGCCGGTGGAGTGCGGATCGGTTTTGGCCTGGTTGATGGCGCTTTGCGGGGTCGCATTCTGACACCAAACCTGACCGAAGGCGATGAAGAAACGCTGCGCCGGCGTAAACCCGTCGGTTTCGGTGGATGTGGATGCGTTCTGCGCCTGCAGGGTGTTCAGCAACGCCTGGTACGCGATGCGGATGCCGCCGTTGTCGGCGGTGTTTTCACCGAGGGTGAGATGCCCGTTGAGATTTTGACCCGGGGCGACCTGGAAGCCGTCATATTCTTTGGCCTCACATTCGGTGCGGTCCTTGAACTTGGCGAGGTCTTCGGGGGTCCACCAGACACGCACATTGCCGTGCAGGTCGTATTTGGAGCCCTGGTCGTCGAAGCCATGGGTCATCTCATGGCCGATCACGACGCCGATGCCACCGAAGTTGACCGCTGCATCCTTGCTGTAGTCGTAAAACGGCGGCTGCAGAATGCCTGCCGGAAAGTTGATGTTGTTCTGCGGCGGGTTGTAATAGGCATTGACGGTGGGCGGCGTCATGCCCCACTCAGTCGGGTCGACAGGTTTGCCGAATTTGGCGAGGTTGCGGTTGCGCTCGAAGACGGCACTGCGCTCGACGTTGCCGAGCAGATCGTCCCGCTTGACGGTGAACTTGGAATAGTCACGCCAATGATCCGGGTAACCAATCTTGTCGGTGATGGCGGCGAGCTTGAGTTCGGCCTGCTGTTTGGTGGCGGGGCTCATCCAGGGGAGCTGCTGGATGTCTTGCCCCAGCGCGGTTTCAAGCGCTTTGATCAGCTTTTCCATGTTGGCCTTGGCGTCGGGTGGGAAGTTTTCGCGAACCCAGTCCTGGCCGACGGCTTCGCCGAGCGCGGCATCGGTCAGGCGCGTGCAACGCTTCCAGCGAGGCTGCAACTCTTGCTGGCCGTTCAAGGTTTTCTGAAAGTAATCGAAATTGGCTTGCACAAAGGGCGAGGACAGCAGGGGAGCCGCACTATGAACGGTGTGCCAGCGCAGGTAGCTCTTCCAGGCATCGAGCGGCTCGGTGGTGAGCTCGGTGTTGACCGTTTTTTCGAAGTCGGGCGACACCACATTCATCGTGGAGGCCGCCCCCATGCCGATGCCGTCGAGGTATTGCTTCCAGTTGTAGCCGGGGGTGAGCTTTTGCGCGTCCGCAACGGTCATCACGTGGTAGCGCTTGGCGGGGTCGCGCATGGCGACACGTTCCATGGAGCCCTGCGCGAGCGCGGTTTCGATCTTCATCACTGCCGCGGCTTCGGTGGCAGCGGCTTCGGGCGTGTCGCCGAGCAGGATAAAAGTCGCCTTGACGTTGGCGAGATAGCCGTCGCGCAGGGTGGCAAAACGGGGCGCTGGGTTGAGGTAGTAATCGCGATCAGGCAAGGAAAGACCGCCCTGGCCGGTGCCGAGAATCTGCTGCGAAGCATCTTTCTGATCCTGTTGCACCCCGACGCCGAGCAGTTCCGCACCGCCGAAACGGTTCGATAAGGCGACGTTGAGCGCGGCGAGGTCTTTGGTGCTGCGCAGGCCGGCGATGAGGGCCAGTTCAGGCTCCAGCGGCTCTTTGCCGAGCTTGTCGACTTCGGCGGTGTTCATGCAGCTGGCGTAATAATCGCCGTACTTCTGTTGCAGCGGAGTTTTGGGGGCATCGGCTGCCTGTTTCAGCTCGGTGTAGAGCAAATAGTTGTTGCGATCGGCGAGTTCATTGAAGCGACCCCAGCGAACCTCGGAGGCGGGAATGGGATTGGCTTTGTTCCAGTTGCCGCAACTGTACTGATAAAAGTCGACGCAAGGATCAGCGGTTTTATCGAGCGCGGTGAGGTCAAAGGAGATCGGCTTCTTCGGGATCGCGGTGGGGCCGGCGGCGGCATCGGAGGACGCATCGCCGGCGGCATTGGCAGGGGAAGGAAAAGCGACGGCGATCGAGGTACCAGGCAGCTGCGCGACGGCAGGGGCCACAAGCAAAGGCGCGACCAGCAGCAGCAGGCAGGCGGGAAAAACACTACGCATGAGGCTCCTTGAAAAAGAAACAGGTTGTGTCGCTATGGGGACAGCATAAACGGCCTGGGCCCGTGTGTGCACAGCGGATGAAGAGAGGTGAGTGCTGGGAATACGGGGAAGGCGGAGGAAAAGTTTCGGCGGCTTTGCCCATGCGGCAGGACCGAGGAGCCGTCCAGCAGCGTAGCGATAAGAGGCTACGGGTGCGCCACGTGGGTCCGCTGTCTGGATCGGTAGGTGACTCGCCTGCGGGGAGCGGGCGGCTGGACTGGCTGCCTCCGACTCGCTCTACGTGGCTTGCAATCTCAGAAGATCTTCATGTGGATCGTCAGATATTTCTTTGGATCTTCGCGCAGCATCGTCGCCAGCGTGGAGGTTTCGATCAACAGCTTATTCAGATTGTTGTAGGCGGAGTCGTTGGTGACCAGCTGGCCGACGGTGCCTTTGCCGGCGTTGACGCCCCGGAGCATGGTGTCGAGTTGCGTGATGGAGTCGTTGAGCCGGTCGGCTGTCCCTTGATCCTTGAACAAAAGCCCCATACTGCCTTTGCCCGCGTCCACCTGCGCCAGCAGGGTGTTGGTGCGGGTGAGCGTTTCATTCAGGTTGTTGTAGAGCGCGTCATCGGTGAGAAGTTTGCCCGCCGTGCCCTTGCCGGTGCTGAGGTTGGTGGTGAGGGTATCGAGGCGCCCGGCGGCATCGTTCAAGCGGTTGTAAAGACTGTCATCGGTGAGCAGTTTGCCCGCCGATCCGTGGCCGTTGTTCAGGTCGACCGTCAGCCTGTGAAGCTGGGCGACGGTGGCGTTTGCTTCGTCGTAGAGCGCCGGGTTGGTAAGCAGTTGCCCCGCCGATCCGGTCCCCTTGGCGAGGCCGTCGACGACCTTGTCGAGCTTGGCAAGAACGCCGTTAAGCTGCGAAAGCGTGCCTTGGCCGGACTTCATAAAGCTGGCAATACTGGGTAGTTCCATGGTGTGCAGTTCATCGCCGTTTTGCAGCTGGGGGCCGCTCGCGGTTTGGCTGTTCAACTCGACCATGGCGTCGCCGATGACCCCGTTGGCGGCAATGGCCGCGCGGGTGTCGGTGTGCAAACTGGCCTGGAACTTGGGGTTCAGCTTCAATAACACCTGAACGGGCGTGAGCCGGCGCGCCGGATCGTTGCTGATCTGCACCCGTTTCACCTCGCCAACCGCAACACCCTGCAAATTGACGGGCGCTCCAAGCCGCAGGCCTTGTGCGTTTTCGAAATACACAACCGCGGTGAAAGGTTTATTGAAGGCGGTCACACCGCCGGCGCTGGTCAGCAGAAACAGAAAGAACACAAGCAGGGCAAGCGAGGCGAGTACAAGGATGCCGACCTTTAACTGCGACCACCGTACCTCCTGCTGACTGGGCATGCTTCTCCTGTTCCGGCGACGGATGGGGTGATGCGCAAAGACCCGTCGTATGAGTGCGTAGATGCGGGAAGGGTGGGCGTGGATGCGGAAGAAGGGACAGCTTCGAGCTTTTCTGCCAAGGATGTGCCCACAGGCCTGGCGTAGCTATTTGTCTTCTGGCGTAGCTATTTGTCTTTTCGACATGCCACTAATGAATCAACTCCGGTCGAAACGGCAGAATTTCATAGAAGTCTGAGGGAGAGGGGGCACTTAACCCCAGA
>CAXTRN010000278.1:0-3904 GCA_964246645.1 uncultured Acidobacteriaceae bacterium
GGCGTTTTCGAAAGAAACTGTTCGGCGGAGGTCATGATCGATTCCGCATCGGAACGAACCTTGATTTGCGCAACGGCTTCAACCGTCACGGCGACACCCTGCCGCGTGTACAAATCCTGCTGCGGCGCGACATCGAAGCTCATCAACTCGAGCGAAAGCAGCCGGGCGTGCTCGACCATGGGAAAGATAAAGGTGCCATGGCCTTTGACGACGCGCTGCCCACGCATGCCATACACGATCAGCGCTTCATTGGGACCGGCCTTGCGAAACAAGCGCGCCAAGGCCGCCATCAGGAACAACGTGAAGGCAACAATCAAGCCAACAACGACGATTACAGTGTGGGAAATCATCGACTGTCTTTCTCCGTAAAGGTGCTTTCGGGTGTGAACAAACGTGCAGCAGGAACCGCTCCGCTGAAATCAGGTGCGGCGATCAGGTGCGGCGACGAACTCAGCTCATCAGGACGTAAGTCCGGTCTTTGTACGGCTTCGGGGCGCAGCTTTAATCCGCGTTGAGGTCGGTACTGTGCGTGGTCGGCGTATCGCCCAACAGGCTTTGCTGCATCTCGTCCCAACGACGAACGTAAGCGATGCCTCGCGCATAACGCAGCACCACCACCTCCGCATTGCGACCAATGGAGACGCCGTCATCGGCCGCCACCGGCATCGCCCGCCGCGCGCCGTTCTGGCTATACAGCATTTCACCGATCCCGTTCCCGGCTACCGGTGCGCTGATGCGTCCAAGAACGCCGATGATGGGCGTATCGGCAGGTTCCAGCGATTGTTCGCGCGGCAGCAGCACCTTGACCAGAAACCAGAAGACCAGGCCGGCGCCGGCCAATCCGCTCAGCATGGCAAAACCCATCACCAGCGTCCACGTGAACACATGGCCGTGGGAAAGCAGGTAGCCCGTGCCGCCGAACCAGCATAAAAACGCCACCAGGGTAAACCCGTTGACCGGGGCCAGGGCACCGCTTTGCGCATGCGCTCCGGTTTTAGCGGCCATGTGCCCGCCGAGATGGAAGCTGCCGATGTGCAAGTGCAGGAAGTTGCCCGCAAAGGCAAACAGGCTTAGCCCCAGACCGACCCCGAAGCAGATGAGGTACATGGCTGTCCAATCAAGATGCATGGTAGCGGTGTTCATGAAACAGCTCCCTTTTGAGAAGGTGTTGCAGCAGAACCGGAGTCCTTTGGGGCGGGGTCTTTCGGGGCAAGATCTTTCAAGGCGAGTTCCGTAAAATCGGGGCCGTTCGAAGCCCGTCCCAATCCTACCCCCACATACGATGGCCGCAACAGATCAAACAACCGCTCGGCAAGATCAGGCGATTGCAGCACTGTTTCCAACAGCAGCAAACATCCGCGTGAATCTTCATGCCGAGCCACAGCGCTTAAGGCCTCGGCCAGCTCCGGATCTTTGCGAAATCGCTCCGCCCCGCCCGCGAGCCACGCATCGAGCTTGCTATCGGCCGTAACCGTTTCGCGTATGTCGGAAACCAATTCAGCGTGATAACCCTCGGGATCATCGACCAGATACCCCGGGTGCACTTTGAAAAAACGTGCCAACAACAGCCGTGACGCGTTGGTGAGGTGCGGCCGCGCGCCGGATTCGATCTGGCTGAGATAACTCTGGCTGAGCGGTTCACCCAACTCATCGCGCAAAGCACGCACAAGCTCACTTTGCGTGAGAGCGCGATCGAGACCGCGTAAGCTGCCCTCTATCTCCCGCAGGCACCGAAGTTTGTCGCTCAGTTTCATTTCAATCTGCGATGATGTTATTGCAATATGCGATGTTTTGCAAATGGTAAAACGGCGGATTGGCCGCGGCAGCGACGGAACCGCAACTGTCACCACTGCGGTAACAGAACCCAACCTATCGGGGTGACAGCTTCGCCAGCCCGACCGATCGACTATCAAACTACAGGTGAGTACGGCTTCTAGGCGCTTTGTCCCGGGGTGAGCCAACGAGCCGCCAAGGCTTGCGCGAGCGAACTGGGCGAAACGGCGGCAGCAGCCTCCTGCACCTCCTGCGCGGCCTTGCCGGCACGCTGTTCGCGTTCCCGGGCAAGCGCTTGCGGTGAGATGATGACCGGCCCCGTCGGCACCGTGGAGGTCAACGCCCGCGGTTCGGATTTTGCTTGAACTTTCACCCTCGCCTGATACGGCTGGCGGGCGCGCCGGCTGGGTGGCAACTTCGTCACCGGCACGGCCTCGGTCGGCGATGGCGCGCCGGCCTGTGCTGCATCTTGCGTTGCCATCTTTGCTGCGGCGGCGGCCACCGTGTCGAGCATGCCCGGCTTTGTGAGCTCAGCGGAGCCGGCAAATTGGTGCAGGTGCTTTTCAATGGGCAAAGGTTCGGCCAAACCGGCGATCACCGTCCGAATGGCCTTGACACGTTCCAGCTCCGCATCAAGCTGACGCAAAATTTCCGAAAACAACATAGCGACCAGTGTAGCCCTTCTGTAACTCCGCAAGCGAACCGTATCTCAAAGGTTGGGCCCAGTTATCCACCATGCGCCGAACTGCCGCCCAACTGAGCCATGGTCGTGCGCAAATAGCGGTGGGGATTGACAGCGGTGCCCCGCACCTGCACCTCATAGTGCAGATGCGAACCGGTCGTGCGTCCGGAGTGTCCGACAAAACCGATAACCTCGCCCTTGACCACCGTCTGCCCTGCAGTCACATTCCATCCCTGCAAATGCCCATAAACCGTAACAATGCCATTGCCGTGATCGAGCTGAATCTCGCGGCCATAGCCATTGCCCATGGCGGCTTTGATCACGCGACCGTCGGCAGGCGCGTGCACGGGCGTGCCGTCGGGTGAACCAATATCGACGCCCTTATGGAACTCGCCCGTGCCCAGGCCGAGAATGGGATCTTCCCGCTCGCCAAAGCCGGAGTTGATGGGCCCAAGGATTGGCCACATATCGGGCACGTTGCTGCCCAAACCCGCTCCCAAACCTCCGCCCAGACCTGCTTCCAAGCCGCTGCCCGATTCGTTCCCCAGCCCGACGCTGGCGGCAAAATCTCCCAGCGTTCCTGCCGCGCCCAAACCTGGATTCAACCCCGGCGCCGGGGGTGCGATGCCGGCAGCGGCCGTGGTGCGCAGGGCGTAAAAGGTGTCCAACGACTTGTAATAACTGTCATCGTTGAACGCGGTATCGGTCTTCAAAGGCGCTTTGGCGGCTTCGGCGGCCGCGGCCTTGCCCGCCCGCAACGCATGTCCATGCACAAGCGTGAGCCGGCCTGCGGTGAGACCGTAAATTGCAGAAACCTCGCTCGCCAACGAGCCAAGGCTGGCCGCCTGCACATCGCGCTCATGTGCAGTCTTGGCCAGGTGCTGATAATCGGAGCGGCTCGAAGCAAGCTGGTCGCGTAGATGGTTCACACCTTCGGCTTTGGACAGCATACGACCGTACGACCCGGCCAGCCCCGCAATCGTGAACATGCCTACCAGCGCCGAAGCTACAAAGACGTACACATAGCGCATGGGAATGGACACGCGATCGACATCGCCGTTTGTTCCTTGCGTGACATACACGATGTATCGTTTGCGCATAAAAAGGTCCAGAAGTCTTCCATGTTACGAATGCATGAATCGGATCGGATAAATAGCTGGGCAAAACATGAAAATGGAAAGCCGTCTTCACCATGGGACGTCAAGAGCGCGCCGAATGTTGCAGTCCCGTGCCCAAACCCTGAAAAGGAACTGAGACGGCGTCCAGTTCAGGATCATTGGGCACTTTAAATCAGCTACTTAGCTAAAACAATGAAGGACGGATTAAAGCGGGCGAAAAAGAAATGCGGGAAAGAAGTCCAGCTATGCTGGGGCGATGACACGCGGGCGAGCGGGTAAAGAAACAGCGGCAACGGCCGGCTCCGGCGAGCTCGCTTTGATTGAGCACATC
>CAXTRN010000279.1:0-3880 GCA_964246645.1 uncultured Acidobacteriaceae bacterium
GCACCCAAAGGCGAGTCACCGGCTGTGGCGTCGAAACCGAGTTCAGTGAAACCGAATGTGGCGAAATCCAGCCCAGCCAAATCCAGCCCAACTCAACCCAGCCCGGCGCAACCCGGCTCAGCCAAACCCGGCTCGGCAAAGACGATGCCGGTGAAAACACCCCCAGCCAAGACGAGCGCTTCAGGACCGGCTCCACCCAAAGCTGCTTCGTCGTCCGGCACGCCAGACGCCCGGCCAATCGTCGTTGTGCCTGCAAAAGCTGCGAGTGGAAAGGACACCTTACCGGGGAAGCCCGTAAAGGCAGCCCCCACAAAGGATCGGAGCGGCCGGTAGCGCTTAGTCGCGGTGCCGTCGCTTCACTTCGACGTTAAGGCGTTTGATTTTCTGGTTCAACGTGGACAGTGGAATGCGGAAGTATTCAGCCGCTTCCGTCTGATTCCAGTTACAACGCTCCAAGCGGTCCGCGATGATGCGGCGCTCGATCTCTTCCATCACATCGAACAAGGAAGCGCTTGTGTTTTCTTCCAGCAGCGCGGTGGAATAGCTTTGTCCACGCAACTGCCCGGGCAGCAGATCCGGGGTGATCTGAATGCCCCGTGAAAGCACGACCGCACGTTCCATCGCGTTTTCGAGTTCGCGCACGTTCCCAGGCCAGCTGTGGTCCATCAGAATGCGCATGGCGTCGATAGAAAGTTCACGTTTGGGCATGCCGTTTTCCTGGGAAAAATGGCGAAGAAAGTGCATGGCGATCAGCGGAATATCGACTTTGCGTTGGCGTAAGGGCGGCAGTTCCAGTGCAATCACATTTAAACGGTAAAAAAGGTCTTCGCGAAAGCGCCCTTCCTTCACGGCCTGCTGGAGGTTAACGTTTGTCGCGGCGATGATGCGCACGTCCACCTGGATCTCTTGCGTGCCGCCGACGTGCATGAAGCGCCGATCCTGCAGAACGCGCAGCACTTTGGCCTGCATATCCATGGTCATTGTGCCGATCTCGTCGAGAAAGAGGGTACCGCCGTCGGCGACTTCAAACAGACCTTTTTTGGCGGCGACAGCGGACGTGAAGGCTCCGCGTTCATGCCCGAAGAGTGTGGATTCCAGAAGTTCCGAAGGGACTGCCCCGGTGTTGACCGGGATAAAGGCTCGATCCTTGCGGGGAGAGTAGGTGTGGATGGCTTTGGCGATCAGTTCTTTGCCGGTGCCGCTTTCGCCTTGAATCAGCACAGTCGACCGGCTGGGCGCCACCTGTTCCACGAGCTCGAAGAGCTGTAACATCGGTTCGCTTTTGCCGACAATGTTTTCGAAGGAAGAGCGCTGCTTCAGCGTCCGTTTGAGCTGCAGCACCTCCTGCTCCGCGCGGCTGCGCCCGATCGCGGCGCGGATATCCGCGAGCAGCTTTTCATTATCCCAGGGCTTTTGAACGAAATTGGCGGCCCCGGCCTGAATCGCATCCACGACGTTGCCCACCGTGCCATAGGCGGTGATCATAATTACCGGCAGGTTCGGGGCAAGGTTCTTCAACCGTGGCAGCAGATCGATACCGCTTTCGCCGGGCAGTGCCAGATCGAGCAGCAAAAGATCGTAAGGAGAGCGGGTGACCGCATCGAGACCGGAACGGCCATCGACGGCGAGGTCCACCTGAAAGCCCTCCAGTGTGAGCAGGGTTTCGAGGGAGTCACGGATACCTGCTTCGTCATCGATGATCAAGATGCGCAGGCTGTTTGCAAGAGGGCCGCGAGGGTCTTCCGGTGCAGCGACCGGCTCAGGGGAGAGAAGTTCAGGCATGGACAACCGTTCCTTCTTCCTGAGACGTAACCGCAGGAAGAGTGCTTCGAGCCGTGGTGTCCCGCGACGCGGACGAGCGTGGCGGGTCGAGAGTGGGGAAGAGCAGACGGAAGGTGGTGCCCCGGCCGACTTCGCTGGTCGCCTCCACCGTGCCGCTGTGCTCCTGCATGATGCCGTAGGAGACGGCGAGACCCAGGCCGGTTCCTTTGCGTTGCCCTTCCTTCACATGGACCTTTGTCGTGAAGAACGGGTCGTAGATTCTGCGCAAAACATCCGGCGGCATGCCGGTGCCCGTGTCCGTGACCGACAGCTCGATTTGTTGGGCAGAACACCGCGTTTGCAGGGTGATGCGCGCTTGGGGGCACTCAGCAAGCGCATCCTTGGCGTTCAACATGAGGTTGACCAGGACCTGCTGCAGTTTGCCGCGATTGCCGGAGATTGCGGGCAATTCGGGTTCCAGTTCAACAGCGACGACGACGCCCGAAGAGCGCATCTGGTGTTCCAGCAGCAGAACCGTTTCGCGCACCACTTGATTGAGATCGATGCGCGCGAATTCGACGGTGCCCATACGCGAAAAGTTGAGCAGGCCATTGACGATTTCGGAGGCACGGAAGGTTTGCTGCGTGATTTTTTCAATCACCGGGCCAAGCCGGGACTGTGCGCCCTCGTCCATACGCAATTGCTTACCCAGCATTTGCGTGTAGCTCGAAATAACTGCCAGTGGTGTGTTGACTTCGTGGGCGACACCGGCGGCCAGCAATCCAATGGACGAGAGTTTTTCTGCCTGCGTGAGTTGCGCTTCCATGCTGACCCGGTCGGAGATATCGTCGACGATGACGATACGGCCGACGTCTTCGAGCTCACGGTTGAGCAGGGGAGCGACGGTGATATTGGCGGTGCGCAACTCCCCATCCGGCAGGGGTAAGCGGAATTTATACAGGGTATGTACACCATGTTCATTGCGCAAGTGGTCGAGTTCATCGGCGAACTCGGGCGGGAACACCGATCGCACGGGACGGCGCAGGGCTTCGCTGCGGGGAGTACCGTGCATGGCCTCCATTTGCGCATTCCAGCTTTCGATACGGTCTTCCGGGTCCAATGCGAAGACGCCGACGTTGATCGACTCGACGATATTCTCGTTGAAGTCGCGAAGACGCTCAAAGTCCAGAATTTTTTGCTCCAACCGTCGATACAGCTGTGCGTTCTGGATTGCGATGCCGATGTAACCGGCCAGCGATTCGAGCAGCTCCATATCTTCGCTGGAAAGAAAATCGCCGTCGCGGGTGCGTCCCAGGCCGAGCATGGCGACGGTACCCTGGCCGCCACCCTCATAGCGAGCGGCACGGCAAGGAACGAAGTAGTTGAGATCGAGCGTGGCGGCTGCGGCACGCTGGGCTTCCGGCAGGCGGAGGACCGATTGCGGCGCTTCGAAAAACAGGTGGGAGGAGCCCTCCCCCGGAGCGGCGGAAAGAAAGCCAAGATCGAGCGGTGTCTCGCCGACCGACGGTGCAAGCCCGTGGGAAGCAACCAGGGTGAAGCGCGGGCGCCGGACCGAATAGCCCTCGTCCGCGAGAAAAACCGCGACACGGGTTACCAGCAGGGTGCCGTGCAGACGCTCCACGACCGAGTTGACCAGGGTATTGAGATCGGTCTGTGCGTTGAGTTGGCGGCCGAAGTCGATCAGGGTTTCGCGATAATTTACCCGCTTCTGATCGAACAGCCGATCGACCCGGGCCTGGATGGCACGCTTGAGCGGATCGAACACGAGCCCGGTAACGATCACCGCGATCATCAACCCCCAGATGCGCAGGTTTTGGAGTCGCTGGATGTGCTCGTGCACCAGTTCCGCCGATATCGCGATGACGCTGAAGTACAAGCCCACCAGCGCCGCCGTCGCCAGGGTGTAAGCCACGCCACGCTTGAAGATGAGATCCACGTCCATCAACCGATACCGAACGATGGCCCAACTGAAGGTGAGCGGCAACAACAGCAGGGAAAGTACGGCAACTTTGCTGAGAAACGCCGGAACGTTCCAGTCCGCCAGAAAAGGGATGACGTAGAGCACCGTGAAAGGCGTGATGGTGAGCAGTGTGCCGCG
>CAXTRN010000280.1:0-3807 GCA_964246645.1 uncultured Acidobacteriaceae bacterium
CCCGGCGCAAACTTTGCCATGTCGAGCTTGTTATCGCCGTAAACAAAGGCTGTAACGTCCGTTCCTTCGGAAATTGAAATGTCCTTGCCGTGGATGAACAGCAGCAGCGGTGCCGCCGGGAAGAATACGAGCGCTGTACCCACGATGCCCACCGTCATCGCACCCGTGTGCCCGCCGCCCTTCTCGCTTTTGGTCGCACTCAGCGCCGCGTTTTCGCCGTCGATCATCCGCACCGAATCGATATTGACGTCGAGCTTGCCCGGCCGTCCCATGGCTCGCTTCGGCTCAGCATTCGTTACCGTCCCGATGGCCTGCGCCCCCTTGGCAATGACCGGCACTCCATCGACATCGACCTCTTCCACGACCTCAAAGGGTACCTTCTGCCCCGTCTTCGCCGAGGCCGAAGTCAAAGTCTCCGTCAACTTCAACTTAACGGCCGTTCCATTTTGCAACGTGCTGGGCATGGCGGGCGCGTTTGCAGCCATGGCGCCGGGCAGCGCCGAAACAGGGCTCGTCGGTGAAACGGCAGGCGCAGGAGTGCTCTGCTGCGCGGTGGAAGATTGAGCTACGGCAAACATCAGTGCAAGCGCACCGGCAAGGGGCTTCACGTGGACCTCGACACAGGATGGATTGGTACGGATGAAAAGGTATGTAGGAGCAGCCTAAAAGCAAAAGGAAGCACACGCAAGATAATTCCTCTGCAACTTCAGTTCGCTCCTTGGAAAGTGCTGCACCTGCCCACAACAACCGATCCCTCTACGGGTGGCGACTCAGGAAAACACCAGCCTGGCATCCCAACTCAAAGCTTCCTCATCAACCTTCAAGAACAGCGAAAGAGGAAAGCCGATGTCCGAAAATCACCGCCAAGCTTCTAAAGAACACGCCGCGCACGCTCCCCACGAGGAGCACACCACCGGTCCGCACGACCCCAAAATCATCAACCCCAAGCTCACCTCGGATATTGCGTACTGGTCCAAAGAGTTTGGTGTCACCGGCGAAGTCCTCCACGACGCCATCCGCACCCACGGCACCCACGTCGACAAAGTCCGTGCCGCGCTCCATCCAGTGAAAACCGCCTGATCCGGAGGGCTACGTTTCGGGTCCCGCCACCATTCATTCCGCAACCTAAATACACAAGCTTAAAAACTGAGCCGCCCTCCCAGTTCCACCTGCCGTTCCCGGCTGAGCCCGGAGGTGGAGGAGAGGGCGGTGCCGAACGCCGGTGTATTCAATCCTTCAGCAGCGATCGTCGCTGCATCCTGAAAGATCAGCGGCGTCCTTCCGCCTATCGGTGTGCCCGGCAAAAACGCCCTCGTTTCCACACGCGAGATGTTCACCGTATTCAGCAAATTGAAGGCATCGGCCTGCAAACGCAAGCGCAGCCGTGGCCCGAGTGGAAGCTCGCGTGCCACGCGCACATCCATCCGTCCGCGCGGCGGCAAGCGCAGCGTATTCCGCCCCACGGTAGGCAAATACGTCGCGCCGCCCGAGCCGTTGATCGATTCATGCCCACCCAGCAAGCGCATTCCTCCGAACACGACGTAGCTATACGGTGCCCCGCTGCCCGCCGTACCGATGGCGGCCAATCGCCAGCCCCCAAGCGCCGCCCGCAACGCCTTCGGTCCACTGCTCACCCGAGGCTGCCACACCAGATCACCCGCAAAGTGGTGTGCAAACTGCAGGCTCGAAAGCCCTTTGTCATACCCGTTGGCGAATGGGTCAAACTGCCCGTCCTGCCGTGGCGTCGGCGAACTCTGCGGCCCGTAGTCAATGGCTCGCGCGAAGGTGTAGCTGCCCCGCACCGCCAGATCGCGCCACTGCTGCAACCGCACCTCGGCTTCCGCGCTGTGGTAGGTCGCGTTTGCATTCGAAACCAGCGCCGTCACCGGACCAAACAGGGGTGTGCGCCGCGCTGTGTACAGCGGTACGGCAAACGTCTCTCCCGTCCGTAGCCCCGCGTGCCCAGCTCCGCCTTGCAGAACAAACGACGCGGTTTCCGTCGACGGAGCGATATTCAGATCCACACTTTCCGGCAGTTGCGTCGTCCACGCCGTCGCATACGCACCACGCAAAAACAACCTCCGCCCAAATTCCCGCTCCAGGGCGAAAGACCCACGCTGCATCGTGGGCAGCCGGAACCGTCCCGCAAACAGCACCGCGGAGCTCGTCCGAGCCACAGTACCCACCGGTGCACTTAAAAAGGCGCAAGGATACCCAAAACCCTGATTGAGCACCTGCGGGCAGGCCGTTTCCGTCGTCGGTAAAATCCGGATGCTTTCCGTTGAACCCGGCAGCGCCGTTTCGGAAAGCGCCGCATCGATGGTCGCCCCGGGCAGCCGCCCGTAAAACACGCCGTAGCCGCCCTCAGCCGTTACCAGGTGCCTGGAACCTTTCCAATGCGGCGACCATGCCACGGAGACTCGAGGCCCCACATTGTTTCTATCTTCAGGAAACGTCGCCGTCGCCCCCGCCGCCGGCCCCGTAACTGCGGCCATCGCCGCATCCAGCACCGCATTGGGCGTTTGTGGAAAGGGCAGCAGCAGATAATCGTACCGCGCCCCAAACGTCACCACCATATCCGGCCGCGCACGCCAGGAATCCTCAACAAACCCCGCAGCCTCATGTGTCACAAACGCCGTCGCTGCGCCCACAAAGCTTTGCGAATAACTGCGGAAACAAAAATCGTGAACCGGCGCTGCAATATTCGGGCACCCGCCGTTGGGGTACGCATGCACGTTAAAGGTGTAGTCCGTAATCCAGTCCACCAGCCCGCCGGCATGCCCTCCTGTATTCCCGCTGTCGTACAAGAATGATCCGTCAAGATTTGTGGCCGCGAGCACCCGATCGTGCAACCGGCTCCAGTCGCCGCCCATGGTGACCAGGTGCCGCCCCCAGCGCGCTTCAAAGCTTTCCGCCGCCTCTACCCGTCGCTCGTCCGGATACGCCACCCGCCCCAGACTGGCCGGCGTCCCGTACCGAAAGCCCTCCGGCTGAATCGAAACCTGCGGCGCGAAGCCGCCCGGTCCAATCGCAGGCTCGCTCGTCGAAGGCGTTTGCGGCGTTTCGAACTCGAGATCATGCGCCATCTGCACGTGCAGGCTGTTTCCCGCACGCCGGCCAAAGCTGTGCCGCCAATATCCCGTGTACGCCTCCACCCGCACTTCGCTACGGGCCAAATCGACGAGTGAGCGGTCAAACACCCCGTCCGCGGTTTGTCCGCCGCCCATCACCGGTGCGCTTTGCCGCTGCCGTTGTGCGCTCCCGCTTACCTGCTCTCCGGGGCGGGGCGCCACATCGATCCGTGCAAACCCCAGCACCCGCGGCGTATGCGTTTCCGCCTCGCCGGTCAGCCCGTTCAGGTAATCCAGGGCTGCACGCGTGGCGCCCGCACTCACGCCGCGCGTCCCCAGCAACGCTGTTTGTGTCGATGAAAGATTGAAAAACCCGGCCGTCGCCGGTGTTGAAACCAGTGTTTGCGTCCGTACTTGCCCTTCGGCTGTAGCAAAAATGCCGGCCTGCCAGTGGCGCGGCATCCCCGGCACGCGCAGCGGGGCGCCCACCGCTCCCCCAAATTGGAGCACCCCGTCCGCCGGCTTTACCGGTTCGTTACTCACCACGCCGTCGCGATACCGAACCGCCGTTGCGAAGGGGTTCGCCGCCGCCCATCCGCTTTCGCGTGCCTGAAAAAACACGCTGCCCCGCAACCGGCTTTCCCCTCTACGCGAACTCACCGCCAGCACCGCCCCGGTGCCGCCATACTGCGCCGAAAACGTGCGCCCCTGCACGCGCAACGAACGCACCGCGCCC
>CAXTRN010000281.1:0-3800 GCA_964246645.1 uncultured Acidobacteriaceae bacterium
GGGCGAGGACGCGGGCTGGGGGCTGGCAGGTTTCGGAGTTACGCCACTTTCCCGATTTTCCATGTGCCCGAGGATGTCCTGCTTGGTGATACGACCGGAGGCGCCGGTGCCGGAGACGGCAGATAAATCGAGGTTGTTTTCTGCGGCGATTTTCCGCACAAGCGGTGAGGAACGCTGCGGCTCTGCTTGCGTGGCCGAGTCGTTGCCGGCAACTGCCGGTGAAGTGGTGGAAGGGGTATTGCCGGTTTGCATGGCGACGGGGGTGGAATTGGCAGAAACGGCACCCGCAGCGGGTGCGGTGGTTTTTGGAGCTGCCGATGCAGCTGCCGGGGTGCCACTGCCGATGACAGCGACGACGGTGTTGATGGAAACCGTGGAGCCTTCCGGAACTTTGATTGCGGTGAGGGTGCCGGCGATGGGGGAAGGAATTTCTGCGTCGACTTTGTCGGTAGAAATTTCGAAGATGGGCTCATCGCGAGCGACGGTGTCACCGACCTTCTTCAGCCACTTGGTAAGGGTGCCTTCGGTGATGGATTCACCCATTTGCGGCATAAGTACGTCTGTGCCGGACGCGGGTGCAGGGTTTGCGGAAGGTGTTTGTGGGGTGGCGGGGGCTCCCTGGCCGTCGTTGATGGCGGTGTCCCGAAGAGAGGTCGCCTCGGCGGAAGGGGTGACCGTATCTTCTTTGGTCACGGACTGCGCTGCCGTTTCAGGTGGGGCAGGGACGGACGCGGCGGGGGCACCGTTGCTCTCGCTGACGGTGCAGACGATGGTGTTCACGCCCACGGTGGAACCTTCGGTGACTTTGATTTCCCCGAGGGTGCCGGCGATGGGGGAGGGAATTTCTGCGTCGACTTTATCGGTAGAGATTTCAAAGAGCGGTTCGTCACGCGCGACGGTGTCGCCGGGCTTTTTCAGCCATTTGGTCAGGGTGCCTTCGGTGATGGATTCGCCCATCTGGGGCATGAGGACTTCGGTCGGCATTGCGGCAGTTCTCCGGGGGCGGTCAGTGACGGCGCACGGTTGGATTATACGAAGCCGGGCGTGAGGCTGGCTTGGGACGCGGTGCGCTAATCGTTCAATGTGGGGAGCGGGCCGGGGTAAGGCTGTGCTGCAGGAGGGCTTCGAGAGTGGGTGTGGCAAGAATTTGCGTTTGAAAGACGCGGCCGAAGTTGCGGGCAACGGCATCGGCGGCGCGGGCGAGGGTGGGCTGGTGCGCCGGGTCTGCTTCCAGTTCGAGCGAGGTGACGGCGCGGTCGGTGATGCCACACGGGACGATCCAATCGAAGTCGCGAAGATCGGTGGTGACGTTGAGCGCGAAGCCGTGCGTGGTGATGCCTTGAGAGACGTGAACGCCGATGGCTGCGAGCTTTTTCTCAAGGATGGAACCACCGGCATAGGTCCAAACGCCGGTACGTTTGCAGATGCGTTGGGAGGGCACACCGAAGTCGTTGCAGGTGAAGATGAGGGCATCTTCGAGCATGCGGACGAAGTCGACGGGACCGAGATGCGGGCCGCGTTTGCCGGGGAGGTCGCCGCGAAGGTCGACGATGGGATAGCCGACGAGTTGGCCGGGGCCATGGTAGGTGACGTCGCCGCCACGGTTGACTTCATGGATGTCGACGCCCTTGCGTGCGAGCAGATCATCCGTGGCAAGGACGTTGGCGCGTGTCGCATTGCGGCCCAGCGTGAGCACGGGAGGGTGTTCCATGAGCAGCAGAGTGTCGCCGACCGCCTGAGCTTTGCGCGCCGCGGCGACGGCTTGCATCACGTGAAGGCCTTCGATGTAAGGAATGCGGCCGAGTTGGAGGAGCTGAAGGATCACGGACGCGTTGGCTTAGCTATCGAGATGCGGAGACTGCGATCCACGGAGCGTGCTCGAAGTCTCCGCTGCAGGTTATACGTTGATGGCCATGCCTTCCACGCTGGAAAAACCGTCGAGGAGCGACTCGTACAGCGTGGGGTGTGCGTGGATGGTGAACATCATCTCTTCGACGGTGGCTTCGAGCTCCATGGCTGTGACGCACTCCGAGATGAGTTCAGTGGCGGAAGGACCGATAATGTGAACGCCGAGGATTTCTCCATATTTCGCCTCGGAGACGACTTTAACGAAGCCGTCATGGGCGTCGAGGATGGTGGCTTTGGAGTTGCCGACGAAGGGGAATTTACCGACCTTCACCTGATAGCCCTTGTCTTTGGCCTGTGCTTCTGTGAGGCCCACGCTGCCGATCTGCGGATCGCAATAGGTACAGCCGGGAACGCGGTCTTTGCGGACGGGGCGCGCATATTTTCCAGCGGCCTTGGCGGCGACAACGATGCCGGCCATGGCGCCGACGTGTGCGAGTTGGGGCAGACCCGCGACGATATCGCCGATCGCGTACAGGCCGGGGTATTGCGTTTCCATCCATTGATTTACGGGAACGAAGCCACGGTCGAGCGCGAGGCCGATTTTATCGAGGCCGGCGTCATAGGTGCGCGGAGCGCGGCCCACCGCAACAAGGACCTTTTCCGCTTGCTTGCTTTGCTGCTTTCCGGCGGCATCGGTCCAGGTCACCGCAACGCCGTGGTCGTTTTTGTCGATTTTTTCTACTTTGCACGAGGTGTTGATGCCGATACCTCGCTTTTTGTATTGCCGTGCGAGCTCTTTAGAGACTTCCTCATCTTCGACGGGGACGATGCGCGGCAGCGCTTCGATGATGGTGACCTCGGCACCGAAGCTGTTCATCACGGAAGCAAACTCGACGCCGACAGCACCTGAGCCGATGACGATCATCGATTTCGGCATGGCCGGAAGCGTAAGGATCTGCATGTTGGTCATCAGGGTGTCATCGGCACCGTAGCCGGGGAGCATGCGGGCGTCGGAACCCATGGCGAGGACCAGCTTTTTGCCCTTCACCTCGGTTTTTGTCTGCATGGCGTAGCCTTCGGCCTGCGCGTCACGGCCACGGTTCTGAGCTTTGTCTTCGTCGGTAACTTCGACCGACCACACGCCATCCTGAGCAGGACCGGGAAGGCGGCCGTGGCCACGCACCACGGTGATCTTGTTCTTCTTCATCAAGAAATCAAGGCCTTTGGTGTGTTTGATGGTGATGTCATTTTTGCGCTTGATGAGGTTGTCCCAATTCACGCGCGGGGCGTCGACACCATCGATGCCGTAGCTGGTCGCGTGCTTGAGGTGATCCCACACTTCGGCGGAAAACAGCATGCTTTTTGTCGGAATACAACCCCAGTGCAGGCAGGTTCCCCCGAGCTTGTCGGTTTTCTCGATTAAGGCCACTTTCAGGCCGAGCTGCGCGGCGCGAATGGCGCACGTGTAACCGGCGGGGCCACCGCCGAGGACAACAAGGTCGTACATCGCTTCTGCCAAGGGTTTCTCAGCTCCGTTCATGGGTGCTCCGTTGCAGCCGGGAAAGGCAAGAGCCCTTCTGTCTGCGGCCACGCAACGGATCGCAGCCTTCAGTTTACGCCGCTTCCGCGGGGCGTTGCTTCTTTATTCGACGCACACGAGGGTGTTACGACTCGTGCGGTTTAACACGCCAGGAGGCGCGCCATGCAGAATTTTCGATATAGTGATGCGGGATTTTCCCTTACCAAAACTTTCGAAGGGCTGCGGCTTGCCGCCTACCAAGATGAGGGAGGTGTGTGGACGATCGGATATGGGCATAGCGGGGTCGACGTCGCGGTCGGCCGCTCCGTCACAGCGCGTGAAGCGGAGGTGCGGTTGCGCACGGGTCTGCGTTTTGCCATCGCTTGGGTCAATCGCGGCGTCCCGGGGCCCCTGGAGCCGTTTGCCGTCGCCG
>CAXTRN010000282.1:0-3781 GCA_964246645.1 uncultured Acidobacteriaceae bacterium
GTCACTGCCGAGCGGGCAGGGTTTGCAGCGCAATGAACTGCTGGTGGTCACCTATGTGGTCGTGGTGTTCTCGATTCTGGTGCAGGGCTTGACGATTTCGCCGTTGTTGCGGCGGTTGCGGCTGACTTCGGCAACGGCACCGGCACAGGGGTGAGTGTGTCGGCGGAAACGCGGATTCCCTTCGGGAATGACAAACAAGGCGGCGCGGATTCCCTTCGGGAATGACAACAAAGGATGCGGAGGAGCGTGGGGCGTGCGCATCCAATGGCGCATGAGTGAGCTGCGGTCTTTGCAAACATCCGGCGTTACGTTCAGCTATCGCGTGTTCGGCCCCAAGGATGGGCTGCCCGTTCTGTTGCTGCATGGATTTCCGTATGCGGCCAACGTGTGGGATGAGGTGGTGAAGCTATTAGAGCCGGCCAGGCGTACTTTGCAGCTGATTGTGCCTTCGATGCGCGGTTATGGGCTGACGCGGGTCACACAGGAGAACCTTGTTTCGGGGCAGGAAGCGGCGCTGACGGAAGATGTGCTGGTGTTTGCGAATGCGCTTGGGTTGCAACGCTTCGCGATCGTTGGACATGATTGGGGCGCGCGAGCCGGCTTCGACGCCTGTGTGCTGGCACCGGAAAAAGTCGTGGCGCACCTTGCGCTTTCGAGCCCTTACGTCATGTACGGCGGAGCCGATCTGCCGCCGGAACAGGCGCAGAACTACTGGTATCAGTGGTACTTCCAAACCGCGCAGGGTGAAAAAGCGCTGCGGGAAAATGCCCATGCCCTGTGCGAACGCATATGGCGGGCCTGGTCGCCGCATTGGCGCTTTACGCAGCGGCAATTTGAGAGCATCGCGGCGGCCTGGGATAACCCGCAGTTTGCCACGATCGTTCTCGATTCCTACCGGCACCGCTGGGGCAATTCGCTGGGCAAGCAGGCGTATGCGGACCGGCAAGCCGTGCTGGATGCGAAACCCAAGGCGACGATCGCCGTGCCCACAGTTTTCGGTTATGGTACGGACGACCATTGTGTGCTGCCGGAAGCTTCGGAGCAGCAGAAAGAGCTCTTTACGGGCTTTTATGAGCGTGTGGCGATCAAGGGTTCGGGGCATGTGCCGCCTTTGGAAAACCCAAAGGCGGTAGTGAAGCTGTTGGATCGCTTGCTGAAGAAGGTCCGGTAAAAAGACGTTTAGTCGCGGTCATTACCGTAAACAGAGATGCCCTGGTTGACACGGAAAGCGATGCTTTGGGCGCGGCTGGTGTAGTCGGATTGCGGGTAATCCTGCCGCAGGCGGTCGGCGATTGTTTGGCAGGTTTTGGCAGCGGCTTCGGAGCGCTTTTTGTTGTCGTCGACGAGATACATCGAAACCAGCGCGCCCTGACGATAAACGGCGTCATAAAGCGCTTCGGCGGATTTCGGGCCGCCGGGGTAGTGGTCGGCGTATTTGAGATAAAGGTTGGTCTCAAGCTCGGGGCACTTGGGCAGGCCTTGCCAATCGCCGCAAACCCTGTTGTCGATCAGGTCGAAGGCGGCTTTGGCGGCGTCAGGGGAGTTAGGGTAATTCTTCATGACGCGCTTGAGTTGGCCTTCGTAGAGTTGCGGGCGAAGGACGGGATCCTGTTCGCGGGCGCTGGGCAGGGTGCTGTTGTCGGCTTTTTCGATCTGCCAGCGAATGTCGGCGGAGCGGAAGGCGGCTTCGGGCGCAAGCGGGGATTCGGGGAAGTACTCCCACACGCGGCGGTACAAAAGGCCGGCGTCGTTAGCGGCGTCCTTGGGCGCGTGGGGTTCGGCGGCTTTGGCTTCCAGATCGGCGGCAGCGCCGAAGAGGAGTACGTCGCCTTGCGGAGTCCTGGGACCGACGATGCCCTTGTCGCGAATCCAGCCGGAGCTGGGGTCGGGATGGGTGTTGGGATCTTCGAACTCGGGTTTGTTTTCCGGGTCTTCTTCTTTGGTGTCGGTGTTGGCGAAGACGCTAACCCAGGGGCCGTTTTTCTGATTGATGACGATCTCGTGGCCGGGCGTAACGGTAGCCAGCGGCGGGTCCGCGGGATCGGCGACGGCGTACACATTGGCGGTGTGCAGGACGGTGGCGCGTGCGGGAGAGGTGGCGTAGCCGGGTTCCGGGTTTTTGCGCTTCTGCGCGGCCGCGCCGAAGGCCAGAGTGAAAAGCAGGGGGGCTGCCCAGAGAGGGAGATTCGCACGCATACAAGCGTTAGACGTTGTTCCGATGCGCAGCGCCCCTGCTTTCGTTCGTGCTAGTTTTCGACGGCCTTTTCGAGCGGAATGGCTTCCGCTGCCGGCACGTTCAGGGTGACTTTGTTGTCGGCCACCTGCGCGACGAGATCGAGCTTGATGTAGTGGTGCTGGTCTTTTGCGAGTGGGTCATTCTTGGTGAGCTTGATGCCGAGGTTATCCACGGCGCCGACGTGTTGCCCGTCGGAACCCACGACTTCCATGTGCTTCTGAATCTGCGATGCGTCAACCATGTGCTGTTCCTTTTTAGGATTCGAGGATAGGGGGAGATACAAGTACCGTCAGCTATGCTGACTGCGTTGTGCGAGTAAGGTACGGTGATGAGAAGGATGAAGAGGACTGCGGCGTTGTCCAGGCCGCCCGCACTTTGACCGTGTCACTCTTCACCGCATGGCGGAAACCAGTTCGGCCTGGAGAACGGGGTCGAGATTGCCGCCGGAAACGACGGTGACGATGCGGTCGGCGGGCGGGAGCTCTTGCCCGTGGAAGAGCGCCGCCGCGAGAGGAACGGCCCCGGACGGTTCGGCGACAAGGTCGGTGGCAGCAAGAATGAGGCGGGTTGCGGCGCGGATTTCGGCTTCGGCGACCGTGACGATGCCATCCACGAAGTGCAGAATGTGAGCGAAGTTCCGCTCGCCGAGGGACTGCGTGCGGAGGCCGTCCGCGAGGGTGCGGGAGGTGTGCGCAGCGGGCCACTCGACGAGCTGACCAGCGTAAAAGGACTGGTGGGCGTCGGCGGCGAGCTCCGGCTCACAGCCCCAAACGCTCGGCGGTGTGCGGTGGCCGGCTTCACTCGTGAGCTTGACGCCGGCAGCGACGCCGGAAAGCAGGCCGCCACCGGAAACAGGCGAAAGAACGAGGGTTTTTGGAGACGAACTCACGGGTGGAAGTGCCGCAGTGAAGGGCGCCGCGCCGTCCAGGGCTGCCAGCTGTTCGGCGATCTCGAGCCCACAGGTCGCCTGGCCGGCGATGATGAGCGGATCGTCGTAGGGCGGAATCATGGCATAGCCATGCGCCGCGACGAGCGCTTCGGCGCGTTGTTTGCGCTCGGTGGAAGCGGGGCCGACGGTGACGATTTCGGCACCGAGGGCTTCGGTGGCAGCCCTTTTGATGGACGGCGCATTGTTTGGCATGACGATGACCGCTTTTGTGCCCAAAGCCCGTGCGGCATAGGCAACGCCCTGCGCATGATTGCCGGAGGAAAAGGTGATCACACCACGGCGGAAGGCGGCCGGATCGCGCGCGGCCAGCTCGGCGACCTTGTTGTAAGCGCCGCGAAGCTTGAACGAGCCGATGGGCTGGGCGGCCTCGTTTTTGAGGTAAAGGGGCGGCAGGGTCTGCGGCAGGGACAGCCCAAGAACCGTTGCGGCGCGGCGCAATCGCCGCAGGTCGAGGGGTACCAGCGGTGTGCGGACGGCGGCGGGGGCGGTGCGTTCGCGGGCGGCGAAGATGTCGGCGAGGGTGATGAGGTCGGGCATGGGTGTGATTGGGTTTGCTGTTCCAGGGCGCTCGCTGCCGCTTCGCCGCTTCTTTGTTG
>CAXTRN010000283.1:0-3781 GCA_964246645.1 uncultured Acidobacteriaceae bacterium
CTGCAAGGGTGGGGCGTGGAGCGCGGGGATCGCGTGGCGCTGGTCGGGGAGAACCGCTGGGAGTGGCCGGTGGTGGACTTCGCCGTGCTCGCCATCGGTGCCGTGGATGTACCCCTGTATCAGACACTTACGCCCGAACAGATGACCTACATCTTGAATAATTCGGGTGCAAAGGTGATCTTCGTTTCCACCAAAGACCAGTACGAAAAGCTGCTCAAAGCGGCGGAAGGCATCACCTCGGTGGAGCATGTGGTGGTTTGGGATGACGGTGCCTTTACCGGCGCTGAAAATTTATCGGAAATCCTGAAGCGCGCGCCCGAACTGGAAGCGCCCGACGCGGCGTTTGACGCCCTGTTGGGGTCTGCCAAGCCTGAAGAGCTGGCATCGATTATTTACACCTCCGGCACCACGGGCGATCCCAAAGGCGTGATGCTGACGCATGACAACATGGCGTCCAATCTGCGTTTTTCGACCGAGGGTCTTCGTATCGAGCAGGGAGACAGTTCGATCTCGTTTTTGCCGCTTAGCCACGCATTGGCGCGGCACTTGGATTACGCAATGTATGCGCATGGGGCGGTTATCTCGTATCTGCCCAAGTTCGATGATCTGCCTGCGGCGATGAAAGCAGTGAAGCCGACCATCTTTCTTGCCGTGCCGCGTGTCTTTGAAAAGGTGAGGCAGGCTGTGGAGGGCAGGGCGCACGGCATGCAGAAGAAGGTCCTGCACTGGGCTCTGGGCCAAGGAGCAAAGCGTAAGGATGAGGTCGCGCAGGGCAAAGCGCCCTCCGGACTGGGATGGATGGCGGCCAACGAGTTCGTGTTTGGCAAGGTGCGAGAAGCGTTCGGCGGCAAGGTAAAGCTGTATGTTTCCGGTGGGGCGCCGCTCGGCAAAGAAACGACGGACTGGTTTTTGGGCGTGGGCATCCGCATCATGGAAGGCTACGGCATGACGGAAACGGCGCCGGTCATCTCGCGCAACACGTTCGACGGCTATCAATCCAACACCGTCGGAAAGGTGATTCCCAACCTCGAAACGCGCCTTGCCGGCGATGGCGAACTGGAGGTGCGGGGAAGTTCCGTTTTTGCCGGGTACTGGCAGAACGAGGAAGCGACAAAGAAGGAATATACCCCGGACGGATGGTTCAAAACCGGTGATATCGGCAAGATCGAGAACGGATTCCTATCGATTACGGACAGGAAGAAAGAGCTGCTCAAAACCTCGGGCGGCAAGTATGTTGCACCGCAACCGGTCGAAAGCAAGCTGAAAGTCGATGCTCTGGTGGAACAAGCGGCGCTGATTGGCGATAACCGGAAGTTCGTGAGTGTGCTCATTTCGCCTAACTTCAAGGCGCTTGAAGGCTGGGCGAAGCAGAATGGCCTGCAAACCGGTGATCACGCCAGACTGGCTCAGGAACCGAAGGTGCAGAAACTGTATGAAGACATCATCGCAAAGGTAAACGGCGGGCTGGCGCACTTCGAAACAATCAAAAAAGTGGCGGTGGTTCCGGATGAATGGAGCGTACAGGAAGGCCAGTTGACGCCGAGCCTGAAATTGAAGCGTCGCGTGATCGCGGAAAAATACAAGGAGCAGATCGAAAAAATGTATGCCGACGGCAAAGGGGACTGACCTTAGATATTCCTCGGCAGGGCCATCAACGGGCAGCGCGGATTGCGCTGCCCGTTGATGGTTCGTCTACAGCGCGTTTTCGGAGCGTTTCGTGAGAGGCATGGCTACGCTCTCAGCGGCTCAGTTCAGTACAGCAGGCTCACCTGGCGTTCCTGGCGAAAATGAGTGAGATCGTTCTGCCACGTCGTAGCCATCTGACGAGGATCAACACCCCGCACGAGTGCATTCATGGTGGCCTGGTTGGCCACGAGGCGCATAGCCTTGCCGAGCTGAAACTGCGTGGGATAGAGGCTATGCAGGACAGACAGGATCTCGACCCCGAGTTGAGGTGAGTTGAGTGCGCGGCGGTCGGTGACGATCAGGCGGACTGCCGCGATGGTTTGGCCGTGAAAAGGATAGTGATTGCTGTCTTCCGCGACCGGGATCGTGGCAACCGCGAAGCGAACCCCCGGAATAGCACGGGCATTTAAGGCATCCGCTACGGGCGTGGCCTGAAACCAGGCGGCGTTCGCGCCTGTGCCGTTGGAAGATGGGATGCCTGCGCCGAAGAGCTCAAATGGCGTAGGGGTGCCGCGGCCGACAGAAAGGTTGGTCATCTCCAGCAGGGCCAGGCCAGGGTAGAGGAGTTCCGCGGTCATTGACCGCAGATTTGGGCTAGGGTTCACCCAGGGAAGGCCGGTGTCGTCGTAAAAGTTCGCGCGCTGCCAGTGTTGTAAGGGCACCACGGAAAGAGGCGCATCCAGGTGCTTGGTCAGGTTAATGAAACGGGCGAGTTCGCCGAGTGTAAGGCCATGGCGAACCGGTAGCGGCATGTAATCGGTATAGGATTCCAGGCCGGGATCAGAGATTGGGCCTTCGACGGCGAGGCCGCCGAGGGGGTTGGGGCGATCGAGGACGATGATCCGGAGTTCGTGGTTGAAGGCGGTTTTCTCGTGGGCGGCGGCTTCGAGAAAGTAGCCGAGCACGGTTTCGTAGGTGTAGAAGCGGACGCCGGCGTCCTGGAGGTCGATCAGGACGGCGTCGAGGTTTTTGAGCTGGTCGTGGCTGGGACGGCGGTCGCTGTCGTGTGCGCCGTAGAGGCTGGTGACGGGCAGGCCGGTGGTGGGATCAGTTTCGGCGTGGAGGTGCTCGGTGTCCTGCGCACCGACGATGCCGTGTTCGGGGGAAAACAGGGTGGTGAGGTCCAGACCGTCTTCGCGCAAGCGCGTTGCATTCAGAAGGTCGATGGTGCGGTTGCGGTTGCGATCGATGCCGGTCTGGTTTGTGAGCAGGCCCATGCGGAACTCGGGGCCGGTTGCGTGTGCCACATCTCGTCCGTGCTCTCGGGCCAGATCAAGGAGGAGCCGTTCCCCTGTCGCTTCTAGAACGTCAATGCCGGTGAGGGTTGGTGGACTTGCGGAGGCTGGAACAGGAGCATTCACCCTAGCGCCCGATACAACTGGGTGCGAGGATGGGGCACCCGGGTTTTGAGGTGATCCGGACACCCAGGTCTCAGGGGCCAGACCCGGGGCGCTCGGGTGATTGTGGTCATCTTCGGAGCGCTGTGGCGCCGTGGGCGAAAAAGCAGATCCCTCCGCGTGGCTACGGGATGACAAACCAAACAAAACGGTATGGAAGAGAGCTGCAGGTTTTTCTAAACTGCTGTGCTCGGGTGTGGACGGTTGAATGTGGTCCTGGTAAAGGCCGAGGGCCTCTGCGGCAGCGGTGGCGACTTCGCCTCGGAGGTTGGAGATTGGCGGCCCCGCGTGGGGATGAATGGCGTTCGCGAGCAACAGGACAAAGGTATCCGAGCCGGGGTCGAGCCAAAGCGATGTGCCGGTGAAGCCGGTGTGGCCGAAGCTGCCGATGGGAAAAAGGCGTCCGCGGGGTTTGGAAAAACCGGAGTCGATATCCCAACCATAACCGCGCAGAATTTGACCTTTAACGGCCGGGTAACTGGGAGCGAGAAGCGGGTCGGGCGGTGGTTTCTGGGCTTCCGTAGCGTTCGGAGTAGCAGTCTTTTGTATGTCGGCACGGTAGGACTGACCCGTTTGAAAGGCGCTGTGACCGGGCTGTTCAGGTGCGGTGAGCAGTTCGAGGGTGAGGCGCTTGAGGTGGATCTTGCTCGGGCGGCCAGCCAGGCGATCGAGCAGTGCCTGGGCGAACAAGCTCATAT
>CAXTRN010000284.1:0-3673 GCA_964246645.1 uncultured Acidobacteriaceae bacterium
CTCGTGCCGATGTCCAAAATGCGCGCCATTATCGCGCGCCGCATGGTCGAATCCAAACAAACCAGCGCTCACGTCCACACCGTCTTCAAGGTGGATATGACCCGCATCGCCAGGCTGCGCGAAAAGGAAAAGAACAAATACGAACAGCGCAACGGCGTCAAACTTACCTACATGCCGTTCATCACCCGCGCCGCCGTGCAGGCCCTGCGCAAGCACGCCATCGTCAACGCAGCCACCGAAGGCGAGGCCATTCGCTACAACAAGCACATCAACATCGGCATCGCCGTCGCGCTGGAATGGGGCCTCATCGTTCCCGTCCTCAAGCAAACAGAAGAAAAAAGCTTCCTCGGTATCGCACGCGGCATCGTCGATTTAGCCGACCGTGCCCGCACCAAGAAGCTCGCGCCCGATGACGTGGCCGGCGGTACTTTCACCCTCACCAACTCCGGCATCTTCGGCGAACAGTTCGGCACGCCCATCATCGCCCAGCCCCAATCCGCCATCCTCGGCATCGGCGGCCTCAACAAAGAACCCATGGTTCTCACCGACAAGGACGGCAACGACTCTATCGCCGTCCGCTACATCCAACGCTTTACCCTCGGCTTCGATCACCGCATCATCGACGGTTCCGACGCCGGTAAATTCATGACCGACTTCAAAACCTATCTCGAAAACTGGACCGAAGACATCGGCTAGCTCGGTTTACCTACAGCCACCCCGTGTCATCTCGACCGGAGCGCGAGAGCGCGCAGCGGAGAGACCTGCAGTTTTGCGGTACAGGACAGCATATTAGCCACCCCATGTCATCTCGACCGAAGCGCGAGAGCGCGGAGTGGAGAGACCTGCAGTTCTGCGGTATGGGACAGCAGATCCTCTACCCGTGTCATCTCGACCGAAGCGAACAGCTTCACCGTTCGCGCAGCGGAGAGACCTGCAGTTTTGCGGTATGGACAGCAGCTCCGCTAGGGTAATGCCGCGAAAAAGCAAGAACTCCTCTGCACCTATAAACAAGTTGCTCTAACTCAGCGTCCTGACAAAAGAAAGCGGCAGACACCACAATCTGCCGCTTTTCTTCTTAACCGCATGTTACCCATCCGCCTGCTCTTATCCTTCCGGCTAGAAGCAGGCAGTTAGCTTATCCGCAAGACAGACAAACTGCACCATCCATACGACTTAACTCGCAGAACCCTTTCCCGCCACTTTCGCCTCCACAACCGCCGCCACCGGACCTGCCAGAATGTTGAATACATTCTGTATCCAGTTGCCGATCACGCTTTCCGTCTTCCCGCTCACACCTTTACTCGTCAGAATGGTTTGCAGCGCCGGCGTGGCTGCCTGTATCGCAATCGACGCCTTTTGCGCCCCGGTTAAATTCGTGCCCGCCGCTAACGAAGCCTGCGCCACCTGCTGCGCGCCCACAATGGCATTGACCGCAACCTGATATTCCGGACCCGCAGGCGTCAACGCCAGGATCGGCTCCGCCATCACCGCCGCCGTTTCCAACGCTTCAGCCACAGGCTGAGCCTTCACAAAGATCGCCTTTACCTGATCGATAAAGCGTTCCACTACGCCTTCAGATGCAGCCGTACCGGTAACATTTGCCATACAAATCCTCCATATCTTCATCAACTTCATTGAAAGCATGCCCCCTTACTCATGGCCGGGAGAGATATTCGTCGTTCCGCCGTCCTTGTTTGTCACCTGGGTATGATTCTGCGTCAGCAGCGCTAACCCGGCGGCGTTGGTCGCTACAGCGATGGTTACCAGATCGCGAAATCGAAAATGTTCCGCAGCCGCGCAAGCAATCAAACCAACAATGACTAAAAGCAAAGGTGTCGTTTGTCGTGCACTTTTAGGAGAAACACTGCACATCACGCCACCCCTCTAGTTATGCTTCCCGGTCATATACGCCATCAGCGCATGCACAAACGTCAGCGCCCCGCCAAACGCGCCCACAAATCCTTTCATTCGCTGCATACTTTTTTCATGGCAGTCCACACGTGCTTCCAATTGCTGTAACCTGCCCGGCTGCCCAATGCCGATCAACTGATGCATCTGCACCTTCAAGCCGCTCAGGTCTTCCAGCACCTTCTGCTCAAAATCTGTCATCCTTCACCTCATCTGGCCGCCGCTGAACCGATAGCCCTTCACACGCCATCAACGGCCTGCTTGCTTCGACCACGCCGTTGCCAGGGCCGGTCGCTATGCCACGCGTAGGCTTTAGCTCACCGGGGCCTTGATAAACAATGCGCTTGACCAACGCGAGTATTTCGCCGGCGTACTCGCGTCATACATCCTGATATAGAACCGCTCCACGGACGCTGAACGCGGAATCGAAAAACTCGCCACCGGGCTGCGCAGCACCAGGTCCGGTGCATCCACCCCAAAGCCGAAGTTCCAATCCCGCCGTCGTACCTCGAAGCCGCCTCCCGTCGGCGCCGCAGCGCCCGCACTCACCTGCAGCGCCGTTGCCGTCAAGCTCGTGATGGCAAGTTGCGGCAGATTCGCCAGCACCTGCGCCGGTCCGCTTGCAGCCGCGGCGGGCAGCACGGCATCCGCTGCAATCGCGTCGCCCAGCTTCAACCCAAGTCCGTCTGCCCATTCCGTCGCCCAATCATTGGCAAAGGCCATCTTGTAGCGCAGCCACTCCGGCACGGCATGGCCGTCCACCACCATCACACTCCGCACCAGCAGGCTCGTCGTCACCCCCGCGCTGGTGATCGCCACCACATCACCCGGCCAGATATCCTCCATCGGGTTCTCTGTCGCATACGTCCCCGCCAACGCCGCCGACCGCGCCGTTGCCACAGCCAGAATCGCCTGTGCCGCGCTCTCGCAATCACCGCTCGACCGCGCCACCGGCTGTAGCACCTTGCCCATCCACCGGCTCACGCCCGGCACCAGGAAGTTCGTTGCCACGCCACTCCCACCTGCCGCCGCTTCCGCCGCCACACTCGTCGCGTCCGCCAGCCGCGCCACGGCTCGCGCTTGCGTGCGATAGCTCACCGTTACGCGTTCACCCGCAACAGGCACTCGGCCCGCAAAAAACGTCACCGCTCCCGGCGCTCCCGCCGCGCTGCCGTATCGCACCTCGCAGTCCACGCCCTCGCCCGCCGCGCCTACCAGCCGCGTCGTCTGCGCTCCATCTGGCAGCGTACTCACCACCCACAGACTTCCCGGCCGCGTCAACGTCATCGAAGCCACCGACGCATACAGGTTCGTCGAGTTCACCCCCGTAAACACACACGTTCCCGGCGTTTCCGCAACCGGCACCCCCGTGGCCGCCGTGTCAAACAACACCGTCGCCGGCGTGTTCGAGCTCACCCCTTCATCGACAAGCTCAAACACCAGCTGCATCGCTGCTGCCGTCGCAGCTCCGCCGCCAAAGCTTTGCACCGCTCCGTCGACCATGCAGTAGTACACCTGAGCCAGCCGTGTCATCTCCGGGCAGTACAACCGCAACCGCAGCGTGTACAGGTGCCCCGCCAGCGGCGTGTACACCGTGCCCACCTCCACGCCGTTCACCACCGGCGCCAGCACCGTAACCCCGCCGGTCGTGCTCACGCTTTGCCGCACCCGAAATCCGGCAAAACAGTTCGGCAGCACCGCCTCGCCGGCATAAAAGCCGGCCAGCATCCCATCCGACCCCGCCCCTATCTGCACGCCCCCGAGT
>CAXTRN010000285.1:0-3639 GCA_964246645.1 uncultured Acidobacteriaceae bacterium
CTTCGCGTCTCCGTCCATCCCCGACGCGGTCTCCCTCGACACCTGCCGGCGCAGCACCGCCACATCCTGCCGCAGCAAATGCGCCCGCCGTCGCGGCGGCAACAGCGGCAAAACGTCCTCCGCCGCTCGAAGCTCCGCCCAAGCCTCCCAGCTCGCCACCACCGGCAACATCGCTTCCAACACCGCCAGGTATTGTGCAACCGTCAACCCAGGCGCAAACAATGGCATGTTTGCCTCGGTGGCCTCATGTTCCGGCCGGGTCTCTTCGCGCAAGCGCCGCAAATCCATAACCCCATTTTCGCCCAACCTCCATAACCACCCTCCGCTTGTCCTCCCACCTTGGTTGCCCTTCCCCGCCTTGGTTGTCATTCCCGAAGGGAATCTGCGTTTGCCTTTCCCAGGCGCCCACCCGCCACGACAGCCACAACGCCCAGTCACAGTACCCCCGTAACCCCAAACCCATTACCGACGCCCAAACGATTGTCCCGCGACGCAACACTTCTCTCGCGATGCGGCATCCACACCGATAAGACCTGAGAGCCCACCGCTGCCGTGGGCCACCGAAACCTATGCCGACTCCCTTTCGTTCCCGTTCCGCCGCCGCCCTTCTGCTCCCGCTGCTTTTAGCTCCCACCCTTTCCGCCGAACAGCTGCCCGGCCGTCTTGGGGGCAGCTGGCGCATCACCCGCGTTCTGCCCACAACCAACAATGCGTGTTGGGGCAAAACTGAAGCGCAGCCGCTGGTCGGCTCCCTGCTTACCTACCGTGACGACTCGCTCCGCTGGCGCGGCGGTGCTGTTCCCCTCGAAGACATCACCACGCGCACCGTTTCCGACGACGATTTTCGCCGCGAAAACAGCGGCTCCGGCACCCCAGCCAGCTTCGCCCAGCTCGGCATCCGTTCCCACGAAGTCCTCGAAGTCGATCTGCAACACGAAGACATGGATATTACCGGCGCCACTACCGAGGTTCCCGGCGATTCCGTACTCCTCGCCGGCCCCAACCGCATCGTCATCAGCGCCTGCGGCGTCTACTTCGAAGCCACCCGCACGGCTGGCCTCACCCACACCAACCTCCGCCGCTAAAACCCGCACCAGCCGAGCCCGTACCGTGGAACCCGCTCCCTTTTGTTCATCATTCCCGAAGGGAATCTGCGCTTGTTGTCATCCCCGCGGCCATCCGCGTTCACTCCTTTGTTGTCATTCCCGAAGGGAATCTGCGTTCGCCTTTACACTCATCTCCACATCACCTCCAACCCGCACCAAACATCCTTCCCCGCTTGAAAAGGAACAGGAATGCCCGACGCACAAAGCCCGGCACCGTACGAACACTGGATGCTGCGCGAGATTCATGAACAACCGTCTACCCTCGCCGCCACACTCGATCAACTCGTACAGGGCGACTGCTTCCGCGCGGAAACCTGCGCGCCGCTGCGCGCCTGGCTGGGGGACGCACAAAAAGAGATCGTCATCGCTGCCAGCGGTTCAAGCCGGCATGCCGGGCAAGTCGCCGAACTCCTCATCGAAGACCACAGCGGCATCCCCGTCGATGTCGAATATGCCAGCGAATACAGCTACCGCTCCGAGCGGGCGCTCAAAGATGCATCGGTCCTGGTCGTTTCACAGTCCGGCGAAACGGCCGATACTCTCGCCGCCCTGCGCAAGGCAAACCGGTTGAACCACCGCACCATGGCGATCACCAACGTGCGGGACTCCACCATGGCTCGCGAAGCCGCTGCGTCTTTTCCCACCGCCGCCGGCCGCGAACGCGCCATCCCCGCCACCAAAAGCTTCACCGCGCAGCTGCTGAACCTTTATCTGCTCGCACTTTTGGCAGGCGAATCGCGCCAAACCCTCAACGAGCCGGAATTACAGCGCGCCTTGCAATCCTTGGCGGTGCTGCCGGCATCGATCGCACAGCAGCTTCCAGGCTGGGAAGCCTCGGTCCGCACCGTGGCCGAAAGCTACCGCACCGCCAAAAGCTTTCTTTTTCTGGGTCGCGGCCTGCACTACCCCATCGCCCGCGAAGGCGCGCTCAAGCTCAAAGAATCAGCCTACCTCCATGCCGAGGGCTACCCCAGCGGCGAGTTGAAGCACGGCCCCAACGCGCTCGTCGAGGAAGCGACACCGCTCGTCATGCTCGCCACCGTCGACCACGCCGATCAAGGGTCGGAAGAGCGCTATCAAAAGGTCCTGCAACTTATGCACGACATGCGCACCCAGGGCGCAAACATCCTCGCCCTCGCCAACACAGGCGATACCGCAGTCGCACAATTGGCCCGGCACACCATCTTCATCGACGAAGCCCCGGAGCCGCTGCTTGCCATCTGCGAGGTGATCCCACTACAGCTTTTGGCCTATTGCATCGCCATCAACAATGGCATCGATGTCGATCACCCCCGCAACCTCAGCAAGGCCGTTTTGGCCGAGTAGCCCTTACCTCTAAATCGGGCGCTCACCTCAGGGCCGCTCCGGCCAGGCGTGCCGCGGATACCGGCGCATCAACTCGCGGCGCACCTGCGGATACAGCCGCTCCCAAAAGCCGGGCAGGTCCGTGGTGGTTTGCACCGCGCGCTGGTTCGGGGCGAGCAGGTGCACCACAACCGGCGTGCGGTCGCGCCCCAGTCGCGGGGTCTCGTGCATACCGAAGAAGTCCTGTAACCGCGAAGCAATCCAGGGCGGCTTGCCGCGCTCGTAGTGGATCTTCACCTGCCGGCCGTTCTTCAGGGTCAAGCTCGCCGGCGCCTCTTTGCGTAGCTGTTGCGCATCGGCCTGCTGCTCCAGCAGCGGCAGCAGGCCCTCGCCCACACGCTTCAGCTCCGCGAAGCTGACCAGCCCGGCGCAGAGCTGCCGCAAGGCACCCGCAACGTCCGGCGCCGGCTGGCCCGCAAACGCCAGCCGTGCAAGCAGTGCATCGAGTGCCTGGGCATCCACGAAGCGCTCAACCCCCGCTTCCATCGCCCTTTCTGCGAGCAGCGCCGCCGCCGCCGCGGTCTCCGGGCGTGCATCGCGCGATGCTTCGAGCACCAGTTCGTCGTACAACAACGCACTCACGGCTTCCACCCGCTCCGCGCTACGGTTCCACACCACGCGGGACTCATCACGCATGTGCTCCGGAAACAGATCGAGCAGCCATTCAGGCTCCACGCGCGCGGTCATGCGCACCAGCGGCAACGGCTTTTCCGCACGGTCCTCAGCATCGACCACAACCATGAACTCATAGGCGGACGCGTTGTCGTGGTTCTCAGTCTCGTCGGCCCACGCTGCAGAAATGCCGGACGAAAGCAGAATTTTCTGTCCGGCCCGCCGCCGCGCTACACGGTCCGGAAAGCCTGTCAGCACGGCCTGCAGCAACGCTTCCTCATCATGTCCGTCCTGCTTGCCACGCATTTGGAGCCGCGCCACACGCCGCAACTGCTCCAGGTGCTGCCGTGTGCGCGGATCGAGCGGCGCGTCCATTGCCACCAGCAGATCGTGATGCGCGACACGTGCCCCTGACCCCAGCAGAGCCGCCACCCGGCACCCATCCTCGCCCACCCCGCGGTCGAGCGCTTCCACCAGAACGCGCGCCCACCGGGGCGGCAGGGGAAAGCGCGCAAGCCGCTGCGCCATCGTCTCACCCGCTCCCATTACCTCAACC
>CAXTRN010000286.1:0-3614 GCA_964246645.1 uncultured Acidobacteriaceae bacterium
CGCGAGATCACGCGATGAAAGTCCCGCACCATCGTCGGGTACGGGTGCGACCCCCGCGCCGCGCCCAGGATATAGAACGTGGATCGCACATTCGTCCCCCAATCCCGCCTCGCTTCGTTGATCGCATCCTTCAACGTCGCCGACCCCGCGCTTACCCCGCGCACCTCCGCCCCCAGCAGCCGCATCCGGAACACGTTCAGCTCCTGCCGCCGCATGTCCTCCTCACCCATGTACACGACGCATTCCAACCCAAACAACGCACATACCGTCGCCGTTGCCACACCATGCTGCCCGGCGCCCGTTTCGGCAATAATCCGCTGCTTACCCATACGTCGCGCCAGCAGCGCCTGTCCCAGCGAGTTGTTGATCTTGTGCGCCCCCGTGTGCAAAAGGTCTTCGCGCTTCAAATACACCCGCGCCCCGCCCAGCACCTCGGTCATCCGCCGCGCGAAAAACAGCGGCGTCGGCCGGCCGCAATACTCGTGCAGCAATCGCGCCAGCTCCGCCCCAAAGGCCGGGTCCGCCTGCGCCTCCGCATACGCATCGTCCAGCTCCAGCAGCGCCGCCATCAGGGTTTCCGGCACATACCGCCCACCATACACACCAAAACGGCCGGCAACGGCCTTTAAAGCCGGCGACTCCGCCGTTTCCACAGAATTTTCGAGAACCGGGCTCATGTTTCGCTCCATCCTGCCGATAACACCATCAGCAGAGTTGAAAAATCACTGCGGGAAAACAAAACCGCGACCTTAGTGGTCGCGGCTCGGGAGTGTTGAGAAATCTCATGCGTTGCTTCACATTGTGAGAGCTCAAACCACCGTTGCCGCTACCGGACGCCAGTAGCGGAAAGCAAAGCGGTATGCAAAGACGCTAGAAAATCTCATCGTTTCTGAGCCTACCGCGATCGAGGAACGCTGGCAAGCAAGGATTGCAGTACTGTGCAAGTTATGGTGCGACAGGGACAAGCGTTGCCGCAAAGACCAGGACATTGCGATTGGAGGGCAGTGTGACGCTTTTCACCTGTTTGCCCGTGTCCAAAGGAAGGGTGTAGGTGAAAAGGGCGAAAGGATTTACGTCGGTGGTTCCATCTCCCGCGACGCGGTATGACATCTGCGTCGCCACGGTTTCTCCTCGAACATTGTTGTCGCTAGCGGACGACCAGTCACTCAGCGATTGCGTCACCGTTGAGGAGGTGCCATCGTCGTAGTTGACGATGAACGGCTGCCGGCGCTGCTCACCGTCTACCGCGGTGGCCAAAATGCGCAGGCTTGCGAATTTTCCGGGGGGTAAGGACACGGTCGCGCCGGTCACCACATCTGCCGTATTGGCCGCACCGAGTTTGAAGACGATGCCGTCGCCGATCTGCTCGGCGCCGAGAAGGTGTTCGGAAAAGGCGTACCCGCCACCGTCGGCGCTTGCCGTTCCCGAGAACTTGGTCCCATCTTTGTAAATGCCGAAGACGTTATAGCTTGCGGAAAGATCGACAGGCACCGTGCCTTTCACCACCGGCTTCACCGACAGCTGGGTAGTCGCGGTATGCGTCATGTTGCCGGACGTTGCCACCACCGTAACGGTGGCTTCAGACGGTGCCGCGGACGGCGCCGCCGTCAAGGTCATTACGCTTGATCCGCCGACCGTCACGGGTGTGAAGGAAGCCTTCACGCCCTCGGGCAGGCCGGAAGCACTCAGCTTTACGTTGCCGGAAAAATTGCCCCGGGGCAGCACGAGTACGCGGCGACTCACAGACTTGCCCGCGTAAAGGGCGGCATCCGGCCGGGTGGACACGGAAAAGTCATCCGGCCCGCCATCAAGCGATGGCAGCACATCGTAGAGCGGCTGCGCGGGCTGGATGGGAGCATTCTCGCGCGCCACCGAAACCGCGAGAATGCGGATCTTCGGATTGCTCGGCAGCTTCAACGAAGTCACACCCGGAGGCAGATCGAGGCTATAGCCGAACAGGTAAGAGTAGCTGTAAGCCACATTTTTGCCCTGGGCATCATGGTGGTGGCTCGCATACCAGGCCAGGTCGGCGCGTTTGAGAAACGCCGGGCGGAGGCCGGTCATTTCACCGTAATTGTCGTTTCGTGTGTCTTTCGAGCTCCATTCACGGTCGCTCCACTGCCCGATGAAACCGCTCCAATCCTGAATCTGCAGATTCACCTTGTTGCCGCCAGCCTCAAAGGTGGCCTTCTGGTCGCCGCCACTTGCCGCTGCCAGCAGGTACACCCGGTTGTACTGACCAGTTGGAAGCGAAATGCGCTGCCCCTTTGCGACGATCGCATTCGGCACACCTGTCTTTGCCTGGGCCAGATGAAAGTCGACGCCGTTGAAAGCGATGTTCTCGGGCAGCATCGCTGCCGGCAGCGAACCGCCTTTGCCATCGAAGCCCGCGGTAGATTTTGCGCCGTCCTCGGTAGCAGTAGCCAGATCGTAGTGCAGTGAAACCGGCGCGGACTGCACGCCGGCGACCGTTGCCGGTGCCGCAGCCAGCTTTACGGCGAAGGTACGTGGCTGGTAGGCACCAAACGATGTCACCAGGGCGCCTTCTTTTACGTCTGTCGTGGATGCGGTCAGCGGCTGCTCCTGCCCGTCTACCTCGCGCGCGCTGCTGATGGGCGCCGCAAAGGCGATGCGCACATCTTCTTGCGGCTTGCCATTCAGTTCCACCAGCCGAACGATGAATTCGTCACTGGCTTCGGCCTTCTTCACCGCCATCACGCGTACCCGCGAACTGCTCACCTTCAGCAGGGAAAAGCTGCGGCCGAGTTCGCCTGGGTGTGTTTGCGCTTGGAACGCGATCAGCGGCGCATTCAGCCGTTCGGCCTGCCAATCCGTTTCAGCCTCACGCCAACCGGCACGGTGCCCGGCCACGCCGTAGACGAAGTCATGGTGCCCGATGTCCTGGGTCGCTTCGTCCGGATATCCACCACGCACGCCCGGGGTGCGGAGCAGGGTCAGCCGGACCACGTTATCGGTCGGCTTGTCCGAACCGTTCTTGCTGTCCGTCAAGACAGTCGCCCCGAACTGGCCGCCCATGTCGGTAAGGTCGATCCACTGGTGCGACGGAACCTCAAATTTCTTTGGCTGTGCCGTGCTCCGCTCAATGGTGCCCACACCCAAGTTGTAGGTCGCCATGTTGTTTGAAGCCTTAAAAGGAAACGCCGCCTTCAGGTTCGACTGTGGCGTATTCCAATCGATGGCATTGCTAAATTCCACGCGTTTGCCCGCGTCTCCAGCGGCCAGCCGCACGGTTTGCACAAAGCGCGAACCGGCCGTTTCGCGGCTCACCTCGATGGCGACACGCACGGGCCCATTCTCCACGATGCGCATCTTCACCGGGCCGGAAACATAGGTCTTTGCGGGCGCCTGCTCCTGATCCCAATCCATGTTCCAGGCCGGCCATTGCGAAGGATTGTCGTAGGAGATAGCAAGGCGAGCGGGCGAAGCCAGCAGTTCCTTGCCGGTCTCTTTGTCGAAGATGCTCGCCACATCGCCGTTCGCGTCCAGCGTCACCCGGTAGAACTGGTTTTCCAATTCGTTTTCGGTGACGCGCAAATTTGCTTGATTTGCTTGGGTCGCCGGCGCTGCAGCCGCGCCCGCCGGCGCAACGTGGT
>CAXTRN010000287.1:0-3594 GCA_964246645.1 uncultured Acidobacteriaceae bacterium
CGCGTACACGATGCGTGGATGCGGTCTCCGGGGCATCGGGCAAATGTGCTCGACACGCACGTAGACCATGTGGGCATCAGCGTGCTTAGCCGCCATGGCGAGCTGTATGCGGTTGAGGACTTCGAGTGCGGCGTCGCAACGCTTTCCTTCGACGAGCAGGAAAGTGCAGTGGCGCAACTGCTGGAAACGACGGGGGGACTTGCCGTGCAGGTTGCGGAAGACGCAGCGCGCCAAACCTGCACCCTGGAAACCGGGTATGCGGGAGCGCGACGACCGTGGTTCGTCATGCGGTTTACGGCAGGTGAGTTGACGCAGTTGCCGGAAGATCTGCAAACGCGGCTGGCATCGGGCAAGTTCCATCGAGCCAGCGTAGGTGCGTGCGCGGCGCATGGGCAGGAACCCTTTACGAGCTACAACATCGCCGTGCTGTTGTATCCGTGAGGGGGATCGCAAAAGGCGTGACCGCTGCGGCTGCGTAATCGCCGCGGCCGAAAGATGAAGTGCGTCCATTCTTGGCGTTGCCTTTGCCGGTGGCAGCGCTCACGGCGGGGGCACCTGAGGCCGAGCAGATACCTCAGCTTCTGTTGACCGTGATCGTACGTTTTGCTATAAAGGGGATGCGCAGCCGCCCGGCTGTTCGCTCCGGTTGATCCTCTTGATCCTGAGTAGCTCAATGGCAGAGCATTCGGCTGTTAACCGAAGGGTTGTAGGTTCGAGTCCTACCTCAGGAGCCAGCTTCAGCAGGGAACAGCGGCCGACGCTTGAACCGACAGCGTCGCGAACAAATCTGCTCTCAACGGATATCGCAGGACCACCCCGACATCGCTCGACCTGAAGGTCAGCGTTGGCAGGGCTGTCCTTCAGGCCCCAACTGTCTGGTGAATATTGCGGTCACGCGTGCATCGGCGTCATGGCTGCTGTGTGAGGATGAAATCCTGAGCCGGGCTGGCGTTGCACGAGGCCTGAACGATTGGTTGTCCTTCACCAGCGGGACCGGCCGCGGGCGCCTCCAGGCAGAGCCCATGATCGTGGGCTGCGAAGCTGTAGGTCTTATCTGCGTTTGCAACCAGCTTCCATAACTGTGTCGGCCTATCCTTCGTTTCCCGGAGCTGGATGGGCATGCCCGTTCCGACGCCCTTTTTATTCAAGGCAGCTTCAAACACCGAGGTCGTGCCGCGACGCTTGATGGTGTAGAAGCCGTCGGCAGCTGGGGTAAATTGCCACTGCTCCACCGCGTCGCCTCCTTGGCAGCGGTGTTGCGCGAGAGAACGCCCTTGCGCGTTGGAGGGACTGGTGTCGGCAAGGCACAAGCCGCTCTGCTTGTTCACCACGGTATAGCTCTGGTTCGGCTTTGGCGCATAGCCAGCCTGGTACACGCGTACATAGTCCACGAGTACCTCTCCGGAAGTCGGCGTTGTGGTGTCGGTAAAGCCACCAAAGCCACCACCGCCGATAGCAAAGTTCAGCAGAATGAAGAAGGGCTGGTTGTATACCCATTGGGTGCCGCTGGGAAGATTGGCGGGCGTGAGCGTGAAGAAGGGCTGTGCCGCGTTGTCGCGGTAAAACTGCATTCGATCTTCGGTCCAAAGCACGCCGTAAGTATGGAAGCTATCGTCGTCCACCCGCTCGCTATTGGAGAACAGAAACTTGCTGCCGATGCCCTGGCCGCCGGAGTAGCCCGGGCCATGCACGGTGGAGGAAGTCGTGTTCGGCCCATAGGACTGCACCCATTCCATGATGTCCTGCTCGCCGGCGGCAGGCCAGCCGACCTTGCCCATGTTGCTGCCGAGCATCCAGAAAGCCGGCCAAAACCCATTGGCCACGACCAGCTTCATGCGCGCCTCAATGCGACCGTATTGGAACTCCTTCAGGCCTGCGGTTTTGATACGGCCTGAGGTCCAGGTTCCGTTCTTCTGCGCAGCATGGAGGACCAGATTGCCCTTGCCATCCTGAAAGGCGTTCGGCTGGCTGGCATCGCAAGCAGGATCTTTAAACGACGGCGCACAGTACGTCTCAACTTCGTGATTGCCGAAGCCTCCCCCGCCTGTGTCGTAGGCCCAGGCAGCGGGATCAGGCAGGGTGCCGGCGTGGGCGTTGAACTCATCACTCCATTTCAGATCCCAGGTTTGACCATGTGAGGTGCCGACGGCTGCGACAGTAAGGCCTCCGCACACGCAACCCATGACAACCCGGCGACCGATCTTCCCGCTCAAAAGATGACACAAACTTTTCATGGCTTTCCTTGGACATCCCTTTGTCGAAGAGTCGATGGGCGATTCGAAACTTTAGTGAGGCGCTTCGCTCAATGTGCATTGCCCACATGCACGGCTGTAGGCGTTTCGCCTTCTTTTACATGGTAAAACTGGTCTGCCGCAATGTCATGGAAACTTTGTTCTTTCCCATCGGGCCAGTGAATCTTTACTTCATCGATGCGCAAGGCAGCACCCAGCCCGAAGTGCCGCCGGAGGTCACTTTGCGACAGGTAGCTGTCAGCGCTTAATACCTCATTCATCTGTTGCACGCTTCCGGTACGCACCGTGACGCGGGCGTTCAGAGCTAAGCGGTTACAGGTGGTGCCTTCCAACTGAAAGCTCACCCAATGATTTTTGGGGTTACTTTTTGCTTCCAGGATCATCGGCCCCCCGGTCAGATTGCCGATCACAATGTTCAGCCGGCCCGTGTTGAAAAGGTCTCCCACGGCAAGGCCGCGACTGACCTCGGGCATGCGCAGAGCGGTTCCGGTTTCCCGGCTTACCTCTCGGAAGGTGCCATCGCCGTTGTTCCAGAAGAGCAGCTTGGGTTCACGGTACTGTGTGCCCAGCTTGACGCTGTCGACCTGCGGATACACGTGCCCGTTCACGAGGATCAAATCCAGCAGACCCCGGTTTGCGGTGTCCAGGAACGCGTCGCCCCAACCCACATACGGCACCGTCGATTGCGCAATCTGTGCGGTATGGGCCACGTCGGTGAAGTTCAGCCCGCCGTCATTGCGGTACAGCACCGCATAGTCTTCGCTGAAATGAGAGATAGCCACACTTTGGCGTCCGGAGCGCGTGTAATCGCCTAACGCGATACCCATATTGGCCTGCTCGCCACCGTCTTCACTGAGCGCCACCCCCGCATCGTTGGCAATCTCCGCGAAGTGCCCCTTCCCCTGGTTGTGGTAGAGGTAATTGGGTTCACCGTCGTTTGCCACGATCAAGTCGAGCTTGCCATCTTCATCGAAATCCGACCAGACCGATTGCAGTCCAAAATACCCGTGCGGATCATCTACGCCCGCTTGGCGGCTTACCTCCGTAAACGTCCCATTGCCGTTATTGTGGTAAAGCGTGTCCGGTGCGCCTTTCAACCCACGAGGTCCGCACTGCACGGCGACCTCGTGGTAAGTGCAAGTTTTTTCGGCGCCAAAGGTAGGCAAGTGCTTCAGGTCGAGGTCGACATAATGTGGCACAAAAAGGTCGACAAATCCGTCGCCATCGTAATCGCCAAAGGAGAGCCCGGTCGCCCACCCGTGATCCTGCCTCAATCCCGCGTGCTGCGTGATGTCGGTGAAGGTGCCGTCGTGATTATTGCGGTACAACACCACGCCGCCGA
>CAXTRN010000288.1:0-1729 GCA_964246645.1 uncultured Acidobacteriaceae bacterium
CCACATCTCGAAATGCCAGGAGATGAATAGGCGCGTCGATAACCAGCTAAGAAAGGTTCAGAAAGCGCTCTCGCGTGAGGTTCCGATGTCCCCCGAACCTGCCGTGCCGGCTGTGTACCTCGACGATGCAGCGGACACTAACTCCGGAGACCGGACGAAGAAGTGATAAGCCGCCCTTCATGCGGGAACATCCTCGACCGCCGCGAAACGCAGGAAGCCCTCGCCGAACTCGAAAAGCGTGCAGATGCGATCTCAGCTCATAGAAAGAGCTCGCGCACGGCGCGGGCGTAAGCGGCGCGGGTGTGCGGGTTGCGGATCGTGGCCGCGAAAAACTCCAGAAAACGCTGGGACGCGACCGGGTCAGCTTGGGCAACCGAGGCGGGGACGGGCAGGGAACTTCACGCTTCAAGCAGCAGAGGTGCGGGAAAGGGCAGCGCTACGATCTCGCTCATACCGAGTCCTCCGTTTTGAGAAAGGCCAGAAACCTTCCTCCATGACGGGATAGCTTGAAAATGCGCCTGGTCGCGCCTCCCCGGACCAAGATGCTTTGTTATTTTACAATCCCTGCTCCCAGCAAGCGAGATTGCCGTGCGATTGCTTCATCATGCGCGTCGTCTGCCGGATCATCGTAACCGGTCGGTCCCGCCGATAGCCTTTCAAGAAAGAGCAAATCCGGAAGACTGAAATGGCGTAAGGTTCGAAAGTAAGTCTCCTTGTCCTCGCCCTCGAACTCTTCGCGGCCGCTGTTGGCAAGCGCGGCGGCAAGCATCCTGAGTTTGGCGCGGTCATGCGTGGTCAGAAGCTGCTCCCAGGCAAGCGCGAGCAGGGTCTGGAACTCCTCCGAGCCGTAACAGTGCTCGTCGGGGATCCGGTCCCGGACCGCCTCGATCTGCCCGCGCATGTCCACGAACAGTTGTACCCAGCGCCGCTCCACGTTTTCCCGCGCCCGGCCGTCGAGCAAACTCTGGATGGCCGAACCTATGCCGGGGATCATCGAAAACACTCCCGCGACGGTGGCCGCAGCGAGGGCGGGTTCGATGCCGCGGTGAAGCTCCTGCTTGGTGCTGCGGAGCTGAATCGCGAGCGGGTCGTCGTCGATAGCCATGCCACCCACGATACCCCACCCCTACGGAACATAAAAGGGGTTATGTTCCGTAGGTGCAGAGGGAAGGGCGGCGATCGCCGATCAACCTTTCGGCTCGCACGAGATGCCGCGCGCCGGTGAAGCCCCTTGGTGCTTCTAAAGCACGTGCCATAATTGCTTGGCTTTAGTCCAGCTCCGATGAAAACGCCTGTGACTGCTTTCGTTCCCGCGCTGCTTTCCCTCTGCTTGCTCGTATGCGGCTGCACGGCGCACCTGATCATGGACTATGACGACGTCCTCGACCGTTCCCTTACTTCGCTCCAGCTCTCCACGGAGGAATTTCTGAGCCAACTGGATTCCGAGGCGGGAACCCCCGCCGCCGCATACAAGAACACCAGCGCTTTTTACGTCAAAGCCGACGCGGCTCTCCGCACTATCAAGACGCGGGCGGAGGCGGAACCGAAAAGCGGCCTCATTGTCAAACAACTGCAAGAGCTACAAGGCAGCTTGGACGATCTACAGGGCCTTCACAAGCTGGACGGCGACAAAGGCTTGGCCGCCGTCGAGATCGCTCCCGCCCGCAATGGGATCGAAAACGAGTTCACGTCCATCTTCACCCTCCAGCTCGCACTGAAATCCAGACTC
>CAXTRN010000288.1:1739-3587 GCA_964246645.1 uncultured Acidobacteriaceae bacterium
CAGTATGCTGGCGGCCGCCAAGGGTCCGCTCGAAACATGCTGGAAAGAGGCGGAGCCGTTCGCGAAGACTCAGTTCACCGCCATAGCCCATACTGTCGCCTGCATCAGCGAAGCGGTGGCGGCGGGGCAGATGACGCGCCAGCAGGCCGCTTACCTCCTGAAACTTCAGGAGCACGCCAGCAAATCAGCCTTGCTAGCGGTCGAATGCCTGGGCATCGTAGCCGTCGAAAGCGCGATCAATGGAGCCTTGGAATCCATCACCAGCCTGGTGAACGGCGCGCTGGGCTTCGCCATCCTCTAACCACCTGAGCCGCGCTCGATAAAGGACATTATCATGGGTGAAGGAGTGTAGCGAGAGATCACTGCTGATCCTGAGATTTCAGGAGGCGCAAGGACCGCAGCAAATGCATTCGGTCCCGGCTAAAGCCGGTACGGCTTAAGTGACGTACTTTTTTAGGGCGGTGTGAGCACAAAATAGACTAAAAGCAAAATCGAGAATGCCAAAAGGGAAAATAATGAATCCCGGCAAGCGCTGATTTTCCCCTAGCATAGGTACAGCGATTGCGAGATGCGCAGTTGTTAAAGCTACCATGATGTACCAAAACACCCTAAGGTGCCGGAAGTCCCACGCCATGTACCCGACAATGAGCAGGACCGCCGTAGAGACACTTCCCACTCTCGCCAATCCCATCCTTCCTTGGAACGCGAATAAAACATAAACCAGCAAACCGCACAGGCCCACACCAGTACCAATCGTTCTACTCACGCCCCTGAAACGCAAAATTGACTTCCTCCTTCTCACCGAGCCCTGCAGGCGGCATAGTCTTTTCCTGTACTGATGATGTCAGCGCCAGTGGATATAACGTTCAACGCCTGTCCTACTCCGGGTAAGCTCTTAGCGAATGTTTGCGCAAACCCAGCCTCATTCTGAAATGCTAGCTGAGCCGCAGGAGCAAGTGCGGTCACATGCAATGCAGTGAACGAACTGGTCAGACCTACTATCCCGGTGTTTGATGTATCAGCAGACATAGCACTATGAGCTATAGACGTAATACCAAGGCCTGTCTGAAACACGAGATTAGCCTCACCTGCACCCGGAATGAAACCCAAAGCGTCAAGCCCAAGAGAGACTGCGTTGTGAGCTAACGCTTCCTGAGCACAAGCAGTTCGTTTTTTCGAGATGGTCGTCGGTGCACCCGAACGAAAGCTGTAATTCATCCGAAACAGGGGAGCCATGTGGGTGGTCTGGGGCGCAATTTGGCTTTGCGAAGCATCGCGTCCATCATCCTCGAACTGGCACACCGTGTGCGAGCCCGCCCGAGCGACTTCCGGATCCATATCGCTTCCGACGGTGCCTGTGCTGACCGTGTCTGTAACTTCATGGCAGTTGGTCGCTTGGTAAGCAAGGCCGGTCGGATCGAAGTTGGTCAAGGGATTGTTGAGCGCATAGTTGTATGCGTTCAGACTTTGCGGGTTGTCCGGTTCGGCATAGCCGAGCCCGCTCGGGTCCGGCGTCATGAACCGGCCCAAGACCGAGTTGTAGTAGCGCGCCCCCGAGTAGTCGAGCGAAGACTCCGAATCCCGCAGCTTATCCGTGAAGTGGGTTTCCGTGTAGTCGAGCCCCGGCGAACAGTTCAGGCTTTCCCCGAACGCGCCCTGCCCGCAGGTCTCGATCGGGTTTCCGGCCTGATCCACTTTGACGAACAAGGTCCCGAGCGAGTCCATCAGCCGCATCTCCGTCGCCCCGCCGCCCGTACCCGTGCCCGCCGTGTAGTCGGCCAGGTGCTCGCCCCCGCCGTACTGGACGCCCCGGATCAGCTTGCCGTCCGGCCCGAGCGTGGTCACAAG
>CAXTRN010000289.1:0-1978 GCA_964246645.1 uncultured Acidobacteriaceae bacterium
CGCTCGTACATCGTCTCCAGGTCTTCCGGGTTGCCGCGGGACAAGACCATGTGCCGGAACCGGTCGCCGTTGGCGCGTGTCAGCCCGCCGTGGTCCTCAAACCACTGGTACGCGTCATCGTCGAGCATCTCGCTCCACGCATAGGCGTAGTATCCGGCCGCATAGCCGTTCGCCCAGATGTGCAGGAAGTAGCTTGACCGGTACCGCGGCGGCACCTGCGGCATCGCCGTGTGCGTGCGTTCCAGCGCGGCTTGTTCAAACGCGTCGACATCCTGCAACGGCGCGTCTGCCGGCAACAGGTGCCACTGCATATCCAGTTCCTGCGCCGCCAACGCTTCCACTGACGCATAGCCGCGATTAAAGGTCGACGCGCGCTTGATCTTCGCGAATAACTCTTCAGGCATCGGCGCCCCGGTCTGGTATTGCACGGCGAAGTGGTGAAAGACCTGCGGATGCATCGCCCAGTGCTCGTTGAACTGCGAAGGAAACTCTACAAAGTCGCGCGCGGTGTTGGTTCCCGAAAGGCTCGGATACATCGTGTTCGCGAAGATGCCATGCAGCCCATGGCCGAACTCATGAAACATGGTCGTTACATCGTCAAAGTTGAGCAGCGCCGGCTGCCCGGGCGCGGGCTTCTGGAAATTCGCCACGTTGTAGATCACCGGCAGCGTGCCGAACAGCCTGGATTGATTGACGAATTCACTCATCCACGCGCCGCCATCCTTGTTGTCCCGCTTGTAATAATCGAAATACAGCAGCGCCAGCGGCTTTCCATCCACGTCGAAGCACTCAAACGTGCGCACATCCGCCTGATATACCGGAAGGTCGTGCCGCTCTTTGAACGTGATGCCATATAGCTGCGTGGCCGCGTAGAACACACCGTCCTGCAGCACGCGATTCAGCTCGAAATACGGCTTTAGTTCTTGTAAGTTCAAATCGTATTTCGCTTTGCGCACCTGCTCGGAATAAAAGTTCCAATCCCAGGGTTGCAGCGCGAACCCGCCGCTTTGGACGCCATGCGGGGCATCGTGCTGTGCACCGTTTTGTGCATTGATGACCGCCTGAATATCCTGCGCCTCCCCACGTGCCTTCGCCGTCGATGCCGGCACCAGCGCATCCATAAACTGCAATGCCGCCGCCGGAGTCTTGGCCATCTGATCCTGCAGCGCCCAGGCGGCATAGTTCGGAAAGCCCAGCAGCTGCGCCTTTTGCGCCCGCACCTGCGCCAACCGCGCAATCGTGGCGCGCGTATCGTTGTCGCCGCCGCGCTCGGCCCGCGTTACGGAGTTCTGAAACATCGCCTGCCGCGCCGCGCGGTCCGTCATCTGCGCCAGGTCCGGCTGCTGCGTCGTGTTTTGCAGCGGGACCACGAAGCCTTCCGCATTGCGCCCTTTGGCCGCCAGCGCCGCCGCGTCCATCTGCGCCGGGGTTAGCCCGGCCAGCTTCGCTTTGTCCGTCGTCAGAAAGGCAGCAGCTTTGGTTGCCGCCAGCAGCTTGTTGGTGAACGCCGTTGAAAGCACAGACTCTTCTTCATTCAGCTTTTTCAGCTTCGCTTTGTCGGCCTCGCTCAGCTTGGCGCCAGCTTTTACAAATTGCAGGTGATCCCACTCCAATAACCGCAGCGACTCCGGATCAAGCCCCAACGTCGCCCGCTTGCTGTACAACTCCTGTACCCGCGCAAACAGCTTCGCATTCAGGTACAGGTAATCGCTTTGCGCGGCCAGCTTCGGCGCCTCTACCTCCTGTACCGCTTGCAGTGCCGGGTTCGTATTGGCCTGCGCCACCGCCCCGAAGACCAGCATCACGCGCTGCAGCAGCTGCCCTGAGTGCTCCATCGCCACCACGGTATTTTCAAAGGTCGGCGCCGCTGCGTTGTTTGCAATGGCATCGATTTCTATCCGCTGCGCGGCCATTCCCGCATCGATGGCCGGCTCGTAATCGGCATCCTTGATCTTGTCGAAGGGGGGCGCCTGAAACG
>CAXTRN010000289.1:1988-3583 GCA_964246645.1 uncultured Acidobacteriaceae bacterium
AAACGGCAGCGTGCTTGCTGCAAAAAACGGATTCGCGGGCCCAAACGTCCCAGCTTTTTGCGCTTTGCTTTCCGTACCGATCATCCCCAACCCCAGCACCGCCGCCATCCACACTCCCCTTTGCATGCGCGTCCTCCACCTTTCCCATTCTCACCGAGAATGCCGCCGCCGCAATGAACCGGACGTAGTGAACCGGGTCGCAATGAACCGATCTGTGGTGTTCTACATCTATAAGCGTGGACGAGGGCCCGCGTTCAATTCCACACAAAGGTACTCTCATGATTGCCACACACGGCTACGCCGCGCAAAACGCCACGTCCGCTCCCGCACCGTTCGACTACGAGCATCGCGATCCAGGCCCCAAAGATATCGTGCTCGATATCGAGTTCTGCGGCATCTGCCATTCCGACATCCACCAGGCCCGCAATGAATGGGGTAATGCAACCTACCCCATGGTGCCTGGGCACGAGATCGTCGGCACGGTTGCCGCGGTCGGCAGCGAGGTGAAAAAGTTCAAGGTCGGCGATCGAGCCGCCGTCGGCTGCATGGTCGATAGCTGCGGCGAGTGCGCCAGCTGCAAGGATGGGGAAGAACAGTACTGCAATCGATCGGCGACGGTATTTACTTATAACAGCGTCGGCAAGGATGGCAAGCCGACCTTTGGCGGCTACGGCGAGCACATCACGCTCACCGAGCATTTCGCACTCAAAGTCCCGGCGAATCTTGATTCCGCAGCGGTCGCACCGTTGCTTTGCGCCGGCATCACCACGTACAGCCCGCTGCGGCACTGGAAAGCGGCGCCGGGGAAGACGGTCGGCATCGTTGGCCTGGGTGGATTGGGTCACATGGGCATCAAATTTTCCCATGCGTTTGGCGCCAAAACGGTTCTGTTTACCACCTCGCCCAACAAGGTCGAAGATGCCAAACGTCTCGGTGCCGATGAGGTCATCCTGACCAGGGAAGCGAACTGGCAAGCGCCGCACGCGGGCACCTTCGACTTCATTCTCGATTGCGTGTCAGCCGAACACGATGTTGCGCCCTACCTGAGTCTTCTGAAGCGCGACGGCGTGCTTTGCACCGTGGGTGTTCCGGAAAAGCCGATGCAGATTCATGCCTTTAGCGTCCTGGCGCGTCGCAGCTTTACGGGATCGATGATCGGCGGCATCCAGGAAACGCAGGAGATGCTCGACTTTTGCGGAGACCACGGCATCGTCTCCGATATCGAGATCACCAGCTTCGCTAAGCTCGAAGAAGCGTGGGATCGCGTGGTGAAGGCGGACGTGAAATACCGCTTTGTCCTCGATTTGAAAACATTGCGTTCTTAAGCTTTGTCATCGAGGAAGAAATCTGCGAGTGCGCTGTGCCATAAAGCTCAATGAAACTTCAACGGAAAAGGCCAACCCTTCGAGGGGTTGGCCTTTTCCGTTGAAGTGGAGAAGCATTACAGAGCAAAGTGCTAGCAGGTGTACAGCGGATCCTGCCTTTTCCCGATATTACCATAGCGGAGCTGCTGTCGGAGACCGCAACCTACAGGTCTCTCCACTGCGCAGACGATGAAACTGTCTGCGCAGTGGAGAGATGACACGGTATAGCTA
>CAXTRN010000290.1:0-3544 GCA_964246645.1 uncultured Acidobacteriaceae bacterium
CCGTCGCTCCGTCCGCTCATGACCCGGCTAGAACTCCTGCAACTCGTCACGGCGCGCGCCCGCAGCAATGGCTTCGAGTTTCGCCGCTGGTACACCACCCGGCTCGGCCTCCCGTGGATCAGCGCGGATGCGGCTGTCACCCTGCTCGATACGCAGCGGCGCTATTACGCCCTCATCTTCAGCCATGAGTTCGCCAGCGCCTTCTGGAAGCCCGGCTCCGAAATGGCCTTTGAAGTGCCCACCCAGACCTTTGAACGCTGCATGCCGGATGGTTCCCGCCGCGTCATCCGCCGCAAATCGTTCACCCGCCGCATCGTCCGCCCCGACGTATGGCGTTACCATCTGGGTGAAATGGCCGCCACCGAAGAGCCGCTGCGATATCTACGCAAATACCTGTTGGTGGAAGAAAATCTCGATGCCGACGTTGAGCTGGATTCGCTGGCGGCCGTACCCGTTCGGTCCGGTAAGACCCCTGCCCCGAGGTCGACCGCGCAAAAGCGCGCACAGCCGCAACCGTTGCCGACAGGAATGCCGGCTTTTCTGAAACGACCCTATCCCGGTTCAAAGGTGTAGAACGGCAGATTTCCGGATCGTAGAAGCACTGGAATGCGCGAAACACCACGAGTTTGAGTAGGAGCCCAGCGTATCGCTCCAGCTCATAGACCGCCGCCGCCAGTCATTTCTTTCAAGGCCCGGTCGGCCGTTTTGCGCAATTTCGGCTCTGGATCGAGCCCCAGGCATTGCTTGTATTCCTGGAGCGCCTCATCCAGTTTGCCCAGCTTGCGCGCTGACTCGGCGAGGGCCAGGTGCGCTGCGGGATCGTCCTTATCCAGCGACACCGCATCCCGCGCCCGCTCATAAGCGCCCTTGAAATTTCCATCATTCTGATAAAAGCCGGCTACCTGCACATCTTCCTGCTCTCGTTCCGACGGGCTTTGTCGAGCCACGGGCGGCAGCTTGCGGCGTGCCTTGCGAGCCCGCGCAATCGCTTCCGGATCCGCTGCCGGATCATCCGGATCCGCAGGCGTCCGGTCGTTCCGGCCCGTTGCCCGATCGGCACTGCCGGACGAGGAACTGCTTGACGTATCGCCCGAGGAACTGCTTGACGAACTCGAATCCCCTGAACTGCCTGCATCCTGCAACGGCGGCTGGCCCGCACTGCCCTGCCCGGGCTGCTGTCCCGCCGCTGGATGGCTCGCGTCCGGACTGCCTGCCTCGGGACCTGCTTCCGGATCACCCGGATACGGGAATCGTTTAGATGCCGGGGCTCCCGGATTTGCCGGTGCCGCCGGGGGCATCGCCGATGTTCCTGGGATCACAGGCGCTTGCGAATTTGCAGGCGCGTCCGAAGCCGCAGGCGCGTCCGGGTTCACGGGTGTTCCATTTGAGTTCACGGGTACGCCGTTGATAGTGCCCGTGGCGCCATCCGGTGCCGCAGGCAGATTCGCCGCCCCCGGCTGGCTTCCCGATTCGGAGGCCGGAGCAGCCGTTTCGCCGGGATAAGGAAACCGCCGCCCAGCAGAAGCATCGGAACCGGACCCATTAGCCGCCGGTGCCGTCGGTGCAACACCGGGAGCATTTACGCATCGCGGGTCCGTGACCAGATTGCCCTGGGCATCCTTCACCAGTGGGCAGGATGGAGCCGTTTGCGCCCACAACGCCGGCGTCCCTGCGAGCAAGAACGCCAACAACCCACACCGCCGAACCCGCGCCGCGATTCCCATGCACCCATTAGACGATATCTACTAGACGATATCCACGTTCCGCCGTTGTCTTTGCCGTTGTTCGCTGCCTTTTTCAGGTCCTAATCTCCGTCCCTTTGTTCTCTTCTGTCGATGATTGTTCCTCTCGACCGTCTATACTCCCGCCATGCCCCGCCCCGCTATCAGTCGCCCGCGCTCCGCCCTAGCTCGCCTGCTTGTCCGCTCTTCCGACATCCACGCCGCCGGCTGTTACACCCTCGACGCCATCGCCCCAGGGCAGATCATCGCGGAATACGACGGCCCTCGTATCCCCAAGGCCGAAGCCGACGAGCGCTACGGCGGCCGCCCCGTTACCTACCTTTTTGGCTTTGGTGAGGAGGACATGGTCATTGACGGCTTCGGCACCGCCATGTTCATCAATCACTCCTGCGATGCCAACTGCGAAAGCGAAGAACGCGACGAGCGCATCTTCATCACCGCTCTTCGCTCCATCGCCCCCGGCGAGGAACTCGTCTACGACTACCACCTCTACGACTCCGACCTCGAAGACGAAGCTCCCTGCTATTGCGGCGCAGAAAATTGCCGCGGCACTATGTATTCCGAAGCGGAGCTAACCCGCCGCGCGAAGCTGCTCAATCCGCAAGCACAAGGGCGCGCACGTAGGACTTCAACCAAATGATCGAGTTTCGTTATTCGGTCACCGAGAAGGAGTTCCAGGAGGCTCAACGGCTTTGGTGCTCAAAACTGTCGAAGCAACTTCCGGGAAGAGCACTTCTATTGGTTGTGGCAGCCGCTGCCGTGTTGTTGCTGAGCTTCGTCCTCCAATCGGTGCCCCTCTCTTTATCATTGCCTTCATGGCTTCTCCTGATCGTGCTGTACGCGATCAATCGGTGGCGAGGCCGCGCGAGTCGGCTTTCTATTTACCAACAGATCGCCCCACAGCTAACTGAAGTTCAAGCGCGGTTTGATGAATTCGGCTACCACGATGAGAAGCCAAACTCTGGCGGCGGATGGATCGCTTGGGCTCGGTTTCAAGGATGGAGAGAAGCGCCGGAAGTTTTCCTCCTCGGGCTGCCTCTTACCTTTCTCACCGTGCCCAAGAAGGCACTCTCCATTCCAGAACAGCAAGAACTGCGGGCACTCCTTGTCGAAAGAATAGGATCAGAAACTCGTTGAAACGTGGTACTCCATGCCTTGGTACCGGGTACCCAGGCTTCGCGACGGTTTCGTCCTTCTTTAGCGGGCGCTTGCGGGTGCTTCATCTCTCGCAGAGCATTGTCGTGCGATGAGTAGGATTGAACCTCCAGGAACGTCAGGGAACATCCGAGCTCGCCGCTGAGTCGCCCCCATCTCTCCACACGAGCGGGCGCTAAAATGAAATCTGCCCGATGGCCTACCAGGTTTTAGCCCGCAAATACCGTCCGTTGCGCTTTGCCGACGTTGTCGGCCAGGACCACGTCACGCGGACGCTGCTCAACGCGCTCGCGCAAGACCGCATCGCGCATGGCTACATCTTTTCCGGCCACCGCGGCATCGGCAAAACCACCATCGCCCGCATCCTGGCCTCTGCGCTCAACTGCCAGCGCACCATCGGCTCTGCAGATCGCCTCACGCCCGAGCCCTGCATGGACTGCGCCTCCTGCCTCGAAATCCGCCAGAGCAACGCCGTGGATGTCCTCGAGATCGATGCGGCCACCAATCGCGGTATCGACGAGATTCGCGAGCTCCGCGACGCCGCCCGCTACCGCCCCGCACGCGACCGTTTCAAGATCATCATCCTCGACGAGGCGCACCAGATCACCGACGCCGCCTTCAATGCCCTGCTCAAAACGCTCGAGGAG
>CAXTRN010000291.1:0-3506 GCA_964246645.1 uncultured Acidobacteriaceae bacterium
CATAGTGGCCGGCCATCTTGGGAACGAAGCCTACGTCGTTTGCATTGAAGTCCATCGTTCGCGCGGCAGACTGCGCGTTGAAGACCGTCATACGACCGCTGCCTTTCAGCCAGAACTGCCACTCGCTCGCGTTGGGGTGCCAGTGCAACTCACGGAGACCCCCCGGTTTCAACGTGACCAGAGCCGCGCATATTTTCGGCGACGCCGGAAAGTTATGCACGTCGATGATCTTCATCGTGCCGTGCTCATTTGACTGCACCGGCGCGAGTTCATTGGTCTTGAAGGTGAAGATTTTGGTGGGCTTGGGAACTCGGCTTTGGACCTCCTGGCGATCCTGTTCCAGGCTTTGTGTGGGAGCTGTACTTGGAAAAATGTAGAGTGGATCGTTCTTTGGCAGCTTGGCGATTGTTTCCATACCTAATCCGAAGTTCTTGGCCAGGATGTCAGGGGGCGTGTGCATCAGCCAGTCCGACAGCAAGAAGGTGTCTTCTTCAGAAAACGAGCCCTGATTGAAGACCAGAAGGAACTCGCACCCGTCCTCTCCAGTGCCCTGAATGGAGTGCGGCGTTCCAGCCGGAAAGACCCAAAGGTCCCCTTCTTTGACATCGTCGATGTACATGGATCCATCGGGCGATAACACCGTGACACGCGCATCGCCGCGGAGCATGATGGCCCACTCGTCGGCCAAATGCCAATGCAGCTCGCGGAAGCTGCCGGCAGTGATGCGCATATCTACACCCGCCACCTCTTTCGAGCTTGGTAGTTCGCGCGCAGTAACCTGATGCGTCCAACCACCTTCCTGCACACGACGATGGGTGAGATCGAAGGAATACCAGGTAGGCACGACGACACCCTGATCTGTGGGTGGGGGCATGCTGCTGCTCGGGTTCATGCGCACCAAACCCAGGTTCTGTTGGCCCGGATCGCTCACCGAGTGGTTGTGCTGTGCCTTGGCTGTGTTTTGCGCAGAGCGGCCCAGAGTCTCCATCGTGCTGCCGTTTGTAGAATTCATGTTCCTATCTCCTTACCGCAGGTGTGCGGGTTGACCGTGGGGCGGGGCGTCTTAGACATCTGCGTCTAAGATCGCCCTGGTAGGGCGAAATGCTTCAGGTTCGGGTGGGTAAGAGCGTTAGTTGCCGTTCGGGCGCGTACCTATGGAACATCTTGTGCACAGCCTTGTCCCGCTTGGGGGTGTTCTTGGAAGCCTGGTTTGATAAGTCGTCATAAGCCGTGCCGTGCCATCGCAGCTGGTGTGTTTTGCTGGCCGGAACTTCAGGAGTTTGGTGAAAGCGAATTTGCACCTTGCTCTAAAGCCAACATGACTGTCTCAATAAGCGATTCACCATCCAGCGGCTTTTCGAGAAAAGCGAATGCCTCCGTCTCTGCCTTGTCGATGAGCGCTTTGCTGCCCCGGTACGCGGTGATCACAATGACAGGTAAGTGTGGGTGAAGCGCTGCTACCGATTGCTGCAACTGCCAGCCGTCCATCCGTGCCATCCGCACATCTGTGATCAAACAGCCAACGGGCTGCTGGCCGAGTGTTGCTAGAACCTCCTGTGCATTACTAAAAGCCAGGACACGAAGGGACGCGGATTCCAGCAGTCCTTGCAGGGACTCGCGGAGCCCGAGATCATCCTCGACGAGAACTACGATCCGTTCAGAAAATCGGGAAGCGTTGGTGGTCCGTCTTCCCATGAACCAAAGCGTACCGTGCGAACTGTGGGCCGCCTATTATCACTTCGTTTAGGCACGCCCGCGCGGCACACTCTGGAAAAAGCGGCTAAACCTTCCTGGGGGATATGGCCAACTGCTCCGTTAACCTCACCAGGTCAGCAAGGGAATCAGCCTTCATTTTCCGCAGGATGTTTCCGCGATGTACCCGAACCGTGACCTCACTCGTTCCAAGGATGCCGGCTGTCTGCTTACTTAAAAGACCGGACACTACGAAGGGAAGGACTTCGCGCTCTTTGGGCGTGAGCCGCCTATAGCGCGTTGTGACGTCGGTTACCGCTTGCCGCTGCGTGCGGGAAGCGATGTCCTTGAGGAGCGCAGCATCGACCGCGGCAAGGAGATCGTCCGCGTCAAATGGCTTCTGGAGAACCTCAACCGCTCCCGCCTTCATCGCCTTCACCGTGGACGGGATGTCACCTTTCCCTGTGAGAAAGATGATCGGCGGCGTCGAGCCTTGGGCCAACTCTGCCTGTACCTCCAGACCGGTCGTGCCGGGCAGCTGCAAGTCCAGAATGAGGCAGGCGGGCAGGTCCGGACGCCTGAATGCGAAGAACTCATCCGGATCGAGGAAAGCTTTGAGCGAGCGTCCTGCCGAGGAGAAAAGGGCACTTAAGGCTTCGTGGATGCGGAGGTCGTCATCAATGAGGTACACCATCGTTTCCCGATCGTGCATGCGAGCCTCCTAATGCGGTTGGTATTGTGAAACAAAAGAGGCTCCCGCCAGTTGCCTGGGGTCCACCCCACAGGGTGCCGCCGTGCGCCTCGACGATGGATCGTGAAACGACCAAACCCATTCCCATACCTTTTGGTTTGGTCGTAAAGAACGGCGCGAAGAGCGATTCGTAGTCTGGGACCTTTGTACCTTGATCCGCCACCGTCACCAGAACTGAAGATTCCTGTGTCGTAGCGCTGAGGACGATTGTTTTGGCCGATGTTGTTATGGTCTGCATCGACTCCATCGCGTTCGTCACGAGGTTGATCAGCACTTGCTGGAGAGAAACGGCATCTGCAGCCACGGGCGGCAGATATTGAGCCATTTCCATTTGAATGGCAATACCCGCCCGCTCCGATTTAGCTCGCAGTAATGGAACGATCTCCTGACAGATTTGGCAGAAATCAACCACAGTCTTGTCGAGCGAGGTATGCCCAAAGAGAGCTCGCAAACCTCGTGCAATAGCCATCGCCTCCTTGCCGTCTCTGACCAACCGTTCGAGGGCGACGCAAACATTCGCAAGGTTCGGCGGCTCATTCTGAAGCCATCGCAGAGACGCTTGCCCGTTGGCCAACATCGCACTCAATGGCTGACTGATTTCGTGCACGATCGAAGTGGCCAGTTCAGAAGCAATGGCGATCTGATTGGCGTGGGCCAGCGTCGCCTGCGTCTGACGGAGAGACGCTTCTACACTCGCGCGCTCCGATTCCTGACGTTTGCGATCCGTGATGTCGCGCAGGAACACGGTAGTCGTCTGGCCGAACCTGCCGCACTTGATCTCGACAAAGAAGCACACGCCATCGCTGCGCTTGGCAAGGAACTCACCTTTCAGCTCCGCTTCCAGGCTCAACTGCGGAAGGAGCGAGGACAGCGGCTGGCCGATCAACTGTTGGGACGAGAAGTTGAAAAGAGTTTGCAAAACAGGATTTGCGAACCGGATGGCTCGGTTGTTGTCCAGAAACGCAATGCAATCAGGACTGGTTTCGACTACCGATTGCAAATTCAGCAATGTTTGTAGCCGTTTACGTTCGGCGCGCTCCCGAGCCTCCAGAATGCCCAAAGT
>CAXTRN010000292.1:0-3471 GCA_964246645.1 uncultured Acidobacteriaceae bacterium
CCGGGATGCGGTGGACCACAGGTGAAAACGCGAAGGAGGTCCAAGCGGTACGGCAGTTCGCGTTCGACGAGAAAGTCGATCTTCGTTCTGTCGAGATGGATGTTCAGTCACAGAAATCGGTGGATGCGGCAATCCAGCAGATCGTGGCCGAGACTGGCCGTCTCGACGTACTGATCCACAATGCCGGACACATGAGTTTCGGCCCCTCGGAGGCGTTCACCATCGAGCAGGTCGCAGAACTTTATGACGTAAATGTCCTCAGCACGCAGCGGGTAAACCGTGCGGCACTTCCCATTCTGCGCAAGCAGGGCAAAGGACTTGTCGTTTGGGTTGGCAGTTCCAGCACCCGTGGCGGCACACCGCCCTACCTTGGTCCTTACTTTGCCGCGAAGGCCGCCATGGATTCCCTTGCGGTCACCTATGCGGGAGAACTAACGCGCTGGGGCATTGAGACCACGATCGTTGTGCCGGGTGTCTATACGACGGGGACGAATCACTTCCCGACTGCGGATCATCCTGGCGATGCGGCGCGCGCGGCCGAGTACGCGAATGGTCCTTACAGGGACATGCCGGAGCTCGTACACAAAGGACACGATGTCATGGCGCCGGCAGGATCGGATGTCGCCGACGTTGCCCGTGCCATCGCAAAGGTAGTCGATACCCCGTTCGGTAAGCGTCCCTTCCGCGTCACCATCGATCCGGCCGATGCCGGCGCAGAGGTCATCAACATGATGGGGGATCGGGTTCGGGTTGAATTGTTCCGGCGCATTGGTATGGAAGACCTGCTGAAACCACGTGAAGCAGCTTAGCCTGTTTCAAAGTCGCGCCTCATCGTCATTGAGCTCAGATTGGTAAATGATCTACCGCATTACGGGAGGTGGTGCCGAAGCCTCGTAGCAGAGCTTAAGTGGTCTTTTGATGGTTTCGGCTGCTCAGATACTCGTGTGGCCGGCCGGGCGTGCCAGCTTCGCCCGAGCGTGTCCGTCGGCTGCAGGACACCCTCAAGGACACCTGGTCCTGCGGTGCGCGTGCTGCTCGGCACGGAGTTTGCGAACGGCAAGTTGTGGGTTAGCGGACGCTGGCTTCAGGCAGGTCGTAGGCCACCAGGCCAAGGTCGTTCAGGGTGCCGACCGTAGTTTCGAGGTTGCGCCGGATGAGGGGTTCCATTTTGGGTGGCGTTTTGTGGGCTTCTTCCACGGCGACCACGCGGCCATAAGGCCAGGCGCTTTGCGGAATGGCGCTGAGCGCTTGCCCTAATGTTTCGGGGCTGACATTGAGTTCTTCGCGCCGGGCCCCGAGAGGGCGCAGCATGTTGCCGACGCCGTAGGAGGTGGGGTTGGCATCGGCCAGAAGCACATGGATCGTGAGCATGTCCGGCTGCACGGTGATGTAGGGATTTTCCCAGCTTTCAAAGCCATGCACGGTCATGTAGCGGTTTTTGCTGGGCGGGGGGATTCGTTCGAGTTCTTCGCGGGCGGTGGCTGGGAGGGCACGAGCGGGGGCCACGGAGTGGTTGCCGGCAGCGGCCTGCGTGCCGGGAGCGGCCGAACCGGCGCAGCCTGTGAATGCCAACGGAGAAGCAAGTGCCAGCGAGAAGGCAAGAACGGGGAAAACAGGACGGAAACGGCAGGGGGCGCTCACACGAAGAGAATACCGAACCGCGCGCCGAAGAAGCGAGCCGAGGTCCAAGCCAGCGGCGGCTCGCGAAAGGTGGGCGACGCTCGGGACGATACAATGGAAGCATGATGAAGGGCATCACGACGATCGTCCCGGTTGCGTCGCCGGCGTTGTTTGAGCGGCTTTCGCAGTTGCTGCAGTCGCTTGGATTTGAAAGCGGCCGCGGGTGGGAGAGTGCTGACGGGCGTGGCTCGAGCTTTCTGGTGCCCCTGGGCAACATGGAACTGGTGACTGGAACATTGCCGGCGACTCCTTCGTTGCTGATTGAAACGGCTCAACTGGATCAGGTGTTTGCGGTGGTGCAGCGTTGGATCGGCGCGGAAACGGCCGGCATGGAACAGCTCGGGGCCATGTCTGCGATCACCGAAACGCATTGGAACTCGCGCCTGTTTACGGTGCCGCTCGCGCCGGGCTTCCTGGTGGGCTTCTGGGAATCGAACAACCCCCTGCACGGTCGTCCCCTGGCGGTGGAGGGTGATCTTTCGGCGGACGGGAAGCGCTTTGCGATCGTGGTGGCGCGCTGGAACGCGGTCATCACGGACCGTTTGCTGCAGGGCGCGCTGGATGGCCTGTACCGCAGCGGCGTGCGAAAAACCGATGTGGAGCTGGTGCGTGTGCCGGGCGCGTGGGAGATTCCTTCCGCGGCGCGCACTCTGGCCGAAACGCGGCGTTTCGATGCGGTGATCACGTTGGGCGTGCTGTTGCGCGGCGAAACGGCGCATTACGAGGCTATTTACAACGAAGTGGCGCGGGGCATCGGACAATCGCAGCAGGAAACCGGCATTCCGCATGCCTTTGGGGTGCTGACCTGCGAGACGCTCGAACAGGCTCTGGACCGGGCGGGCTTGAAGGCCGGCAACAAGGGTTTTGAGGCAGCGATTGCAGCGATCGAGATGGCGTCTATCCAGGAAAAGCTGCGTGGCGAAAAGGCGACCGAGCCGGCGGCTGCAGGGATGAGCCGCTGATGGGGACTCGACGGAAGTCGCGGGAACTCGCGATGCAGATGCTGTTTCAGGGCGATTTGGGCAAACAAAAGCCGGCAGACGTGGAACGCCTGTTCTGGGATGCGCGCGACGATGTGGATGAAGAAACGCGCGGCTTTGCAGATGATCTGCACCGGCTGGCGACGCGGCGTGATGAGGAGATCGACGACATGATCACCAAGCACGCACAGAACTGGCGGCTGGAACGCATGCCCGTGGTGGATCGTAACCTGCTGCGTGCGGCGATTGCGGAGATGCTGGGATTTCCCGAAACACCGACGGCGGTGGTGATTAATGAGACGCTCGAGGTAGCCAAGCGCTATGCCGCACCGGAAAGCTTGAACTTTCTCAACGGCGTGCTGGATGCCATCGGCCGCGAGCTACTCGAAAAAAAGCTGAACGAAAAAGTCCGGTAAAGGTTCCGCTCAACCAGGAGCCTTGCTAAAGCAAAAAAAGGGCCCACTCGCCACACGAAGGTACGTGGCGGGTGGGCCCTTTCGCTTATCGGCGTTTTTAGGATGTAGACCGGCGAGGGCGCTGGACAATGAGGTTAGGTGTGGCGAGATTGCCGTTAATGTCCGGCAGATTGGGTTGAATGAGACCGGTTTCCGCGCCAGTGGTGCCGGCGGGGCTGGAAAGGCCGATGATGTGGACGACGTTATCGCCGGAGGTTCCGGCATAGAAGGTCGTGTTGTCTGTCGAAAACACGCCGGCGACCGGCGCGGTGGCGCCTCCGGAAAGCGCAACATTGCTGACTGTGCCGGCGGCGGGTGCGTAAAGCGGCAAAACGCCTCCGGTACCGGTATAGGTA
>CAXTRN010000293.1:0-1586 GCA_964246645.1 uncultured Acidobacteriaceae bacterium
GGAACACACAACCTGGTGTTTCGCGGTCGCGCCACTGCCGACATGCACAAGCACGCAGAAAAGAACATTGCGCTTGTGCAAAAGAGCGTCGACAAGATGTTCGACAAGTTTCCACCCAAACACGCCGAGTAAGCACGCCGGTACTGCATGGAAGGAGGCCTGAGCCGTGCGCTTGGGACTTCTTATTCCAGCGTATTGCCGCCGTTGACGGCAATCTTCTGCCCATTGATGAAACTGGCTGCATCGCTTGCAAGGAAGGCTGCCACGCGCCCAACTTCCTCGGGCAAGCCCATGCGTTGCAGCGGCACCCCGGCGGCGTACGCGTCCTGCTCTGCCGCCGGCGCATCGAGGGTGCGCTCGGTCGGAATCCATCCCGGTGCAATCAGATTCACGGTGATACCGGCCGGCCCCAGCTCACGCGCCCAGGAGCGCGTTTGGCCGAGTTGCGCGCCTTTCGCCGCTACATAGTTGGCGAACCGCGGATTACCCAACTCAAAGACCTCGCTCCCAATCTGGATGATGCGGCCGAACCGCCGCTGCCGCATGCCGGGGAGTACAGCCTTGGTCAGCAATAACGGCGATTTTACGAAAAACACCAACTGCTGCAGATACGCTTCCCATGTTTGATCTTCGATCGGCAGCATCGGTTGAGGACCGGTGGCATTCAGCACGAGAATCTCGATGGCTCCCAGGCGGCGCTCCACGGCCTCGACCAGTTCCCTCACCTGTTCTTCTTCCCGTACATCGGCGCCGAAAGCCTCGGCGATGTGCCCGGCGTCGCGCAGGTCGCGGCAAAGCTGCTCGGCTCGATCACCGCTTTGAAAGTAGTTCACCGCTACCCGGCAGCCGCTCTCGGCAAGCGCCACCGCCATCGCCGCGCCAAGACCGCGTGACGCACCCGTAATCAAAGCTGTACGAGACATACGCTGAGCATAGTCCAACCGTTTCCGGTTACGGCGATGCACATCTAAACAATTGCATGTGGATGCAATCGGCTCTTATAGTGTCGGCAGCCATGATTCGAAGCAGAGAGATCCCGCGCGTTCTAGAATTTGGCTTTCGATGGGAGGTTTGCATGGTGGGCGTATATCACCCTTGGCGGCATGTGCAAATGCCTTTTCGTGTTTGTGCGGCGGCGCATCCAAACCCGGCATGACGCCACCATCTAACATGGAGGGTCTCGCGGACCGCTTTGCCCCGCACATCGAGATGCTGCGCGAGTTTTTGAGCAGCCGCGATATGCCGTTTGGCGCGCCCCGCGACCTTTACCTGCTGGTAGAACGCCTTTCCGTCCCCAGCGCCTTCGATAAGGACATGGCGTCCATGCTGCGCACCATCATGTTTCGCGAGGGCATGGGGATCACGCGCGTGGAACTGCTGGAACTGGTGACCATCGCTGCCGGTGGCGCACAGGTCGAGCAAGCGGCTCAGGAGATTCACGAACCGGTCGGCAAACTTCTCGCCTTCATCCATGAGGTTCTGCGCTCCATGCATCGCCCCGCCGGGGACGCGTTTCCTGAAACGGGCGCGGCGCCGGTGGCGGGCCCGGGCCCCGCCCCAACCGCCATGCCCTCGAAGTCGCCGCA
>CAXTRN010000293.1:1596-3469 GCA_964246645.1 uncultured Acidobacteriaceae bacterium
CCTGAAACGGGCGCGGCACCGGTCTCGGCCCCGGCACAAAAGGCCGTGCCCTCGAATTTGCCGAACGCCACTCCAGAGCAAACGTCATTCACGGCAGCATCGGCGAACGCGGCATCGGCGAATGCAGCCTCATTGAATGCAGCCCCGACCAGTGTGGCCCCGCCTGGTTCCTCGCCGGAAAGCATCCCCCGCGCCTCTTCGTCGTTTCGCCCTAACCCGTTCCGGCCCGTGACGTCCGCTGCCGCATCGGCTCCTCCGGTGCCGTCACCGGCAAACCGACCCATCCCGGCAGCGCCGAGGGCGGCACAAACAACTCGATCCCCAGGTTTCCCCCCGATTGCAGCCCAGCCCGCGGCCCACACCGCTGTTGAAACTGCCAGCCAGGCCGCTACCGGCGCGTCTGACCCATCATGGGAGCAGCGGCTCCGTTCCGCCCTCGATCTTTCTCCTCAAGGCCTTCGGATTTTTGGGTCTTCTGCGTTCGCGCTGTGCGTGCTCGCCTTGGCCTTTGCATGGAACCTGCACCGTCGCGCTGCGGCGCCCACCACCGCCATACCGCATGTGCAGGCACGTCCTGCGGTGGTGATGCCACCTCCGGTCATCAGTCCTCCACCCGCGCCCAGTGGCGATGCCGGTGCGGAGCTCTCCGCCGGTCCGCCGAGCGCTGAACTTGCCGCCTCGCCGGCCTCGGAAAAGAATGCAGCTTCAGCCTCCACTGGAAACCGAGCGGCCGATGCGAGCCAAGCATTCAATGCAAGCCGAGCGTCCGATATAAGCCGAGCGTCTAGTGCGAGCCGAGCATTCAATGCAAGCCGAGCATCCTCGCGCACCCCTCCGCGAGCCACCGCCGACAGGCCAGTTTTTCCTGCCGCGGGTTACCGGTCGCCAACACAAATCGGTCCGCCTCTTTCTTCCTCGCAGCAGGCCGGCTCCGCGCTTGCGGGCAGCACCTCACCCCCGTCCAACCCGGGCTCCGGCAGGCTGGCTTATCAACCGTCGCCGAGCACCGATTACAGCCAGGGTGCCGCGCCCGGTTTCGAAAGATCCGCGCCTCCCGAGCGCACCATCCCCATCGCTTCGACCAAGAGCCGTCCGGAGCCTTCGGTCGCCAGCCGTGCTTCCAGGTTGCAGGGCGTGGCTTCGGTTTCATCGGGCGTCATGACCAGTCACCTGTTGTCCGCGCCGCCGCCCGCGTATCCGACCATGGCCCGCGTGACGCACGTTGAAGGCGAAGTCATTCTTCAGGCAGTGATCGCGCGCGACGGCACGGTTTCGACTACCCATGCGCTTCGCGGCCATCACTTGTTGCGCGGCGCGGCCGAACACGCCGTTCGCCGCTGGCGCTATCGGCCTTACCTCATTGAAGGCCATCCGACGGAAGTGGCCACAATCGTTACGGTGGACTTTCAACTGCATCGATGAATGGAGGGACTGGATCTGGTTGGTTGTCCACCCTCCCCCGTACTTTTTGCGTAAATTCTTCAGAGTGGGGACTTTATGAGTGGACTTTGGGGGAAAGTTTGAAGTGGTCTGCTCGCTTCTGACGTCTGCGTCGGCTGTGCTGTAAATGAGTTTACGGAGTTGGTTGTGTTCCTGTGCAGCTGAGTAAGGTGGGACACCCGAGCGTCCTTTCCAGAGCGTGGGCACTCCGTAGGCTGCGAATATGGCATCGCTCGACGGTACGGTTAAGCCTTCCTAAATTGGGCCGTTTAGTATATCATTTTCGATTTCTTCGTCCATTGCGCGCCACTCCTCGTCGGTGGGCAGGGCCATTTTGCCTTCCCAGGCACCCCAGAACCGAGCTCGGTTTGATGGAGCTCTGCCGCAATCAGCGCGTTATCAACGACGAGGCGCAGGGCGGGCTTGTCGGGGC
>CAXTRN010000294.1:0-3456 GCA_964246645.1 uncultured Acidobacteriaceae bacterium
CTCGTAGGCGGCGAGGTCGGCGGCGGTAATCAGGCCGCCGTTGGCCGCCTCGAAAATGGCAATCTGCTGCGCCATGACGCCGTGGTAAAAGTCATCGGGATTTTGAGCGATGTGGTCGAGGGTGCGGGCGAGTTCGGGTTGCTGAAAACGCTCGCCGGCGGTGTAAAACTGCCCGTTACGCTGAAAAATGCGATGTGAGGCTGGAAACTGGGCGAGCAGCGGGGCTTGCAGGGTATGCGCTTCTTCAGGCAGCAGCACAAACCCGTTGCGAGCCAGCTGAATGGCCGGTTGCAGGACGCGCTGCAGGCTGAGGCGGCCGAAGTGCTGCTCCGCGTAGACCAGGCCAGCGACAGTGCCGGGCACGCCGGAGGCTTTTGCGCCGACCGTGCTCCGCTTCGGAATGACGTTTCCCTGCGCATCGAGGTACATGTCGCGGGTGGCGGCGGCGGGGGCTTTTTCGCGGAAATCGAGGAAGTGGGGCTGGTTGTCGAGTGCCTGGGCCGGATCGCGGCTCATCCCGTGGGGGGTGCCGGGCCGAATGAGCATGAACCCGCCGCCGCCGATGTTGCCGGCCGCGGGCAGCGTGACGGCGAGCGCGAAGCCGACCGCCACGGCAGCATCGACGGCATTGCCGCCGGCACGCAGGATGCTGAGTCCGGCGTCGGTGGCATCATGCTGGATGGTGACAACCATGTCGTGTTCAGCGCGAATCGGGACGGCAGCGGGAAAAGCGCCGGGTGTCTGGGCCAGCAGCGAAGGTGCGCCGAAACCGAGCGGCTGTGCGCCAAGAAGGAGCGCGAGGGCAGAAGACATCCAAATTCGCCGAGGACCAACAGCACGTCGCATGCTTGCTCCGATGGAACGGTATGGGCCATCATAGCTGCCGCACCGGCTGCGTTGGGTGGAACCAAGGGAGTACACAGGGGGTGAAGTGGTGGTTGAAGTGTTGTTGCTGGGCGATTCGGTTACAAGGCGTGATTTCGTGCGTCAACCCTTCGCGATGAAGTAGCGAGGAATGGGCACCTGGCTGTCCCAACTCGCAACTGCAGGTCTCTCCACTGCGGCTTCGCCTCCGGTCGAGATGACATCGGTATAGCTACAGGCAAATCACCCTGGATGACATTGGTAGCTACAGGCAATCAACCTCGGTGATAGCTACAGGCAAATCGCCCTAGACGACATTTGTATTGCCACAGGTAAGTCACCCTCGGTGATAGCTACAGGCAAAATTGCCCCAGATAAGTGAGTACCCGCACTTTTGCTTTCTCACGGAATTTTGCTCCCTCACCGAAGTTTTACTTCCTATTGGGAGCCGCAAATGTTTGCAGGGCTTTGTTGCAAACCTCCGTGGCATCCTGCTGCACCCAGTGTGACACGCCGGGGAGGAAGCGCAACTCGAGGTCGCGGACAAAGGCTTCCGTGCCGTTTGTGGTGTGCTTGGCGAGGGCGGTGTCTTTTTCGCCCCAAAGCATAAGGGTGGGTACCTCGATGACGGGGAAGCCCTGGCGAAGTTGGCGGCGCAAACCGCCGCCGCGGATCAAGGCGCGGTACCAATCGATCATGGCTTTGAGGGCGCCGGGTTGGGCGGCGTTGGCGCGGGTGGCTTCGAGAAGTTCGCGGGGAAAATGGGCGGGGTCGGTGGAAGAGCGCAGCATCAGGTCGACGACCGGTTGCGCGCCGCGGCGCCCAAGCAGCCACTCCGGCAGGCGCGGGATCTGAAAAAAGCCGGCATACCAGGAGCGCAGCATCTGACCGGGCCGGCGAAGCGCACGGGCAAAGCATACCGGATGCGGCACGTTGATGATGACCAGCTTTTCCAACGGACGAACCCGGCGCGCGGCAAAGCACCAGGCGACAATGGCGCCCCAGTCGTGGCCGAGCAGAACGACGCGGGATGCGCCCGAAGCGTCGATAAGTGCGGCGACATCGGCCAGGAGGTGCTCGAGGGCGTAGTCCTCGCGATGCCCCGGCCGAGAGGAAAGGCCATAGCCGCGCTGGTTAGGCGCCCAAACCCGATACCCAAGGGCAGCCAGGACCGGCATCTGCGCAGCCCAACTCAGGGCAACTTCGGGGAAGCCGTGCAGACAAAGGGCGAGCGGGGCGTCGGGCTGCGTGGACCCGGCGGTGAGCACCTCAAAGGTGAGGCCATTGGCGGGGATGAACTCGGTTTGGAGCGCGAAAGCCATGCGGATGAAGGTAGTTCTCCTGACGAGGGGGAGCGAAGGTAGACCCGTTTGCGCCAGTGTTCCCCAAGGAAACTGGCGTTCTCCATAATGTTCGATGCCACAGTGTCAGGGACAACTGCCCCAATGTGCGCACACAAGGTCGGAAAAGGTGCGCGGAGGCTTAAAGCAGGTGTTGCCAAGGGGGAATCAAAGTAGGTAACAAGGGTTCAAGGGATGGTTGAGGGGTCCTGTTCCACTACAGTCAAGGCGTATGGAGCAACCGGCACAGGAGCGACCGGCACAGGAACGACCGGCACAGGAGCAGCCTTTTCCCAGACTGCGCTTTCTTTTCGATCGCGATCGGGGACCGGCGGATCGCTTTTTGCCGCGCTGGTTGTTTTTGCGGGCGCTGGGGTGCGTGTACGCTTCGGCCTTCTTTGCGTTGCTGTTCCAGATTCGCGGTTTAATCGGCACGCAAGGCATCTTGCCGGTGGGGCAACTGCTAACGGCACTGCGCACGCTGGGGCCGCAGCAGCGTTTTTTCGCAGCGCCTTCCCTGCTTTGGCTGCCTAAGCCGCCGGGACCCACGGATCAGGAGCTCCTGTGGCTGGTGTGGGCAGGGTTAGCGGCTTCCGTGCTGATCATCCTGAATCTTGTGCCGCGCGCGGCGCTGCTGGTTTGCTGGACGTGCTTTCTCAGCTTTGTGACCCTGGCTCAGGATTTTTCGCAGTACCAGTCTGACGGCATGTTGCTGGAAGCGGGGCTGCTGGCGATCTTGATTGCACCCACGGGCTGGCGGCCGGGTTGGGGACGGCAAAGTCCACCGGTGCGGGCAGCCTGGTTTTTGCTGCTATGGGAGTGGTTTCGGATTTATTTCGAGTCGGGCGTGGTCAAGCTCGCTTCCGGCGACCGGAGCTGGCGCAACCTGACGGCCATGTATGCGTACTACCAGAATGGCCCGTTGCCGACCTGGGTGGGATGGTATCTGCAGCATCTGCCGTATGGTTTTCATCGCTTCACGGCGGCGCTGACGCTCGCCATGGAACTTTTGCTGGTGTTTCTGGCGTTTTTGCCGCGACCGTGGCGGGTGGCCTGTTTCGCGATCGTGACCGTGTGGCAGGCAGGCGTGATTGCCACGGCGAATTACGCATTTCTGAACTACCTGGTCTTGATCCTGGGTCTCCTGCTGCTCCATGATCCTGCGCGGCTGGGTGATCCTGCGCGGCTGGACGGTCCGGGGCTGCGCCGGTTTGTGCCGCGGGCCTGGCTGAGGGGCTTGGCGGACGGGGAT
>CAXTRN010000295.1:0-3443 GCA_964246645.1 uncultured Acidobacteriaceae bacterium
GCTCCAGCTAAATCAGGGGTTGCCAAGAAAACGCCCGCCAAAACATCCGCGGCAAAAAAGTCCACCGCAAAAAAAGCCACCAGCAAATCCGCTTCAAAGAAATCTTCCCCCACAACCCCCGCCCGCAACTATCCCAAGCCCGAACACGGCGGCGGCAACAGCCAGGTCTTTTAATCTAAACGTCGAAGGGGCCCAACCACCCCAAATTCGTTTTCCATAACAGCCTGGGTCGCAAGGCCCAGGGCACAACCTGCAGTTGAGGGCTGAAATACCAGACTCGCCATCCGGCGCTCGGGGCGGCATACAGCCTTCATAGAGGGCTGCCTCAGTGCCCCCGTACGCGCGTCGCCTTTCTGCGACTGCTGCTGCCGATCGGCCCGATGCGCTGGCACGCCCACGACGAACGTACCGCCCGGGGCTGCTTCGTCGTATCCTGAACACCTGATGAGCACCCATCCCATCCGCATCGGCACGCGCGGCTCGCAGCTGGCGCTTTGGCAAGCCAACCACATCGCCGACGAGCTCCGCCGCCACGGCCACGCCGTCGAGGTCGAGGTCATCCGCACCACCGGCGACCGCATGCAGGACCCCAACTTCGTCCCTCCCGCCGTCTTCGACGACGGCACCCCGGGCGGATCGTCCCTCGACGCCAAAGGCATCTTTATCAAAGAGATCGAGGACGCCCTGCTTGATGGCCGCATCGATGTCGCCGTGCACTCTCTCAAGGACCTGCCCACCACCATCGACCCTCGGTTTGCCCTCGCCGCCATCCCGGCCCGCGCCGACGCCCGCGATGCGTTTGTTTGCGAAAGTTATTGGGGCCTGCACATGCTCCCCATGGGCGCGCGCGTCGCCACCACCAGCCCCCGCCGGCAGGCCATGTTGCTCGCCCTGCGTCCCGACCTCCAGTTCGTCCCCATGCGCGGCAATATTGACACCCGGCTGCGCAAATGGGCTGCGGACGAAGCCGACGCGCTTGTGCTCGCCGCCGCCGGCCTCGACCGCCTCGGCCGCACCGAGCACGTTCATCAGCGCTTCGCCATCGACGAGCTTTGTCCCGCGCCCGGGCAAGGCGCGCTCGCGCTTGAAACTCTCAATCCCCACCACAGCGCCGGCGCTCACAGTGCAACGCCCGATCAAACCAGCCTTGACCCTGTCTCGCATGACGGGCTCGGCCGCGGCACTGCCGGCCCCAATCGGACGCGTCTCGTTCTTGACGCCCTCCACCTGCTGAACCACCCTGAAACTGCCTTCGCGACGACCGCTGAACGCACCGTTCTTGCCGCGCTGGGCGGTGGATGCAATCTCCCTTTGGGCGCTTTCTGCCATCGTGTCGACACGTGCTGGCACCTGCACGCGATGGTGGCCGCCCCGGACGGCGATACGGTCATTCATGTGTGCCAAGCAGCCCCCGCCGGCATCTCTGCCGAAGCCTTTGGTGAAACGGTAGCCGAGCAACTCCGCCAACGCGGCGCCGCGGATCTCCTCGCCGGCCGGCCGCTCCCCGAAGACGCACCAACGCCCGCTTGAAGACGCTCTTTGTCCCCAGCACCATCCGCTCATGTTTCCTTTATCGGCGATTTTGTCAAAAACATTAGTTCGCGGGTTGCGAATTTCCACAGGACGCATTGAGCCGTGCGCTACTGCTTGCTGGCGGCCTCGCTTTTGCACTGCGCCCGGCTTCCAGCTAACGCTTACTTTTCACCCCAAACCCTTATGTCCGGCACCGTCCCACCCCGCGTCCTCGTCACTCGCTCCGCCGGGCAGGGTTCCGCTCTTGCCGAGCACCTGCACGCCCTCGGCGCCGAGCCGGTGCTCATTCCCGCGATTGAGTTCACCGAACCCACCACCTACGCTCCTCTTGACGCCGCTCTCACCGCCCTCGGCAGCTTTCATTGGGTACTTTTCACCAGCAGCAACGCCGTCGAAGCGTTCGTCTCTCGTTTAACCAAGGCAGCTCACCTCAACCAGCTCTCCCCGCTTCGCATTCCTCACATCGCCGCGTTCCAAGGCGCGCCGTCGCGCCCCCGAATCGCCGCCATTGGCCCCGCTACCGCCCGAGCCCTCGAAAACGCCGGGCTCACTCCTGACCTGATTCCGCCACAGGCCGTCGCCGAAAGCCTCGCCGAAGCCCTTTTACCGCACAGTCGAAAGCCGGACGGCTCGCCGACGCGCTTTCTGCTCGTGCGCGCCGAACAAGCCCGCGAACATCTTCCCGAAACCCTCCGTGCCGCCGGAGCCGAGGTCACCGTCGCTCCTGCCTATCGCACGGTGATCCCTGCCTCGTCCATCGAACGCATCCGCGACCTTTTCGCCGCGGTATCGCCGCTTCCTATTGCCGCGATCACGTTCACGAGCGCCTCCACCGTGCGCAACCTTTCCACCCTTTGTGAAGCCGCCGGGGTCGCCTTTCCTGCCTCTACCCTCCGCATCTCCATCGGCCCGATCACCAGCGGCGCCCTCCGCGATCTGGCCCTGCCGCCCGCCGCTGAAGCTTCCGAGGCGACAGTCGTTTCCCTGGCTGAAACAGTCATGCGCTGTCTTGCACAGCAAGGGCCCCAAAGCCGACGCCGTATCCGTTAAGACTTTAGAGATAACTGTTCTGAAGATGACTTTGCGTACAAAACACCCCCGAGTGGCCATACAGCACAGGGCAGAGGACTAATGCGAACTCCACGTCTTATCACCCGAGTTACACTCCCGCTCCAGCGCGCACGCTTCACAGCGGGGCTTCCGCGCCACGCACACGCGTCGCCCGTGGTGAATCAACTCGTGGGAAAAGTCGATCCAACGGTCCTTGGGAAGGATCTTCTGTAGATCCAACTCAACCTTCACCGGCTCGTCATGTTTGGTCAGCTCCAGCCGTCGCGAGAGCCGCAGCACATGGGTGTCGACCACGACGCCCGAAGCGATGCCGTACCATGAACCAAGCACGACGTTAGCCGTCTTGCGCGCCACACCTGGAAGCGCCAACATCTCCTCCATGGTTTGTGGCACTGCGCCGCCGAACCGCTCCACCACGACCTTCGCCGCGCCCATGATGCTTTTGGTCTTAGCACGATAAAAGCCCGTTCGATGGATTAACTGCTCGATGACTGAAAGAGGCGCCGCGGCCAGCGTCGCAGGCGTCGGAAACTGGCGAAACAGCTCCGGGGTCGCCAGGTTGACGCCCGCATCTGTGCTTTGCGCCGAAAGGATCGTCGCCACCGTCAGCTCCCATGCACTCGTGTGCGTCAGCGCACAAACGGCATCGGGATACGCCTGCCGCAGCGCATCAAGGATGGCCGCGACGCGTTCCGGCGCAAGGGGCTTGGCCGTCCGGCTACGTTTGGTTGCCCTGGCCTTCGGCGCTACGGGTTCGCTCGCCGCAATGGCCCGCGCCTTCGCCGGCGAGGCAGCTCGCTGTGGAGTCGCTTTGGTAGCCTTGCTGGCCTTCGTAGCGG
>CAXTRN010000296.1:0-3441 GCA_964246645.1 uncultured Acidobacteriaceae bacterium
ATAAGGAGCAAGCGGTGTTGCAAAGGCTCCCCCCGCTCCCCCCGCTACCGGCACGTAGCGCTGCCGATCAGGTTCGTCGATACAGCCCGATTTGCGAGAAAACGCCTCTAAGCAAACAAGGCGAGGGGAGCGTGTGATGCAGAAACGCAAGCTGGGAAAGTCAGGGCTCGAGGTGGTGCCGTTGATGTTGGGCGGCAACGTGTTTGGATGGACGGCGGATGAGGCAAACTCGTTCGATCTGCTCGATGCTTTTACCGATCGTGGGTTCGATTTCATCGATACCGCCAACGTGTACAACGTGTGGGTGCCGGGGCATGTGGGTGGAGAGTCGGAGACCATTCTGGGTAAGTGGTTTGCGCGCAGCGGCAAGCGGGACAAGGTGGTGCTTGCCACCAAGGTCGGCATGAAGATGGGCGACGGCAGCGAAGGACTGCGGAAGGCAAATATCTTGAAGTCCGCCGAAGACTCGTTGCGGCGGTTGCAGACCGACCGGATCGACCTGTATCAGTCGCACAAAGACGATGAGTCTACGCCGTTTGAAGAAACGCTTGGGGCCTACGAGGAGTTGATCCGAAGCGGCAAGGTGCGTGCGGTGGGCGCTTCGAACTATACCGGCGCGCGGCTGACCGAAGCGATCGAGACCGCGGAAACCCACGGGCTGCCGGTTTATACGACGTTGCAACCGGAGTACAACCTGTATGACCGCGAAAAGTATGAAGCGGACCTGGCGCCGGTAGCGGAGCGCTTCGGCCTGGGCGTGGTGCCGTATTTTTCACTGGCTTCAGGATTCTTGACCGGCAAATACAAGTCGATCGAGGATACGGAAGGTAAAGATCGCGGATCGCGGGTGAAAAAGTACTTTGACGATCGTGGGCAGCAGATTTTGGCGGCACTCGCGCAGGTGAGCGAAGAAACAGGTGCGGCACAGGCCGCGGTCGCCCTGGCATGGTTGCTGGCGCAACCGACGGTCACAGCGCCCATCGCGAGTGCGACCAGCCGGGCGCAGATGGACGATCTGTTTGCCGCGGTGGAGCTCACATTGACCGCGGCGCAGGTGAGCCGGCTTACTGCGGCGAGCGCCCCGTCGCCGGTTCCGATGACGGCGTAGAAGCTGCCGCCGACAGGGCGTGCACGCGGTTGTCGGCGTCGATGCGATACCGGTAGCTGGCGGCCGGGGACGCCGGGGCAGGCTTTGCCCCTGTCCCGGCATTGACTGTCCGGGATGCGTCGGGATTACGAAAATCCAGGCTCAGGGTGTCTTCGGTGGTGGCAAGGCGCGGCACCTGCCCGCGCGTGTAGGGCTGTTCGAGGTGCCAGACGACATGGGGCTGGGCAGCGTCGGCAGACACCTCAAGCACGTCAAGCCCGAAGCGGCCGGCATCGGCGGCTGACGGCGCGCTGGGACTCGCGTCATCGCTGGGCACGGCCGGGCAGCGGGGCTCGCCGTGAACGACAGCAAAGCGCTCGCGGCGCGGCTTTACGAGATCGGAAGAACTGGACAGATCCGAAAGGGGTGCCAGCAGCATGAAATCGCCATAGGCATCGCCCACGGTGGTGTAGTGCGGTGCTCCCCAGCGGAGGACTTCGGTCCACGAGGCTGTCGCGCTGGAGCGTGACGGCGCCTTCAGTTGCGGGTCTGATGATGCCTCTGCCGAGACGTTTGGGGCCGGTTGTGAGCCGGACCGGTCGGCTTTGAAGACGAGTAGCAGATGGTCGTCGCCGCACTCAAGACTGTAGCGGAAATCCACTGCCACATAAGGAGGCGTATTGAAAAGCGAAACGACCTGTACGGTGAGGTCGGCTCCGTAGCTACCCACGTTCTTGCCGTCTTTTGTAACGACCCCACCATCCTCCGTGCCGCCGCTATTCGCATGAAGGGCGGTTGCAAGCCTTGTCTGGAGCGACTCCGGTGTGGCGTGGACGTCCGCACAACGAAAAACGGCTTCGGTCGCCTGTGCCAGGGAGTTCTTCCATCGCCCAAGGGCGCTATCGCTGGCCGCTGAAACCTGGGGATCATCAATGGAAACGGCGATGCTCTTGAGCTGCCGGCGCGCCGCCGACTCCTGCCGGATAGCTGCCGCGATCTGCGCGGGGGCGCATGCCTGTTGCGCCGAGCAGAAGGAGGGTAAGCCGATGGCTCCGAAACTTGCGAAAACGAGGAGCACAAGGAGAGATCGCATACGCCAGGGTAACCTGACTCGCAAACGAAAGTAACGCGACACGACCCTAAGGTACCCCGAAGAGCATCTGCTTGAAAAAGGCGAATGCTTTCGGGGTACCTTCCGAAGGCGACCAGAACTGCAGGGCCGGGGGAAGGTTGAGTGCTTACCGCGTTGAGTGCTTACTGTAGGGACGCGATCTTTTCCTTGGCGGCGGCCACAGCGGCGGCTGCTTTTTCGGGGCCCTGGGCAACGCCTTCAGCGGTGATCACGGTGATATCGCGGACGCCGAGGAAGCCGAATACGTCGCGCAGGTACTTCTCCTGATGGTCGTAGGCTTCCGCAGGGGAACCCGGACCGTATTGGCCGCCGCGCGTGGAGATGACGACGAGCCGTTTGCCCCCGCACTGGCCTTCGGGGCCTTTGGGGCCGTATTTGAACGTGGTGCCGGGAACGCAGATCATGTCGATCCAGGCCTTGAGTTGCGAAGGAACGCTGAAGTTGTACATGGGCGCACCGATAAGAACAAGGTCCGCGCTGAGGAACTCATCGAGAATTTTCTTGCCGGTTTCGAGTTCTTCTTTTTGCTCGGGAGTCGCGTCGGGCGCATTGTCGCCGAAGCTGCGCAGAACGGCGTTGTAATGGCGCAGCGTGTCTTTGACGAGGTCGCGGTAAATGTATTCAGCGTCCGGGTTGGTGGACTTCAACTGCTCGGCTGCCGCCTGGCTGAGGGGACGGCTCACAGACTTGGGGCCGGTAACGCTGGAATCCAGATGCAGGATTTTCATGATGTATAGGTTCTCCGGGCCGTGCGCTGAGCGCGGGAGCGGCCATCGTGACTATAAATGATGGAGCTTACAAGAGAATTTCCCATCGACGCGTTGGCTGGCTTATGGGACAGCCGTCGCCGGGAAGCTGGCGAGGCGCGGCCAGTGCTGCGGTTTGCAGGTCGCCGGCCCGCCGGTGTTGTCGATGATGTTGCGAATGGCGCCGTACTGGTTCAGGCAGGTGGTGATCATGTCGTGGAAGCGCACGCCCGAGGCGGCGGGAACCTCAATGGCGCGGGTGAGGAAGACGTCGGGATAGGTGAAGACGCTGTAAATGCCAAGACCCCAGGCCTCATGTTGGTGGACGCGGTCGGCAACCTTGTAAGAGGCCCAGCCTTCCGTGCCCGGCGCGCTGGTAAAGGCGGCTTGGGTGGGCGGATCGTAGGGTATCTCAGATTGGTAAAGATAGCTGCGGCCGCGTTCGCCGTTCCAAAGCACCTGGAACTGTTGGTGGT
>CAXTRN010000297.1:0-3435 GCA_964246645.1 uncultured Acidobacteriaceae bacterium
ATGATGCGGCGATCGAAGAGGCGGAACGGGCCGGCGCGATGATCTATTCATTGATCGTGGTGCCCGTGGCGGCGGATGCCGGTCGTAACGAGGGCGGCGAGCACGCGCTGATTCAAATGGCGCACGACACCGGCGGCAGATACTACTATGTCGAGGACAAACACGATCTGGCACCGGCCTTTGCGCATGTATCGGAGGATCTGCGGACGCAGTACACGGTGGGCTACTACGCGCCGCAAAGCGGTGGCAACGCTGCGGGGCTGCGGCAGATCAACGTGCAGATGAAGGACCCGGCGCTGCGGGCTCGGTACACGTTGCGCTATCGCACGGCGTACTACACGAAACGGTAAGCAGAACGGTAGCGGGGCGGTTTACCCGGCGGTTGACGACCGTGCCGGCGCGAGCCCGTACAATCGGGGTATGGTCAACAAAAGGCGGCAAGGCAAGGGCGCTCCCTCGGGCGATACCGGGCAGGAAGCGCTTTATCTGAGATCGCTCAGCGAACGGCAGGTGCCGGTAGCGATCAAGCTACGCGATGGGGAAGTGGTCTCCGGCTGGGTGGAGTACTTCGACGAGACCATGGTGCGGCTGACGCGCGAAGGCAAGCCGAATCTTTTTATCTACAAAGCGCAGATCCGTACTGTGACAGAAAGTACCGGGCCGGGTGTGCGTCGCGGCCTGGGCCGCGAAGAGGGTACCGCCCGCTGAGCGCAGGGCTGCTTCCACCGGCAGCCGTTGTTTCTGTAGCTGCTGTGCGTGTAGCCGCTGTGTCTATACCGCTGTGTCTTACCGCTCGATCTGAGGAGGAGCCGTTTGCTGGAGCTTGTGGAAGTTGCCGGAAAAGTCGCCCGGGAAGCTGGAGCGCTGTTGCGTGACTTTTACGGTCGCGGCGTGCGCGCGGAGTACAAGGGCGATGTCGACATCGTTACGGAAGCGGACCGGGCCAGCGAGCGATTGATCTCGGAGCGATTGCGGGCAGCGTTTCCGGAGCACGGCGTGTATGGGGAAGAGGGTACGCGGTCGGCACTCGAAAGCGAGTACCGGTGGTACGTCGATCCACTGGATGGGACCACAAACTTCGCGCACGGATTTCCCGCATTTTGCGTGGTGCTCGGCTGCGAACACCGCCCGTTGGGCTTGCCGGCGGAGCAGGATGGCACGATGGTGGCGGGTGTGATCTACGATCCGCTGCGCGACGAGTTGTTTTCAGCGGCGCGCGGGCAGGGCGCCCGGCTCAATGGCGCGCCGATTCATGTTTCGCGTACACGGTTGTTACAGGAATCGCTCATAGCCACCGGATTTCCAAGCCACAAACGCCATCGCAGTCCGAATGTGCACTTTTATCAGGAGTTCACGCTGCGCTCGCATGGGGTGCGGCGGGCCGGGTCAGCTGCGCTCGATCTGGCGTACGTGGCGGCGGGCCGGTTGGACGGCTATTGGGAGTTCAAGCTAAATCCCTGGGATACCAGTGCGGGTTTTTTACTGGTCGAGGAGGCAGGCGGCACCATCACCCACTTCGATGGCGGTGCGTTCACCCTGGACAGCCGTGAGGTATTTGCGACCAACGGCCTGATCCATGCGGAGATGCAAGGGCTGTTTGCGGACATGTTCGCCGGCCGGGGTTTGCAGCCGATTCCAACCCCGCAGGAGTATGCAGAGCGACGCAAAGCAGCAGAGGCTTCAGGAACATAAAGCCGTGATTCTGTGTTCCTGGTAAAGCCCAACAGGCTGAGCAGGGGTGCAGGGAAACGGCGACCATGGTTCCTTGGTAGAATCGGGAATGAGCAGGTCAACGCCCGATTTGAGCATGGGCAAGCTTCGAGTTGAGGAGAATGGCAACGATGGCGTACGTGATCGCAGAACCTTGCATCGGCACGAAAGACACCGCGTGTGTGGATGCGTGTCCGGTGGATTGCATTCACCCGAAAAAAGACGAGACCGGCTACGGCGGCGTCGAACAACTGTTTATCGATCCGGTCGAGTGCATCGACTGCGGTGCGTGCGTGCCGGTGTGCCCGGTGTCGGCGATCTATGCCGGCGATGATTTGCCGGATAAGTGGGTGGAATACAGCACCAAAAATGCCGCGCATTTCGGACGCTAGCTTTCCCAGTACTCACAGACTTTAACCTACAGATCAACGCTATCGACGCGCGGCTTCGGCCGCGCGTTTTTGCTATGTGAGCCTTTGTATAGAAGTTTTGCCGGAGTCTCTATGGTTATCTGGCGTGCCTTGCGATTGATGCGGACGGATCGGGTGCGGTAACGCGGCAATGGCAAAGACAAGGCTGATCCCGCACGTCGACGAAGCGCTTGTGCTGCGGACGTGGCCCTTTGGCGAAGCCGATCTGCTCGTCAGCCTGTTTACGCGCAAACGGGGTGTGGTGAAAGGCGTGGCGCGGCATGCGATGCGCAGCCGGCGGCGTTTTGGCGGCGCGCTGGAGCCCGGAACGCATGTGCTGGCGCACTACGCGGAGCGCCCCCGTGAGGACCTGGTGCGGCTGGACCAGTTTGAGATTGTCTGGTCGCCCCTGCTGGCTCCCGTAGAGGCTTTGCGGCTGGCGGGCATGCAGCTTGTGGTTGAAGTACTGGAGCAGGCGCTCCCGGAACTGGCTCCCGAGGACAATCTCTTTCGCCTGGCGCTGGCGACGCTGCAGGCGCTGGAGCACCATCCCGTGTGGCTGCCCACGACGTACTTCTGCCTATGGATGAACCGCCTGATGGGCTGGCTGCCGGAGCTCGGGCACTGTGCGGTATGCGGACTTGATCTGCACGACCAGATGGTCTGGTGGTCACCTGCGGCGGACGGGGTGACCTGCCGGGATGATTGCCGCACGCTGAGCCGGGCGCTTTCATCGGCCTCTGTGCAGGACAGCTACAGGATGGCGCGTCACGCTCTTCCGCAGTTGTTGCAGGAAGGGCCATGGCCGAAGGAGCGTGCGATCGATCTGCGGGTGTTTGCTATCGGCGTGCTGGAGCGGCATCTGGAGCGGCGGCTGCGGAGCGCGTCGGCGCTAAGCAACAACGGCGTCCGTGAGGTCGATGCGGTGTGCCGTCCAGAGATGGGAGCCAGGATTGGCTACACTAAAGGCCATGAGGATGCATGATGCCAAACGCCCGCTGACCTTCCAGGAAATCCTGTTTGCCCTGCAGCGGTTTTGGGCGGAGCAAGGGTGTGTTTTGCAGCAGCCGTATGACCTCGAGGTGGGGGCGGGAACGATGTCGCCGGACACGTTTCTACGGGTGCTGGGTCCGCGCCCGGTACGGATTGCCTATGCGCAGCCTTCGCGGCGGCCGGCCGACGGGCGGTATGGAGAAAATCCGAACCGGCTGTTTCGGCACACGCAGTTGCAGGTGATTCTGAAGCCGCCGCCGGAGCGGGTCCAGGAGCTCTACCTCCGGTCGCTCGAGGCGATCGGTATCGATCTGCGTGAGCA
>CAXTRN010000298.1:0-3382 GCA_964246645.1 uncultured Acidobacteriaceae bacterium
GCATGGGGCAGGCAGGAGCGGCGCGGGGGCAAGAAAGTCAGGGGAATGCGAGCGGCCAGGCAGGGCAACGCGGTCAGGCCGGGCAAGGCGGCCAGGCCGGCCAGGCAGGGCAGCCGGAACGTGCCGGGAGCCCCGGACATGGCGGTGCGGGTGGAGACCTTTCCCGCATGGTCGGCCGCATGCCCACCGAAACTCTTTCGGGGTTGAAGCCGGGTGATGCCGTGATGATCGTTGCGTCTAATAATCCGCAAACCGGCCAGCCAACAGCCATCACCCTGCTTGTCGGCGTGGAACAGGTGCTGGCGGCACACCCCTCGGGCGAAACGACACTGTCGCCCTGGAACCTTGGCGGGGGTGGGGCCGAGACGGGCGGTGCGCAGTAAACCGACGGCGTTTCCGCGACCGCAACGGCAGGGTTTGCTGCCATGAACGCTGCCGTTTGCTTTCGTTGGGCAGATGTTCATGCAGATCACGCCGGCTGCATGGACGGGCTATCGGCGTTCTTTGTGAGCAAACAGTTCGAAGCCCAAGGCACATCTGGCAGTCTCTGCATAAGTATTTAAGTACCGGGCCCGACCGGTGCCCATGCGCTGGAACACATTCGATTTCTGAGGAGAATCATGGCGTTTTTGAAGAGCTACCCCGCGGCTGGCTTGTGCATGTTTCTAAGCACGGCGGCTGCAGTCGCGCAGTCCCCGACGACCCCGGCTGCACCGGCCCGCCCCGCGCAATCGACGGCACCGGCTGCCGCTTTGCCGTCCGGTAAGCCGTCCGATACGGAACAAACGGCGGGCGCGTCAGCCAAAAAGGCGGCGACACGCTTGCACGGCACCGTGGCCGACCCGGACGGGGCCGCCATTCCGGGCGCGACCGTTGCGTTCTCGCAGGGTAGCGGCTCGCCGCGCCGGGCGACCTCCGGCCCGGATGGCACCTACAGCGTCAATCTGGCGCCGGGCAGCTATAACCTCTTGGTCACGATGCCCGGGTTTAGCTCGTATTCGGTGCAGAATCTGCATATCGCGCCGGCGGGCAGCCTGACCGTGGATGCCAAAATGCAAATCGGCCAGCAGAATGTAGTCGTCAATGTCGATGCCGACGCTCTCCAACTCAGCGTCGATTCCGATAGCAATGCGAGTTCGACCACGCTGCAAGGCAAGGATCTCGACGCACTTTCAGACGATCCCGATGAACTGCAATCGGAACTTTCGGCACTGGCCGGACCGGCTGCAGGTCCCAACGGCGGGCAGATTTACGTTGATGGGTTCACGGGCGGGCAGTTGCCGCCCAAATCGTCCATTCGCGAAATTCGCATCAATCAGAACCCTTTTTCGGCAGAATACGACCGCATTGGCTACGGCCGCGTGGAGGTCTTCACCAAACCCGGTACCGACAAGTACCACGGCAACTTCCAAATCAACGGCAATCCTTCGCAGTTCAACTCCGGCAATCCGCTCAGCAACGCACCGCAGCCGCCGTACCACACGCTGTTCATGTTCGGCAGCATTACGGGGCCGATCAATAAGACCAGCTCTTTCTCCGTCGGCGGCTCGCACCGCGACATCGAAGACGATTCGCTGACCAACGCCACCATCCTGGCGCCTTCTGCGGGTTCAAGCACGCTATGCGCCCCGGACACACCGAACTGTGTGCCGTCGCTGGTGCAGATTTTCACGCATTATCCGCAGGTCAGGACCGACATTTCGCCCCGTTTCGATTTTGCGCTGGGTGAAAAAAACGTGCTCACGGCACGTTTCCAGTATGTCCAGAATGACAGCATCAATGCCGGGCTGGGTAGCGGTCTGGCATTGCCGGAGACGGCCTACAACACTGGCAGCAAAACCACCGAAATCCAGCTCAGCGATACCCAGACCTGGAGTCCCAAACTCATCAACGAGACGCGTTTTGAATATCAACGCGACCGCACCGGCAATGTGGCCCTCAGCAATGCACCGTTGGTGATCGTGCAAGGCTCCTTCAACGCCGGCGGCGCCTCGGTGCAGAACACCTCCGATCACCAGGACCACTTCGAGGTGCAGAATTACACCTCGCTGGCGTTGAACAAAAACTTCATTCGCTTCGGCGGCCGGCTGCGCACAACGCGCGAAGCGCAATATGCCGCTACCAATACAAACGGCACGTTCACCTACACCGGGCTGACGAACACCGCCGGTGCGTCCTTGAACTCCAACAACGTCGATCGCAGTTACCAAACCGGCATACCTTCGCAGTTCCAGAAAGTCGTCCTGAAAACCCCGGATGTGCACTTCAACTATGAGGATCTTGGCGTATATATCGAGGACGACTGGAAGCCGCGCAGCACGCTCACTGTCAGCTATGGCCTTCGGTACGAAACGCAAAATAATCTTCCCGATCACCATGATGTTGCGCCGCGTCTCAGCGTGGCTTGGGGCGTCGGCCGGTCCAAAACGGCGCCAAGTACGGTCATCCGCGCGGGTTTCGGCATCTTCTATGACCGTTTTGGTTCCAACTACCTCTTGAACACGTACCGCTACAACGGTGTGGCGGAAACGCTCTATACGGTGCCGGTCATTCCGGCGGGCAGCTTGTGCAGCCCGGCCAACGTGGGGGCGTGCGGTACGCTGCTCCCCGCCACGGGAAGTTCGGTCTACACGGAGTCGAATGGAACCGTTGCTCCCAATCTGCGGTCTCCGTATATCGAGCAGTTTGCCGGGGGCTTTGACCAGGCAGTCGGCAAGCATGGCACGGTGTCGGTCAATTACCTGCACTCGCTGGGGGTGCATCAGTTGGCGCTGCAGGACGCCGCGTATCCGCTCACGCCTGCAACCGCGCGCCCCAATTTCATCAACAATCAATACTTTTCAGAGGGTGCCTTTCATCAGGATCAGCTGAACATCAACGGCCGCACCCAGTTGAGATGGCTGTCGCTTTCGGGCTTTTATTCGCTCGGTTTTGCCAAAGGTGACAGCAGTGGCGCGGGAACGCCTATCTCGGTGCCGTACAACATTCAGGCAGATTATGGTCGCACCACTTTTGACCGGCGCAACTTCGGGGTGGCGTTTGCTTCGGTCACGCTGCCGCATTTTGTGCAGGTCAGCCCGTTTGTGATCGCACAAAGCGGCCAGCCTTACAACGTGACTCTCGGGGCCGACCCGCTCAACGACAGCTTTTTCAACGAGCGTCCGGATGCGGTGCCGGTCGGCATGGCCAATGGCAGCAACATCCTGGCGATTCCAAGCTGCGGCCTGGCCTTCGCACAGCCGGGAACGGTCAGCGGGTACACGACAGCGCCGATCAATGCCTGCACCGGGCCAAACCTGTTCAGCTTCAACATGCGCCTGACGAAAACCTTCGGCTTTGGTGAAAAGCTTGCCAAGGGAAACAGCAATGGCGGGGGCAACGG
>CAXTRN010000299.1:0-3379 GCA_964246645.1 uncultured Acidobacteriaceae bacterium
ACTACACGCAGGTGAACGGCAACATGGATCATCATCTGCCCGGCAACCTGAACATCAGCTTCATTTACGTTGAAGGCGAATCGCTGCTGATGGGCATCAACGACATCGCGGTGAGCTCCGGCTCGGCCTGCACCTCAGCCACGCTTGAGCCCTCTTATGTGCTGAAGTCGCTCGGCCTTGGCGATGATGTCGCGCACAGTTCCATCCGCTTTGGCCTGGGCCGCTTCAACACCCGGGAAGAGGTCGATTACGTCGCCGACAAGCTGATTGACGTGGTGACCAAGCTGCGTGAGCTTTCCCCGCTCTATGAAATGGTCAAGGAAGGCATCGATCTGACGAAGATCGAGTGGGCTGCCCACTAGTTTGCGCGCTTATTCCTAAACGACTCACCAGGAAGAGGTGCGGTATTCATCCGCACCTCTTCTTGCAGCAACAAGGTGAAGCCGCGGTGGGTTAGGGGGGAGGCTGAATCACTCGGCTCCACCACATCGGCTGTTTTGTTCGGAGCTGTGACGCATGCACCCCGTCCCACGGATCCCTACGGAGCCCCATGACGCCTGACGGTTCCTTCCAAGCCCGCGTGAGCCTTTCGTCCTCAACGCAAGCGGAGGCGCTAGGGCAGTTGGCCACCGAGGCCCGCAACCCTGCCAGCGAGCACCTGGACGAGCTTTCCACCATTGACCTGCTCAGTCTGTTGAACGATGAGGACGCCCGCGTCGCGGCGGCCGTTCGTGTCGAGCTGCCTCAGATCGTCCGTGCTGTGGACAGCATCGTTTCCCGCTTCGACCGTGGCGGCCGCCTATTTTATCTCGGGGCGGGAACCAGCGGCCGCCTTGGTGTGCTCGACGCCAGCGAATGCCCCCCAACCTTTTCTGTCCCCGCAGACCTTGTGCAGGGGCTCATCGCCGGCGGGGACCGGGCGCTGCGGCTTTCGAGCGAACACTCCGAGGACTCCCCTGAAGAGGGCGTTGCGGACCTCCAAACCGTCGGCTTCGGCGCCGACGGCCGGCCTGACACGCTCGTCGGCATCGCCGCTAGCGGGCGTACGCCCTATGTTCTCGGCGCTGTGCATCATGCGAAAACATCTGGTGCGCTCACGGTCGGCCTCAGTTGCGTGCCGGGTTCGGCCCTGGCGCAGGCCGCGGAGATCGCGATTACGCCCGCAACCGGCCCCGAGGTCCTCACCGGCTCCACGCGCTTAAAGGCCGGTACGGCCACAAAAATGGTGCTCAATATGCTTTCCACGGGGGTGATGGTGCGCACCGGCGCAACCTTCGGCAACCTGATGGTCAATGTGCGCCCTTCCAATGCCAAGCTGGTCGACCGCGCCGAGCGCATCATCGCCGAGGCCACCGGCTGCACGCCGGGCCAAGCACAGGACATGCTTCAGGCTGCCGACGGGAATGTGAAGGTGGCGATTGTGATGAAGCGGCTCGGCCTTCACCGGGCTGCCGCCGAGCACAGGCTCGCCGAAGCAGCAGGCCGGTTGCGGGCTGCGCTGGGCTAAGGGCTGCGCTGGGCTAAGGACCGCGCTGGGCTGAGGGCACGCCGAAAATGCTTGCAACTTGCCACACCGGCCGGGGTTCACACAAGCAACAGGGTGAGTGCCGGCACACTCCAAACCTATAGTTTTGATCGAGGAACTTCTTATGAAACCGACACGAATTGTATTGCCTCTTCTTTCACTCGCGCTGTGTGCAGGCGCCGCCAATGCCCAGCCGCAAGGATATGGTCCCCCGCCGCCGCCACCGCAGGGTTACGGTCAGGGTGGTTACGGCCAGGGTGGGTATGGTGGCGGCGGCGGTTGGGACGCACCCCCAGCTGAGTTCCGCGCCGCCATGCAACGCGGCTTTCCCGACGGCGTTGAAGGCGCGCGCCGCGACTTTCAGAACCACCGGCCGCCCAACGTGAACAACCGCGACGAGTTCCGGAACCCACATGTTCCCGGCCCAGACCGCCACGATTACCGCCAAGGCTTCCGCCGTGGCTATGATGTCGGCGTACGTCACATCTACGGGAACGGCCCGGGCTACGGACCTCGGTAAAACTGACTAGACTGTGCGAAAGCCCCGGTCCACTCCGGGGCTTTCGCGCGTCCAGAACGCCATACCCCACCCTCACGCATCGTACGGGTGTGGGCACTTCCCTTCTCGCACTGATCAAAACGCTGATTGAATCGGTAGCTCGCGCGGTGGAGTTTGCCGCCGCGCTGGTCATCGGTCTTGCGGCGCTGCAGGCAACAGTGAAAGCGATGCTCCTGTTTTATCGCCGCAACAGCACCCCAACGCAGAAGAACGAGGTTCGGCTGACCATGGCGCGTTGGCTCGCGCTGGCGCTTGAGTTTGAGCTCGCCGCCGACATCCTCAATACAGCGGTCACCCCCACCTGGGGCGACATCGAAAAACTTGCGGCGATAGCCGCCATCCGCACTGCGCTGAATTACTTTCTGGAGCGCGAAATTGATGCCGAATCGACCCAAAAACAGCAATCGGCCGAACGGCGGGTTACCGGCGCGCAAGCCGATGTCTTAGGGCCTGAAAAGGGCTGACTGCCTTCACACCGCGGCTTTCTGCATGGAAACGCCGGCGTCTTTTTACGAAAATAACATCGGTGCGCTTACCTGCCGCTGCGGCATCTCAAGCCCGAAGTGCGCATACGCTAGCCGCGTCGCCACCCGGCCCCGCGGTGTGCGGTCGAGAAAGCCGATCTGGATAAGAAACGGCTCATACACCGCTTCCAGCGCGTCCTCGTCTTCGGCCAACGCAGCCGCCAATGTGTTCAACCCAACCGGTCCACCATCGTATTTTTCGATAATAGTGCGCAACAATCGGCGATCGAGCTCATCGAACCCATGCGCATCGATTTCGAGCATATCGAGTGCACGCATGGCGACCTCGCGGTCGATGCGGCCCGCCGCACGCACCTGCGCATAGTCGCGCACCCGCCGCAGCAGACGGTTGGCGATGCGCGGCGTTCCCCGCGAACGGACCGCAATCTCCGCCGCCCCGTCGCGATCAGTGACCACGCCCAGCACCTCCGCCGAACGCTCAACAATAAATCGCAGCTCGTCTTCTGTGTAAAAATCCAGCCGCAGGGGAATGCCGAACCGCGCCCGGAGCGGCGAACTCAGCAGCCCCGGCCGGGTGGTCGCCCCCACCAGCGTGAACGGGTCGAGCTTGACGCCATGGATGCGCGCCGAAGGCCCCGTGCCGATCATGATATCGAGCTTGTAATCCTCAAGGGCCGTGTACAGCTTTTCTTCCATTACCGGCTGTAAACGATGAATTTCATCGATAAACAGCACCTGCCGGTTTTTTACATTGGTAAGAATGGCCGCCACGTCGCCCTGCACCTGCAGTGCCGGCGCGGAGGTTTGCTG
>CAXTRN010000300.1:0-3363 GCA_964246645.1 uncultured Acidobacteriaceae bacterium
GCTGGCACTGGCAGCGGAAGAGGGTTCGCCGGATGCGGGGGGCGTGGGGGCGGAGCCGTCCGGATCGAGGGGGGTCATGGTTCTCCTGCTCTCAGGCACTATTTTCAGGCTACGGCCGGTTCGCGACGGCGAAAAGACGTGTGCGCGGGCTACCACTTTCTGTGCTTGACAGTGCCCTCTATTGTTCCTACGATAGCCGCAATCCGTCAACGAGGACGCCCGGTGCGCAGGTAGCCTCTGTGTCCGGGTGAGGGAGCGACTCGGGACTTGTTATGAAACGCAGGCCGCTATACTCGCGGGAAGGAAGGCTGCACCATGGACATGCACAGGAATCGCGAGATGGCGACTCGCGAACTGAGGGAAAGCCAAGAATTCTGGGCAGCCTGCGAGTTGACTGAAAGCGTGCCGGACAGGGTGAGCGGAGCCCCTGTATTCAAGGGAACCCGCCTACCGGCTGACACGATTGTCGACAATGTAGATGCTTATATGGAAGAAGGCATGACGCTCAACGAGGCAATTCGAGCCACGCTGGACGACTTTCCCGGCGTGCCCGCCGGAGGAGCGGGCGTGCGTCGTCTCCTGGCGTACCGCGACGCGCACGACCCCCGGCTCGCTGCTTGAAGGTGGTTCTAGACCATGGGGTGCCGCATCGATTGCGCGGACACGATGTAACGGTCTGCTTCGAGGCAGGCTGGGCGACGGCCAGGAACGGCGTTCTGCTGGCCCTTGTCGAGCAGGCTGGCTTTCGTATCTTCGTGACCTGTGACAAGAACATCGAGTATCAGCATGCTGATCTTTACCGCAAGCCCTTTGGCATTCTGGTGCTGAGCACAAATCATTGGCCTACCTTGAAAGCGCATGTGGAGAAGATTGTTCAAGCAGTAAATCAATGTGAGCCCCGGCACCATCACTCATGTGGACTGTGGTCGCTTTGTACCTTGGAAGTTCAGGAAACCGGACAAAGTCATATAAACAAGCGGTAGCGCATGGCGATAGCCGACAGGGGTAATGATCATTTGTGATTCTGCCGGTGGGTGATCTTTACCGTGCAGCACATCGGACAGCACCCGGCATGCGCTTCTCTTGCCTCTATCCTTGCTTCAAAGCAGGTTTTCTCCATGAAGTATTTGTCGCGCGTTGTGTGGTCTGAGGGGATGCACCTCAGTCCGCAGCACTTCCAAATGCAGAGCCGGTATTTTGAGGACTCGCTTTGGTTCTTGAACGGAGCGCTGCGGTCGTACCCGTGGGGGCTGCTGTCGTTTGCGCTCGACGCCGATGCGGCGCGCAATGGGTTGGCGGTGGTGCGGTATGCATCGGGAATTTTTCCCGACGGGCTGCCGTTTGAGATTCCCGACAGTGACCCGGCACCCGCGGCACTGAGTTTGCGAGAGCTGTTTTCCCCTGTGGATAGCGAGATTCTGCTGTACCTGAGCGTGCCGGGGCGGCGGAACAGTGGTGCCGACACGGATCTGGGCGCTGCGCCTGGTGGAGACCAGGGCGGCAGTGTGGGTGGCGGCAATGTGGGGGGCGGAACAGCGGCGAGATACAGCACCGAAGAACGCGTGCTTCGGGATGAAACGATCTCCGACGATGAGTACCCGGTGATGCTGGGGCGCAAAAACCTGCAGCTGCTGGGGCCGGCAGGGCGCCGGGCTACCGATGTCACGATGCCTGTGGCGCGCGTGTTTCGGGACGGGAACGGAGGGTTTTCGGTCGATCCGACGTTTTTACCGCCGTTGTTGCGCATTGGCGCGGTGGAGGATCTGTTACGGCGATTGAAGCGACTGGCCGATGGGCTGGAAAGCCGGATCACCACAACGCGGCGGGGCAAAAAAGTGGGTGGGCGGTTTGAGGCAGGAACGTCGGCGCTTGATGTTTCGAGCTACTGGTTCTTGCATGCATTGTGTTCGGCGTTGCCGGCGCTGCGCAGCCAGTTGGCGACGCGCAGTGGCCATCCCGAGGAGATGTACGGCATTTTAGCGGAGTTGGCCGGCTCGCTGTGCACCTTTGCGCTGGAATCGAACCCGGCGAGCATTCCAGCCTATGACCACCTGGGGATGAACCGGGTGATGACGGAGTTGGAAGAGCACATCAACCGGCACTTGGAATATGTGGTGTCGTCGAACACAGTGACGCTGAACTTCGGGCAGCCGGAGCAGTATGTTTATGTGGCGGCGGTGGAGGATGAGCGGTGTTTGCGGCGGTCGCGATGGGTGTTTGGGATCAGGTCGGATGTGGGGGAGTCGGCGTTGATGCGGGCTGTGCCGACGTTGACGAAGATATGCTCGGGCGAGGGTGTGGTGAAGCTGGTGCAGCGAGCGCTGCAGGGGCTGGAACTGCAACACTTGCCGGTGCCGCCGACGGCGCTGGCGGCCCAGGCGGATATGCAGTATTTTGCGGTAGTGCAGGCGGGCCCCTGTTGGCAACACATTTTGGCCACGCGGCAGGTGGGCGTGTATCTTCCGGGAGAGCTCGGCCAGGCGGCCTTTGAGCTCACGGTCATTCTTGAGGCCAATGCATGACGAGCTTTTCGGGATCGGGATCGGGATTAGGGCACGGGACAGGGTCGGCGGCCATGCCGGCCGCGGTGGCGGCAACGCTGCGGTCCAACAGCCTGGCGTTCGCGTTTCAGGATGTAATCACCGTGATCTTGCGGGTGCGCTACCGGACGCAGCGGGTGGCGGATGCGGCGGCATTTCGCGAAAGCATCCGGAAGATGATCGCAGCAGCGGCGGTGGAAGCGCGGCGGACGGGGTACAGCGACGGGACGACGCAGATGGCGCTGTACGCCATTGTCGGCTTTCTGGATGAAAGCGTGTTGAACTCGCAGGATCCAACCTTTGCGGATTGGCTGCGGCGGCCGCTACAGGAGGAAATGTTCGGCGGGCATTTTGCAGGTGAGTACTTTTTTCGCCATGTGGCAGAGCTGCTGCATCAAGCGGATTCGACCGAAGGCGCCGATGCGCTGGAACTGCATGCCGTGTGCCTTTTGCTGGGATACCGGGGCAAGTTCGCCTTCGGCAACAGTGGCGAAATCCATTCGCTCGTACAGCAGATCCGGGACAAAATCGCGCGGGTGCGCGGGCCCTACGCGCTGTGCCGTGTCGCGGACGCGCCGATGGTGACGGCGGGGCGCGGCGGAGATCCATGGGTGCGGCGGCTTTTGTGGGCGACCGCGGCGATGGTGCTGCTGTGTTTGCTGGCGTTTTTGGGGTACACGATCCTGTTGGGCAATAAGCTGGGCAATGTGGCTGCAGTGCCGGGCATGGCCGTGGCTGCGGTGTTGCCAAGCGCACGGCTGCCGGAGTTGGCGGAGCTTGCGATGCCGACGGAGTTGCAGAGAGAGTTGCAGGACAGGTGCAA
>CAXTRN010000301.1:0-3363 GCA_964246645.1 uncultured Acidobacteriaceae bacterium
CGCGCAGTTTGCGCCTCGCGCCGGCTTCGCGCAGGGTGGGTGTTTGCGGCGGCACAAGGGTTTGCCAGATAGGAGTGCCGGGTGGGGTGGCCGTGTTCTGAGCGGTGGCGCTGGCCGTAAAGCGAAGGGCCGCGGCGGCGCTGAGGAAGGAGGCTCCGCTGAGAAGATTGCGGCGTGTGATCGACATGGGTTCAGTTTCGCATTTGTGGCGGGGTGTTCCGGAGCAGGGATGGGATGTGCCTTCTTCACTGGTGACGCATTGTCGACAAAGCTGAAGACAGGGAACCCGGTGTATGCGATGAGCCGGGCAGGGTCGGGTACACTGGAAAAGTGCAGGCGGCCGGATGGTCGCTGCCGTCAGGTCTGGCTTCGGCCAGGGTTTGGCGGGGGAGGAAAGTCCGAACTCCGCAGGGCAGTGTGCCGGATAACGTCCGGGACCTCGGCGTCAAGGCTGAGGGACGGCCAGTGCAACAGAAAGCAAACCGCCGGATCGTTTGCAAAAGCGGTGCGGTAAGGGTGAAAGGGTGGGGTAAGAGCCCACCGCGGGTCTGGTAACAGGCACGGCATGGTAAACCCCACACGGAGCAAGACCAAATAGGCAGGAAAGCCAATCGCCCCTCCCCAGGCGTGGCTGCGTAGCGGCCCGCTGCGCCACAGGCGGGGAGAGCCGTTTGGTTCGCAAGAAGCAAGCGGCAGCCGGAACCTGCGGGTAGGTTGCTGGAGCCCTGCAGCAATGCAGGGCCTAGAGGAATGACCGTCTAGAACAAAATTCGGCTTACGAGCCGCCTGCACACAAATCGAAACGACAAATCCCGGCCGAGAGAGGCATGGTTTTGTCGCATTTGGCTACACTTTCGGGCCTGTTCTTCAACTTTCGGGGCGGCGTGTGACCGGAATGGGGGAGATACGCGGGTTTGTGCCATCGCTAGGATTACGGGCGAGCCTGTATGCGATTTGTCCTCACCTCGTGCCGCCGTTTTACCCTGCTTGCCGGGCTTGCGCTGGCGCTGTGGGTAACGGGCTGCACGACAACCATGGGCACAGCGTTTTTATCTACCGGGAGCGGCACGGGCACCGGGTCTACGGGAACGACCGGGGCTACCGGCAGTACGGGGTCAACCGGCAGTACGGGCACGACGGGGTCTACCGGCGCGACGGGGACGGGTGGAGCTTCGGGCAGTACGGGGTCGGGCGGATCTACAGGAAACACAGGGTCCTCAGGAAGTACAGGAGCTACAGGAAGTACAGGAGCTACAGGAAGTACAGGAGCTACAGGAAGTACAGGAGCCAGCGGCAGTACGGGCTCTACTGGAAGCACCGGGTCAACCGGCAGTACGGGGTCAACGGGAAGCACCGGCGGCACGGGGTCAACGGGAAACACAGGTTCGACCGGGAATACCGGCAGTACTGGTTCGACGGGCACGACAGGTCCAACGGGGAGTACGGGTTCAACGGGCAGTACCGGAAGCGGTGGGTCTGGCGCGCCTGCAGTCGTTAGCGGGCGGGTGCTCGCGGCGGGAAAGCCGCTGTTCGGCGCAACCATCGAGCTGTTCAGCGTGGGTATGGCGGGGAACGGATCGGCCAGCACCAGCATGCTGGCGCAGCCCGTGACGACCGACGGTGCGGGTGAGTTCGATATCGCGGGTGACTACAGCTGTCCAACCGGGGCGGAACAGGTGTACCTCGTTGCCAGGGGCGGCAATCCGGGGCTGGCGGCCGGTGTGGACAACCAGGCGATTGTGCTCATGAGCCCGCTCGGGAACTGCGCGGATCTGCTCGCCAACCCAACCGTTCTTACCGTCAACGAAGTGACCACGGTGTCCGCCGCCTATGCGCTTGCACCCTTCCTGGGCGCCTATGACCATGTAGGGACGAGCGCTACGAATGCGCTTGGCATCGCCAATGCTTTTTTGAACGCGCGGTTATTGGTGGACACGACGACGGGACAGGCTGCCACGGTTGCAGCGAACGTAGGTGTCGAGCCGCTGAAGTTGTATGCGCTGGCTAATGCATTGGCCTCCTGCACCGGGTCGGACGGCGGGCAGGCATGCGTGCCGCTCTTCACGGCGGCCACGCCGAGCGGGGGACGCGCGCCGACGGATGTTTTAACGGCGTTGCTGAATATTGTGACGCACCCCGGCAACAATGTTTCTGCCGTTTTCCAGGCAGCGGGTGCGGCTCCGCCCTTCAGCCCTGCGCTCGCGAGTGCGCCGCACGATTGGACGATGAGCCTGACCGTTTCGGGTGGTGGTTTATCTGAGCCGACCGGGCTTGCGATCGATAAATTCGGCAATGTTTGGGTGACCAATTACGGCGGTCCGGCACCTGCGGGTGGAACCAACCCCGTCGGTGTGGTGGCGTTTTCTGCGCAGGGGGCACCCTTTGCGGGAACGCCGTTCGGCAACGCTTCGCAGACGGAAGCCTACGGGCTCGCTATCGACACACATGGAGACGTGTGGGTAACCAGCGAGGAAAATATTGGGCACGGTAACACGACGGGAAGCGTTGCGAAGTTTCTAGGAGCAAGTTCCGCTGCGCCGGGAACGCTGGTCGGCACGTTCTATGACGACAGTTTGTATTTTCCCGAATCCATTGCGGCGGATACGACCACCAACACCATTTTGATCGGCAACCATGCCGGCAGCACCGCGACGGTGTACGACCTCGATGGAAATCTCCTGCGAAATGTCGGGCAAGGCTATGCGTATGGACCTTTGGGTATTGCTTCAGATGGGGCAGGCGGGCTTTGGCTTGCGAACCAGGGGTATGACTCGGTAACCCATGTGCTCGCCGATGGGACGGCACAGAACACGACCTGCTGCAGCACGCCGGGCGCGCTGGCGGTCGATCCAGGGGGCAATGTGTGGGTGACCAACGCCGATCCGGAGGGCAATGCCTACACGTTTAGCGAGGTTTCAAGCACCGGCATGCTGCTGCAAAGCCAACAAAGTGCGGGTGGCCTGTTTACGCCCGGCGGCGCGGCGGTCGATGCAGGGGGGCAGTTCTGGGTCGCGAACTATTACGACGGCAGTTTTTCTGAAATTGCAGGCAACAGCACGACCGTAGCCGCGGGGACGGGTTTGACCCCGTTCGGGTTGGGCAAGGATGCGGGACTGGTGGAACCCTTCGCGATTGCTCCGGATGCGAGCGGGAATTTGTGGATCTCGAACCGGGCGAAGGATACCGTGGTGATGTTTTTCGGGCTGGCGACGCCGACGGTGACACCGGCTCCGCCCTTGCCGAAGGCTCCGTGATGCCGGTGCTGTGTATTAGATGGCAGCGCGCAAAATACAGGGGTCTCTCCACTGCGCGGACGGTGAAGCTGTCCGCTTCGGTCGAGATGACACCTTCGTTAGTTGGTTC
>CAXTRN010000302.1:0-3347 GCA_964246645.1 uncultured Acidobacteriaceae bacterium
CCGCATGGAGGCAGCGCAGCGTGTCGAACAGCCGTCCATAGGCCGGGACGATGATCGAGACCGACGGGGCAGCTTGCGCGGCAAACCCCAGCGGGGCCGGCAGCGCGCCCGTTTGGGCGACCAGCAGGCATGGCGCATGGCCCGCATCCCGCCCGGCCTGGAGGTAGTGCGCCAGGGGATTGGAGCCGAGGCTGTCCGGGTAGGTTGCGACATACCAATCCGTGTCGAACAGGGCATGCGGATCGAGCCCGGCCGCCGCGCCTTGCAGCACGTAATGGCTCAGCGGATCGAAGGCCAGGTCGCGGCCGCGCAGGTGCTCATCCCAATAGGCGTCGGTGTCGAACATCGGGTTCGGGTCGCGGCCGCGCGCCGCCCCGGTTTGTAGGAAATGCAGCAAGGCATTCCCCTCCGCCTCCGGCTCCTGGGCGGTGTAGTGCGCGACATCGAACAGCGGGTGCGGCTGGTGGCCCTGCGCCGCTCCAACCCGGATGTAGTGCGCCAACGGGTTGACGTGCGCCGCGTCGAGCTCCGGGTGCTGCGCGCGATACCACTGGCTGTCGAACAACGGATGCGGGTCGTAGCCGGCCTTGGGCCCGCTCCAAATGTAATGCCAGAGCGGGTCGCTGCCGGTCTGCGCCACATCGGGGTAGCGGGTCAGATAGGCGGCCCGGTCGAACAATGGCGAGTCGGCCAGGGTCTTTGCATCCTGCACCACCTGGCGCCGCAGGCGCAGCCGCCCGGGAAGCTTGCCGGTGACGGCCGCCGCGCCGAGCGTCGCCGCCCGGGTCATCTGCCGGGCCACGCCGGGAAAGCGTTCGCCGAAGTCCCGGGCCGGCGCCGTCGCGCGCCAGGCCGACGAGGTGACGACGGCGTGGTGGTGGGCGCGAAGGGCGCTCAGCTCGTGCTCCTGCGCGGCCATCGCCCGCCGCAACTGCAGCAGCTCGGCGGCAGTGATGCCCGCTGACTCGGCCTCGAGCCGAGCCACATGGGCGTCGCGCTCCGCGAGACGCTCACGAAGATCGCTCACGGCCTCGTCCGCGTTCTCGAGCGCGGTCGTGAGCCGCTTTCGGTCCTCGTCGGCCGCGTCCCGCTCGGCGCGTGCGGCGGCGGCGGCGGCCGCGGCGTTTGATGAATTACCGCGTCCCGGGCGCGACCCGCGGCGGGCCGGCCAGCAGCCCTTCGACTGGCCGAACAGCTTTCGCACGGCCCGCCTGTACCCGGCGGTCGATTACATCAACGCTTCCCGGGCGCGGCGGTTGGCCATGGAGCAGGTTGCAGCATTTTTCTCACCCTTCGACGTCATTGTCGCGCCCAGCTCGGGTCCGCAACTACTGGCCACCAACCTGTGTGGTCAGCCTGCGGTGATCGTGCCGAACGGCTTTCGCGGTGCAAACGCGCCGCCGCCGCCAGACGCGAGCGATGGCGCCCTGAATAACGCCGGTGGACCGGGCACGCCGGTGTCGCTCACCTTCCTGTCTTCTCTCTACGGGGAGGCAAAAGCCTGCGCGCTGGCGCATGCGTACCAGGTGAAGACGGGATTCCACTTGCAACGACCGAAGCTGGGGTAAACCTAAGGCTGCCGGCCGGCCCGGCGTTTTTCTGCTCTGGTCGTCAGCTTGGGAAGAATGAACTCCTGGAAGACGTTGTTCATGGCGTCGCCGGCGATGGAAAGGAAGCCATTTTCGAAGGTAAGCGCGGCACCCTGGCGATCGGACGGTGCGTAATAAAGATTCGAGACGGCCCCGGAAGACAGGTCGCCAAGGATCCCGGCAAAAGCGGGTTGGCGATGACCGTTATCGCCGCGGCAGATGACGGCGGTCGAAACCGCATAGAAAAAGCGCGCACGAACAGTGCCGGTGCCTTTGTAAAAATAGCGCGGATCCTGATGAAAAAGGGAAGGCAGTACGGCTCCGCCAAGAAAGGTGCCTGCAACGAGATTGCCGAGGTTAGCCCCATAGCGTCTGCCGTACCCGGCCCCGCCCTGGCTGTATCCGGGAAACGCATCGATGGCCTGCTGCACGCCGGACACTGTGGCGACGAGCAAGAGATTGCCGGGGTCGATCACATTCCTGAAGGCAAGCTTGTACTTCTGCCGGGTGGAAAGCGGAGGCGTCGTCCATTGATAGCTAACGAAAAAATTGGGAAGAAAACCAAAGATCCGCTGCTTTTCTTCCGCCTGCATCTGCTCGGTGGCGAGCTCATCCGGTGTCGCTACGGCATCGACGGTGACATTGACGGAAGCGAGTGAAAGCGTAAACGGCACCAATTCGTAGCTTTGCGCGGGGCGCAGCGTGCCTGACGCGGAGGCGGTATCGAAGCCGGGCAGCGTCACGGTCACGAGAAACGCGCCGGGCGGCACACGGAGAAAGCGAAAATGGCCGTCGTTGTCGGAACTGGTCTCTTGCGCGGCCGCGTAGCCGGCGACTGAAAGCGCAAGGTGCGCCCCGAAGAGAGAATTACCTTTGCTGTCTTCTACGATGCCGCTCACCACCCCCGTACCTTCCGGCGCCACTGAGGGGTCGGTGGACGAAGCCGGCTGGGAGGCAGGCTGTGAGCCCGGCTGGGAGACGGCTTGGGCAATGAGCGCCGGCGCGCCGAGTAGAAGGCAAGATACGGTCGCCGCGCACAGGGTGCACAGGAGATTGCCTGAGGGCGGATCGTCCAACGGAGGCCCCTGGGATAAGCTGCCCGGCAACATGCTTCCAGCATAATTGCTGACGGTGTGCCCATTTGTGACCGAAGATGACCGGAGACTCAGGAACGGGTAGTCAGTAGCCATGTCGCCGAAACCCTTGCGGAAGCGGAGGAGAATGGCGGTCAACCGCCGTAAAATCCGCCATCGGCAATGCTGTTCGGATCGACGTCGCCTTCTTTGGAAAGCTCGGCTTTTACCATCTGGCTCACGGTTTTAGTATCAACATACAGCCCGCTGGTGGCGATGCGCATTTGTACGGTGCGCATGACGGGACCCATATCCTTGGGCCCGGGGCGCTGCCCGCCATTGTCTTTGGCCACATGGGCGAGCGCGCCGAGAATGATGGGGCGGATATCTTCCTCCTGTGCCTGTTTCGGCAGGTAATCCTCCAGCATGCCGATCTCAGCGCGCTCCTTTTCTGCGAGTTCGGGGCGGCCACCCTTGGTGAACTGCTCGGCAGACTCGCGGCGCTGCTTCAGCATGGTTTGCAGCACGGCCTGTTCTTCGGGTTCGGTGAGCGGCTCGCGTTTATCGATCTCTTTGGAGCGGATGGCTGCTTTCGCCATACGTAAGGTCGTCAGCTTGTCGTCCGCGTGCGACTTCATCGCAGCGATGATGTCCGTGTTAAGGCGTTCGGCAATGGTGGGCATGG
>CAXTRN010000303.1:0-3291 GCA_964246645.1 uncultured Acidobacteriaceae bacterium
TCGGTAGCCACGCTCCAGGAGCGCCAGGCCGCGGCTTCGCAATCGGAGGCGCAAACCGCATCGGCGCGCGCCCACGTTTCCCAGGCGGTCGCGACTCAACGCTCCAACTACGATTCGCTCGACAAAACCGTCAGCCGCGCCCCTTTCGACAGCCTCGTCACCAACGTCCCCGTCCGTGAAGGCGAAACCGTCGTCGTGGGCATCCAAAACGCCGGCGGTTCTACCCTGATGACCCTCGCCGACATGAGCGTGATCACCGCCGAGGTGAAAGTCGACGAGACCGATATCGTCAACATTGCTCTGGGTCAGCCGGCCGAGATCACCGTCGATGCCTTCCCCGGCAAAACGTTCAAAGGGCGCGTCACTGAGGTGGGCGATCAGGCGCTGCTTCGCACCACCGGACTGGCTACCTCACAGTCTGTAACCGGCACGGAAGAAGCGAAGGACTTCAAAGTCGTCGTCACCCTTGACGGTCCTTCGCCTGAGCTGCGGCCCGGCCTTTCCGCCTCCGCCAAAATCACCACCGCGCACAAACAGAACGTGCTGGGCATGCCTATCCAGGCACTGGTGGAACGCGATCCGGCCGTGGAAGCGGCCCTTTTCCGGAACCACGGTACCGCCTCCGGAGATGCGGTGTCTGCTGCTACGCGCCAGCAAACGACGGAGGGTGTCTACGTCGTTGTACCCGACGGCAGCCGTTTGCGCGTAAAGTTCGTTCCCGTCACCACGGGGGTTTCAGGGGCTACGGACATCGAAATCGTCAGCGGGCTCACCACCGGCCAGGAGGTCGCCACTGGACGTTTCAAGGTGTTGCGAACTTTGAAAAGTGGCACAGTGGTGAAGCATGACGATGGCGCTGCGGCGGCGCCGACAGACAGTTCCGGCAGTTAACCCAGGCTAGCACGCAAAACCAGAACCGAGAGGACATCACGCCATGGCAACGACCACCGCTCCGCTCGATCTTTCCGGTGAAGAACGCCTCGGCGCCAACGCGGACGGGCCGCGTCCCGGTGATGTCATCGTTACAAACAACCTTTGGAAGACCTACAAGATGGGCGATCAGCAGGTGCACGCGCTCCGCGGCGTCGATTTGCGCATCCGGCATAACGAATATGTGGCTATCATGGGTCCTTCAGGCTCCGGAAAGTCTACCCTGATGAATCTCATCGGCTGCCTGGACTCCCCCAGCGTCGGCCGCTACTGGCTCAATGGGCATGATGTTTCCGAACTGAACGATGACGAGCTCGCCCGCATTCGGAATAAAGAGATCGGCTTCGTCTTTCAAACCTTCAACCTGCTCGCCCGCGCCACCGCCCTGCACAATGTTGAACTGCCGCTGATCTACAACGGCACCCCTGCGGCGGCACGCACCGAGCGCGCCAAAGCGGTACTCGAAAGCGTCAATCTCGGTTCCCGCATGGATCACAAGCCGAATGAGCTTTCCGGCGGCCAGCGCCAACGCGTTGCCATCGCCCGCGCCCTGGTCAACCGTCCCAGCATCATTCTTGCGGACGAACCCACCGGCAATCTCGACTCCAAAACCTCGGTCGAAATCATGGCTTTGTTCGACGAGCTGCACAGCCGGGGCAATACGATTGTCCTTGTCACCCATGAGCCCGACATCGCCGAGTTTGCCCACCGCGTCATCTCCATCCGCGATGGGTCTGTGGAAAGCGATGGTCCCAGCCGCCGCCACCGCTAGGCAAGATCCGGTCGAGCCTCACCCATTTGCGCCATATCAGGTTTCGCACTCTTTCCAGGGACCTGTGCATCCAACCCGTAGCATGGCGATCCGCGCAACATGGGCTCGGCGAGTCTTTCTTATCTTCTTTGCTCTTTGCTGTGTCCGTTCTTCGGCTGCCGCTGACGGCCGTTTCGACCTGCTTGGACCCAAAATTGATGTGCGGGTCACTCGCGGTGCCGATACCCTGCCCATCGCCTCGGTTCCTAATTTGCAGGCCGGCGACAAACTTTGGATTCATCCCGACCTGCCCCCCACACAATCGGTCAAGTATCTCCTTATTTGCGTTTTCCTTCGCGGCAACACCAATCCGCCCCCGGATAGCTGGTTCTTCCGCGTCGAAACCTGGAAAAAAGAGGTGCGCGATGAGGGTACCTTCATCACCGTGCCTGCTGAGGCACAACAGGCAGTGCTTTTTCTTGCTCCTGAAACCGGCGGTGATTTTTCCACTTTGAAATCTGCTGTACGCGGGCGTCCCGGGGTCTTTGTGCGCGCTTCTCAGGATTTGGCGGAGGCCGGGTTCGAACAGGCGCGGGTCGAACGCTACCTTGCTGACATCCGGCGCGTTCCGTCCTCGGATGCCGAAGACCTGCAAAAGCATTCCAACCTGCTTGCCGCCACGCTGGCGCTCCGCCCGAACGTCGACTGCTTCAAGCGTGCGGTGGAACAGCAATTCAACTGCCTGACGCAGTCCGGCTCGCAAACGCTGCTCGACGATGGACACGGGCAATCGATCGTCACCGCTCTTTCCAACGGACCCAACTCCGACTTCATCAATCAGGCCAGCTACACGCAATTAGCCGGTGCCGGCTCCTATTCCGCTTATGTGGGCGCAATCGTCGATCTCGTGCGGATCATGGGAAATCTGCACACGGCGCAGTACCAATACATCCCGGCGATCGCCTTTCCGCAAGGGGACGCGCTGAACCTGCGCCTCAACACCCCACCCTCCTTTCACAACCCGAAATCGGTGCTGGTCATCGGTCTGCCAAGCATCCAGGCGGCCAGCACGCCTCCCCTGCGGCCGGTAAACCCCAATGCGGTTGCCTGTTTATTGCAACCCTCCCTTGTGCTGCCCGTAGACGGAGCGCCGCTCGTCTTTTCCACCGACTTCGCAACGCATCTGGTGCTGCACCTGAACACGCCCCCGGGTGCCTCCAGCGAGCCGGATATTCCTTTGGTGGCCGATGCCTTTCAGGGCGGCTTGGCCCTGCAACGAATTCCTGAACATCATGTTCCGCTGCATGTGGATCGCCCAGCCCTGAGTCCTGCCTCCCAGGAAGCCAAGCCTGTGACGGCGGAAAAAACGGGCGGGCCGGCACCTGCCCCATCCCGTCCCGAACCTGTTCTGCTGACCGGCACCGTGGAGGGTCGTTGGGGCTTTGACAGCTTTACGGGGCCCACGGTGCCTTTGCAGCAGCTTCCCGGCGGCGACTGGCGCGTGATCAGTCCGGACGGCAGTGCTTCTGACGTGATCGCCGGCAAAACCACGCAGCTGTACCTGGCCTCTACCGGTAGCGCTTGCGTCCATACGGTCACGGTCGAGCCGT
>CAXTRN010000304.1:0-3197 GCA_964246645.1 uncultured Acidobacteriaceae bacterium
AAATCCAACTCCTCAACGCCAAGTCCGCAACGCCAAACTTCAGGACCGCTCCGGTTGAGCTGAGAATCCATGTGTGGAGCTGGATTCATCAGGCACGAACGAAAGACGGGCTCTCCTTACGTTTGCAGGATGAGTCGATCTGTTGCAAGCAAGGGCGGCGGAGGCGTATGGGAAGCGGGAAGAATCAGGCTTTCGCCTTCAGCGAGGGGATGGACGCGGCTGCGCAGGCCGGCTTTTTCGGCGGCGGCGAGCAGGCGCGGCAAGGGCTCGGACATGGGTTCGCGGCCGAGCCGGAAGGTGTTGTAGTGCATGGGAATCATGGTCGCGGCACCCACATCCTCACATATCTGCAAGGCTTCCTCGGGTGAGGTGTGCACGGCGCGGTAGCTGTCGGGAAAGTAAGCGCCGATGGGCAGAAGAGCGATCTCCGGGTGGAGGCGGCTGCCGATCTCGTGGAAGCCGTTGAAGTAGGCGGTATCGCCGGAGTGATAGATGGTGGGGGAGCCGGGCGCTGACAGCACGTAACCGCCAAAGCCGCGATGGGTGTCGGAAAACATGCGGGCGCCCCAATGTTTGGCGGGCGTGGCGGTGACGGTCAGGCCGTTGAGCTCCGCGGTTTCCCACCAGCGCAGAGCGATCGTATGGTGGAAGCCGAGGTCGCGCACGAGGTCTTCGACGCCCAGGGGTACCACGGCGACGGGCTCAGGCAGGCGGCGACGACGCATTTCGCGGGTAATGGCGCGCAGTGAAGGCCGGTTGAGGTGGTCCATGTGCGCATGGGTGAGCAGAACGGCATCGATCGGCGGCAGATCGTGGACGCGGATGCCGGGACGGCGTTGCCGGCGCAGCAGAATGAGGCGCGTGGCGAATACCGGGTCGATCAAAATATTTTTGCCGGAAAGCTCAAGTAAGAACGAAGAATGGCCGATAAAGGTAATAGCAGCGTCCCCGGGGGCGAGTACAGGCGGCTTTTGCGGCTCGCCCTGCAGGGGATCGGCATGCGATTCCTTCACAAGCCGCCATAGTTGCTGCAGCTTGGTGAGCCGCCAGGAACGGGATTTCGGCATGCGGAGTCTCCTTTGGACTGCTCAGAGCGTTGTCGCCTCCAGAAGGGTGGCTCGTATGAAGGGATGCGCTGGAAACGGAAAGGACTTGGTGCACAACGGTATGGAGCGCGGAAAGACTGGCGTCGCAGAAGACGCTCCCAACCGGAGGGGAGCGGGGTTGCATCTGACCAGGAAACATCAGAAATCCATGCGGCCCGGGGCACGGTGTCCAGCCTTTGTGGAGAAGAACGGAAATGAGTGATATGGCTTCATCGCCGAACTTGAGGCCCCCGGTGGGGAACGATCGTGAACCGACGGGCACACACGCTGCAGCGCCTGTGGGAGCGCCGACGGACGCGGGCGTAGCCGCAACGGCGCGAGCACAGCCAGGCGGCCCAGCCAGTACGGAAGCGCAGCGCGTGTGGATGCACGTTTCACAGTCGCCGATCCATAACCTTTGGAATTTCGAAGGTGCTCCGGTGATGCTGGTGTTGAAGCGCTCCGCAACCGCGTTCATCGACGACAATCTCGTCTCGCGTGCCGCGGAGTTAGGGTATTACTTTCTGTTCGCCCTGTTCCCGACCCTGTTGAGCGCGTCGAGTATCTTGGGGTTACTCGCCAAGCGGGCCAGCAGCGTGTATGTCGGCATGCTGAATTACCTTTCCATTGTGATTCCGCACTCGGCGTTTCAATTGGTAATTGAGACCTTCAATCAAACAGCGGCGGCTTCGACCGGCGGCAAGATCGCCTTCGGGCTGGCGGCGGCCTTGTGGTCGGCGAGTGTGGGCTTTGCGGCGATTCAAGATACAGCCAATATCGTCTACAAGGTGAAGGAGACCCGGCCCTACTGGAAGGCAAAGCTTCAGGCCATTCTTGTCACTTTGTTATTAAGCCTGGTCATCACTTCGACACTTTCTGTGCTGCTCACTGCCGATTTTCTGGACAAACGCATCGCAAAGATGGCCCAGGTGGCCTATGTTGGCAGGAGTGAAATTATTCTGGTGCAGGTTACCGCGTGGGTAATCGTGCTGGCACTGTTGATGCTACTGTTTGCGATTATCTATTACTTTGCGCCTGATTTAAAGAACAAGCATTGGCACTGGTTGACGCCGGGAGCGGCGATCGGCATCTTTGGGTGGCTGGCCGCTTCGCTTGGATTGAGGGTGTATCTGCATTACTTCCCGAGTTATTCCGCAGCTTATGGATCTTTAGGCGCGGTGATCATCCTGTTGACCTGGTTTTATCTAACAGGGCTGATGTTATTAGCGGGTGCGGAGATCAATTCAGAGATACAGGCCATTGTGATCGAGATGCGGTTAAAAGAGAAGGGTGCGCCTGCGGCACCGGAGGCTGGAACGGTTACGCATTAGCGCTGACGGTTGGCGCACGGTTTACAGATTCAATGTGTCGGGCTTTCAGCCCTCATGGGCGGCACGACTGTTCCTGGGCCTTGCGGCCCAGGCTGGTATTGATCGCGCTTTCAGCGCTTATCGGGGTGACATGTCGTATTAGGCTCCGCGTTGGGCGATACGTCTTCCTGGGCCTTGCGGCCCAGGCTGGTATTGATCGCGCTTTCAGCGCTTATCGGGGTGACATGTCGTATTAGGCTCCGCGTTGGGCGATACGTCTTCCTGGGCCTTGCGGCCCAGGCTGGTATATGTCGGGCTTTCAGCCCTTGTTGGGGTGACACATCGTACTGGGCTCTGCGCTGGGGCGATGCGTTTTCCTGGGCCTTGCGGCCCAGGCTGGTATAGATCGGGCTTTCAGCGCTCCGTGAAAGATGCCCCTTCTTTGCGGTAGAGCTGGGGAGAAGACCGGCGTTCGGACGTGCATGGCTTGGGCGACGGTTCTTTTACGGCGACGGTTCTTTGCGGTGGGGATTATTTTGCAGGCGACGGCTATTTTGCGGGTGAGGGTGGCGCAATCATGGGCTTAAGGATCTCGTCGAGACGGTCTGGCGTGTTTGCGACGCGCTCCAGGTCGGGATAGCGTTCGCCGCCGTGATAATCGAGCCGCATGACCTTGTAATAGCCGGTATTTGCGACGATGAGCTCAATAGCCGGGCCGGATCCTTTGCCCTCCTGGATGGCGGCGCGCAGCAGGGCGGGGGTGAAGCTGCGGCCATTGCCCGCGACGATGGTGAACCCGGGT
>CAXTRN010000305.1:0-3168 GCA_964246645.1 uncultured Acidobacteriaceae bacterium
GTGCATCGCATGGAAAATGCCATCGCGAACCACGAGTTTGAGAAAGCTCGCTTTTATTCCGACGAAGAACGCAAGGAACGCGAAAATCTGCGAGCCCTGCGCGATAAATACCACCTCAACGAGTCCAGTTCAGGCATCGTGACGCGTGAAGACATTGAGGACGTCGTTTCCCGCTGGACCGGCGTGCCGATCACATCCATCAAGGAAGAAGAAACGCAAAAGCTGTTGCGGGTGGAAGAAGAGCTGCACAAGCGCGTGATCTCGCAGGACAAAGCGATCAATGCCCTGGCACGTGCGATTCGGCGCTCCCGTGCCGGCCTCAAGAATCCGGCGCGCCCCATCGGTTCGTTCCTGTTTCTTGGACCGACGGGGGTCGGCAAAACAGAGGTCGCGCGCACCCTGGCGCAGTTCCTCTTCGGTTCAGAAAAAGCTCTCGTTCGCTTCGATATGTCGGAGTTCATGGAAAAGCACTCGGTTTCCAAGCTCATCGGCTCGCCTCCGGGCTATGTCGGGTACGAGGAGGGCGGTCAGCTGACCGAGCGTGTCAAGCGCAACCCATACTCGGTTGTCCTGCTCGATGAGGTCGAAAAAGCACATCCAGATGTCTTCAATTTGCTTCTGCAGGTCTTTGAGGACGGCCAGCTCACGGACGGCCTCGGCAACACAGTGGACTTCAAGAACACGATCATCATCATGACGTCAAACATCGGGGCCAAGCACCTGATGAAGCGTGAAGGACTGGGCTTCCAGTCGTCCAAGGATGAAGTTGTGTTTTCGAAGATGCAGGAAATGGTGATGGGCGAGGTGAAACGCACCTTCAACCCCGAGTTCATCAACCGTCTTGATGAAGTGATCGTCTTTACCGCGCTCACGGATCCCGACCTTCTGCAAATCATCGAGTTGCTGATCCAGCAGATCAACACGAACCTCGTGCACAAGGCGATCACCATCTCCGTGCAGGATGAGGCGAAGCGTTGGATCATGCAGAAGACGCTCTCGGATCGCAGTTACGGTGCTCGTCCGTTGCGTCGTGCGCTGCAACGGTTCATCGAAGACCCGCTTTCCGAAGCGTTGATCGCCGGGCAAATTGCCGAGCGACCGGCGTTCCTGGAGGTGTACCTCGATGGCGACCAACTGTTCTATCGTCCCGTGTCTCCGGACGGTAGCAGCGAGGAGCCCGCAGTCGGCCTTGCGTTGAGCACGGTTTAACCTTGAAGCCAACTTCCCACATGAAAAAAGCCCCGTTGCAACGGGGCTTTTTCTATGCCATTGCTTGCTCTTGTCCTTGCCGCTTCGGAGCACGTGTCAGAAGCAATTTACCCGTACCGCATCCCATGCTTCAAAGCAAGTGCGCTGCCCGGCTGTGGCTTCGGCGTGAGCACTTCGTTCCCTGTTCGCGACTGTTTAGTATGGTGTTTACGACCATTATTGTGGAGAGTTCTTCTGATGCATGGAAAGCCTCGCCGTTCCGAGCCACTGCCGCGCCCCGTGCGCGCGCCGTTTGTCTCGTCCGGCCACTTTACCCCCACCCTTATCGCCCTTTTGTGTGCGGTGCTGATCGCCGTGGCGTGGGAACGGGGCCGCGGGAACTTTCACCGGCTCACTACGGCGGTAATGCCGGAAAAAACGCTCGACGCGCGGCCCACCGGCCCCGGCGGGCAGGATGCAATCCACCTGCAACGAACGCCCAACGCAGGAGGGACGGAGCCGGAATTCATCAGCGCTACCTTTCTTCCCGGTCGCGGCATGAACCTTTTACAACTTACCGCACATCTTCCCGGGCGCGCTGAAGTGCCGCTGCTGGTCTCCCCTCCCCTGGATGAAGCCGCCGGCAGTCTCACTGGCACCGGGCCCGACCGGAATGGGGCTCTAAGCTCAACGATGGGCGGTGCGTTTTTGGTGCCGTGGGCCGGCCAGCTTGCCGGCAAGCCCACCCAGAATGCAGGTGTTCTGGAAACCCTTTGGATCGGGCAGCGACTGACCTTCCCCGCGGAAATCTCGGGCAATTTGTACTCGACTCAGGGCCTTTTGCTTGACCGCGGCGCTGATTCTTCCCACAGCGATGTAACGCTGGATGGCCAATCCGTGGAGGCGACATTTCATCCCGGCACCTTTTCCGGCAACTGGCCCTCGACAGGCTCCGTTCATATCACTGCGGAAATGTCGGGGCATACCCTGGATCTCGGGGTTTCGGTACAAAACACCGGAGACACACCCATGCCGGTCGGCATCGGCTGGCTGCCGTTCTTTAATCTTCCCAGCCACGATCGCGCGAACGCAACATTGACTATCCCTTCAAGCACACGTCTTGAGCTTGATCGCAGCACCGGCATGCCCACAGGACATATGGTGTCGACCGCCGGAACGCCGCTCAATTTTTCGGATGTGCGTGGCACCAGGCTCGGTTCCACCGCCATCAACGATACCTTTGTCCATCCGACAGCGACTGTTCTGGCCGGCGGCCCTGCGGTTGAGCTGCGCGATACCGCGTATGGCTACGGCGTCCGGATTTCTCCTTTGACCGCCAACATTCGCGGACTGCGCGTGATCGCGCCGCTGGACAAGCCATGGGTGGCGATCGGCCCGGAAACCAACTTTGACGATGCGCTGGGGCCGCAATGGCAAACCAGAGAAGGTTCCGGCATCACCACCCTGCAGCCGGGGGATACCATGCAGTGGAAGGTGCGCGTTGAGGTATTTGCCCTCGCTGCCGGGCATCGATTGCCGGTGCATTGAGGAATGACTGTAACGAAAGTCGTAGCTTGCCATGCGGTTCGAACCCGCATTGTCTCAAAGCGATACAGATTGGGCATGCCGTTTGACCCCTTTCCATACGACTCGTATCCTGATGTTTGAGAGACCGCGGCGCCTTTGCAGGGTGCGTGCTTTTAAGAACCTTTCAGCTTCGAAGCCCCCGTGCTCATCCAGTCCAGATCAGAAGAGATTCCATTGACCGCTACCGATACGCAAGAACAGTTGAGCAACGCCCCAGAAGCCTCCACGCCAGAAACGCCAACGCAGGAGTTGCCAGGGGGAGAGATCGCGACGCAGGACGCGCCGATGGCGCAGCTCGCGGCCTCCACGCAGGATCACGAGCAGCAGGATCACCCGCAGCAGGATCACCAGCAGCATGCCCATGCCGCGCCTCTGCTCAACCCGGAGCTGACG
>CAXTRN010000306.1:0-3161 GCA_964246645.1 uncultured Acidobacteriaceae bacterium
GTGACCGATGTGGGGTCGACAAAGCGGGTGATCTGCGAGCGGGCGCGGACGCTGTACAACGGAGTGGGGCAGGCGCGGTTTCTGCCGGGGCATCCGATGGCGGGCAAGGAGTCGGGTGGGGCGGCGCTGGCAGAAGCGGCGTTGTTTGAGGGCGCGACCTGGTTATTCACGCCGGAAGCGGCAGCGGAAAGGGCTGTCGACGGCCTGGAAACTCAGTTTCGCGAATGGGTGGCGTCGATGGGGGCACGGGTGCAGGAGCTCGACCCGGTGCAGCACGATGTGCTGTGCGCGTGGGTGAGCCACCTGCCGCAGATGGTCTCGACGGCGCTGGCCGCTCTGCTGGAGGAGACCTTTGCGGACGATGCTGAAGGGCGGGCGCTGGTGGAGGCCATCGGCGGACGGGCGCTACGGGAAACCACGCGGTTGGGGGCGAGCCCGTACAGCATGTGGCGCGATGTGGCTTTGACGAATACCGAGCCGGTAGCTGCGACTCTGTTTGCGCTGGAACAGCTATTGGCGCATGTGCGGGAAAATTTGCGCACGCCGGAGTTGCGGGAAACCTTTCAAACGGCGAATCGGTTTCGTGGCAGGTAGGACGGGATTCGGGTAGTGGCGGGGAATGGGTCGGGCTTTATGCCCTCCGTTTTGTGGGTACCTGGGCCTTGCGGCCCTGATAAGGAAGGTGCCGTTGGCACTCCCGCGTAGAATGCTGGTTTCTCGCGGGCGTTGGTCTGTTGCAGGGAACATCAATGGATGTTGACGCGGAAATGTGTCAGCAGGTCTTCCCTGCGCTAGTGGGCGTCCGGCAGGCGGAAGGCGACACCGGCGTTCCAGTTCAAACGCTGCGTAGCGGGCAGGTCGATGTCGGATAACGGAATTTCGTAGAAGTGCTGTCCGGTCAGGTAGAGTGCCGACCGTGTCAGGGCGTAGTTGCGCACCTGGAGCGGTGGACGGCCGTCTTTGAAGAGAATGGTGACGGCGTCCGGCGCGGGCGGCGGCTCGGCTGCGTACGCGCTGGAAATATCCGCGGGAGTACCTGCATATTCCGGAGCATCTTGCGGCGCGGCGGCAGCGGGGTCTGCAGTGGTGGGTGCTGGGCTATCGTCGCCGAACGGGCTTGGAAAGGTGTTTGGGTAGCCGGTTGCGATGGTGTCGCCCGAAGCATACGGGTCAGAAAAATTGTATGGACTATTGAGATCATAGGAATCGTATGATCCGGTAACACCGATGGCACCGATGACGAGCGGCGGGTAGGGCAGGCGGTGGCCATAGGCGCCGTTGTTGCCGAGAGACGGGCGGTGGATGATGTGGTTTGCTCGGCTGTCGCGGTCTTGCGGGGCGTATGGACCCGGCCCGAACGGGCTACGCGTTCGGGTGAAGAAAGTGGGCCTTTGTGCCATGGAGAGAGGGTAGCGTCCGTTCGTTCCTTGCAGGTGGCTTCCGGGCAGGTGGCTGGCTGCGACGCTTTGGGGAGCGAAGCCTCGCGGAAAGGCCATGCTGCCGCGGGCGCCGCCGCGTTGCGCGCAAGCCGGTAAGCCAAGGCTAAGAACGACAAGCGTGAATGCAACACGGCATCGCATGTGATGTAGCTTACGCCTTTTGCGGGGCGCTGATTTTCTATGCACTGACCGCTACCTGCAGCGTCTGACCTCTGCGCGGATGTCGTGCTCGAAAAGAGAGGCTTGCCGGGGGTGGGCAACGCGGAGGTGCGGTCAGGGGCTCTTAGCGGAGCATGGCTAACGTGACGGTGCAGGGCGGCAGTGAAGGATCGGTGGAGTTTGACGACTCGGCGGCAGTGGGTTCGGTGGAGAGCCGGCTGAGCGTGGTGCGTACGCTGATCGAGGATGTGGCGCACAACGACGCGGGACGGCGGTTTCAGCAGGAGATCACGGTGGATCACCAGGTGTGGCGGGTGACTGTGGAACAGGTGACTGGACGGTAGCTGAAGGTACCCTCCCTGGGGTACTTTTCGGTAAAGTCCTCAATTGACTCGACTTGTGTCCGGACTTTGCGGGTTTTGCCTTCTCCTGTGTCTGCTGTTTCCAGTTTATGGATTCGGGTGGAATGGTACGCAGGATGGGGTTTGCCCGTGCATGTTGGTGCCGCGTCGGAGGAAGGCAGATCAGTCGTTCCGCTTCGCTTTACTCCGGCCTTCGGCAGAGCGGAGCCCATCTCGGCGAACGGTACGACTATCTCGAAGTGGAGCAACTGGCAGAGTGGACCCTTGCGGCATGCCCCCTATGCCGGCGTGGAGTACGGCGGGTATGTGGGACATTCCGGGTAGGATCGCAACTCGGGGTGGGCGTCCGGGTTCTCATGAGTGTGACAGCGAGGCTGCCCGAGCGAACGGCGGCGGCTAAACCCGGTTTGGGACCTGATTATGGGACTTGATATTGGAGCTTTGACTTCAGGAGCAAGGAAGGTATGACGATGAACTTCAAGACGCTTCTTTTTGCGGTTTCCCTGGCGATGCTGCCGGTTTCAGCGGCAACGGCGCAGCAGACCACGTACAACCAGCGGCACTCAATACGGGCGCGGCAGAGCCGCGAGCAGGCACGCATTAACCGCGGGGTGCGGGACGGGCAGATCACGCCCCGGGGCGCCGCCGCGGCGGACCGCAACCAGGCCAAAATCGCTGCGGAGGAGCACCAGGATCGCGCGGCGGACGGCGGTCACCTGACGGCGCAGGACCGCCACCAGATTGCGCGGCAGCAGGACCGGGATTCGCGGGGGATCTACACCCGCAACCACAATGCGGCGACCGATCCGGGTGTGACACCGAGATAAGAGTGGTAGTCGACTGAAAGCCCGGCCGTAAGGCTGGGCTTTGGTGTTTCTGTGGCCAATGTATGCAGGTGGGGTCGCTGGGTGTGCAGGATGGGGTTTGCCCGTAAATGTTGGTGCCGCGGCGGAGGAAGACAGAACAGTCGTTCCGCTGCGCTCCACTCTAGCGTTCCCACCCCAGCCAGCGAGCTGGCCGGGGACCCCGGTTTCGGCAGAGCGGAACTCACCCTCACCGTTGGGTGAAACTGTCGGTTGGGGGTGGGACACCCGGCGGGTTTCCCGGCTGCGTTGTGCTGCCGGTCATGACTTATGTGGTGCCGGTGGGCGGCCCGTTGTCGTTGGGCGGCAGCGATAGTCCAAGCCTGCGAGGGACCAGT
>CAXTRN010000307.1:0-3152 GCA_964246645.1 uncultured Acidobacteriaceae bacterium
AGCTTGCCATCGAAAAGCTGCTGGGCGCGACCATAATCCAGCTGCTTCTGTTCCAGGTCGGCTTTGGCTTGCGAAACGTTGGCCTGGGCCGTCTTTTCAGCGGCGAGGTAGGAGTTCACGTCGGTGCGGCTGCTGGAGATGGTCGCCTGCTGTGCGGCTACAGTGGCTTCAGGCTGCACGTTTTCTACCGTGGCGAGCACCGCACCCTGTTTTACGTGATCGCCTTCCTTCACGAACAGGTGCGTGATGCGCCCGAAAGAGGTAGCGCCGACGTTGACGTAGGTTTTTGGCTTGATCTGTCCTGTACCGCTGACCGTGGCCGTCAGATCCTGGCGGACGATTTTGGCCGTAGTGACCGGCGTCACGCCCGAACGGCTATGCAGAATCGTGCCGACCACGATCGCTGCGCAGACAAGCACGCCAAGAACGGTGAAAAGAATCTTTTTGCCACTCATCTCAGCTAGAGAATAGCAGGACGCCAGGCTGCGCTTGTGTGCGCGTGGGCATAGACCGTACACTAGGCGCGTTACGCCTTTGCATACGTTGGGGTAAGGTCATGCGTCTTCGCAATTTCGTCTACGGTATCGCGGTTTGTTGCTTGTTGGATGCAGGAACGCAGCTGCGCGCACAGACCGCCTCTGGGAATATCGACAAGGGTGGCGTGACCAAGGCGGACCCCGTGGAAGAACGGCCCGACCCCTTGAAGCGCCGCTTGAGTGACCACGAAGAAGTGCAACGCCGGAAATCCATCAAGAACGAGTTGAGCCCGGAAGACAAAAAGTGGCTGAATGAGGATGTCCGCTGGATCATCACGGATGAAGAAAGCCGGGCGTTCAAGAATCTTTCGAACGAAGAAGAGCGGCAAAGCTATATCGAAATGTTCTGGCAGCGCCGCAATCCCAATCCGGACAGCCCTGAAAATGAGTTCCGTGATGAGCACTACGCCCGGATTGCCTATGCCAATGAGCACTTTGCGGCCGGTAAACCTGGCTGGATGACCGATCGCGGGCATATCTATATCGCCTTTGGCAAGCCCGACAGCATCGATTCGCACCCTTCCGGCGGCAACTATGACCGTCCCATGGAAGAAGGTGGCGGGCAAACGTCGACGTTCCCCTTTGAAACATGGCATTACCGGTACCTTGCCGGCGTGGGCGACAACATCGACGTGGAGTTTGTAGACACGTGCATGTGTGGCGACTACCATGCCACCATCGACCGGTCTGAAAAAGATGCTTTGAAGCACACCCCGGGTGCCGGCCAAACCCTGTATGAGCAGATGGGCAAGGCGAAGCAGGCGGACCGCTTCACTGGCGGTGGCCTGGAGCAGCTGGGCCCGGGACCGATGTCAGCTTCGATCAATAGCAAGCAATTCGATCGGCTGGACCAGTATGCGAAGCTGATGGCGCCCCCGCAGGTGAAATTTGCGGATCTGGATGCATTTCTCGGTACGGAAAAGATCTTGACCGGGCCGCCATTCCTCTTTGACGTGCGGACCGATTACGTGAAGCTTACCAATGATACGGTGCTGGTACCGGTGACGCTGCAATTGCGCAACAGTGACATTACGTATAAGACCAAGGACGGCGACTCCATCGGCTTTGTGAACATTCTGGGCCGGATCAGCAACATCAATCACCATGTCGTGCGCACCTTTGAGGACACGGTGAGATCGGAAACACCGAGCGACCTTCTGACCCGGACCAAGACCAACAGTTCGGTCTACTGGACGGCGCTCGATCTCGCTCCTGGAAAATACAAGCTCGAAATCGCAATCAAGGACGTCAACAATCCTGAACATGTAGGCACCTGGAAGCGCAGCGTGGACGTGCCGAAGTTCGACGACGACAGGCTGGGTCACTCTTCCCTGATCCTCGCTGACCAGATGGAGCGTGTTCCATCGAAGGAGATTGGAGCCGGTACGTTCATCATCGGCAACACCAAGATCCGGCCGCGGGTGTCGGCGACGATTTCAACGCCCGTGACCTTCCATCGGGCACAGAACCTGAACTTCTGGATGCAGGTGTACAACCTGGGTATCGGTGACAACAAGCGTAACGATGCCACGATCGAGTATCAGGTTCTGGACCTTGCGACAAACAAGCAGATCCTGCAGTCGCAGGAATCAGCCGCCAAGCTGAACCCGAACGCCGATCAACTCACGTTAGAAAAGACGATGCCGTTAGGCAGTCTGGAACCGGGCCGCTATCAGGTGGTCATCAAGGTAAACGACACGGTTTCCAAGCAACAGATAGCAGAAAGCGCGCCGTTTGTGGTGGTGCAGTAGAACAGGTCGATGCGGCAGAACCACTGGAAGCGCAGTCGTTTGCCGATTCTTTAGGGCAAAGTCGCCAGGAACAGAAAGAGCGACCCCCAAACGTGAAACCTTGCCTTGCGAGTCAGCGGTTTCACCAGGTCTTCTGGAGAGCTGCGGACGCGCACGAAGGAGCTCAGGCGCGGTGAAGCAAGTTGCACCCGGTTTGGCCATGTTGTTGATGGTATTGTGTCCCGCGCTGCGCCATGCCTCCGGGCAGGTGGGGGCGGCGGTCGCGGGCGTGGTTTCCGACCGCCATGGAACGCCCCAGATGGGCGCGTTGATTGAGTTGTTGGACGCGAATGCCGCGGTCGTCGCGCACACTTTTACGGACGATCGTGGGCGCTACCTGCTCAGCGCCGCAGTGCCCGGGCGCTATCAGGTGCGAGCTTCGGCCGCGTTTCTATCTCCGACGATGCGTTCAAATCTTCGCCTCGATGCCGGTGCGCACGCATTGGCCAATCTGACCTTATCGACGCTTTTCGATACCAATCTCTGGTTTCCAGCCCAAAAGCGGAGCGCCGACGAGCCCGGTGACGATTGGCAGTGGACGCTGCGTTCAAGCGCAAACCGGCCGTTGTTGCGGCTTGCAGATGACGACGATGCGGAGGTATCCGACACATCGCCCGACCGGGCCAGTGCACCCAGATCTGCGACGCATGTGTCCTTTCTGGCAGGCGACGGCGGTTTTGGCAATGCCGGGGTGCGACAAAGCGTCACAGAAACGATCAGGAGCGCAGAAGGACGAATAGAAACGCTCCAGGTGAGCGTTGGCATGCCACGGATGCCGGAAGCTGGGCTCCGAACGGCACAGGTCTCAACAAGCGGAGCGCTGGAA
>CAXTRN010000308.1:0-3131 GCA_964246645.1 uncultured Acidobacteriaceae bacterium
AATGCTTCATTCCTGGCCGGATGTCGAGCCCTAAAGGACACGACGCACACCCTTTTCAAGATCGCCATGTGGAAATCTCGTCTTATTGTGCGCTACAGAAATGCAAATACCAGCGCTGGGGGCTAACTTTCTTGATTCCTGCCCTTGCGTATCACAGGGTTATACCCCCTTAGTGTTACGAACAAAAGGCGAAGCAGCTAAAGAGTGAGACGATGGGCCAGTTCCAAGCGCTGCCGGCGCTTCAAAATCCACAGCAGGTAGCCGAGAATTGCCAGATTCGCGGCCAAAGCACCGGCTTTAAACCAGGTGGCACGGTGCACCAGCTCGAATAATTCCAGCGGCAGCCCCAACATGGTGAGGATGACCGTGAAGTATTCGCCCCAGGACTTCCGCAGCACCAGCCCATAGCCTTCGATCAGGCAAAGCATGGCATAGATAAAAGCGCCGGCACCGATGCGCCGCAGATCGTGCCCGTCGATCAGGTCGGCTTTGTCCATCACCATGCTGACGACGCGGCCTTCCGGGTCAATCGGCAGCGCATCCACAAGCTGCATCACGAGCTGGCCCAGGTTGCGATGCACAAGGTGCAGCGCGCCGATGCCGATTGCCGTAAAAAAGAGCGCCTTCGAGAATTTGAACAGTCCCAAAAGCAGCAACCAGCGCTTTTCCGCAGGTGTGCAGGCGGCCTGCTCGGCGGCGGCCGCAAGGGCATCGACGCCGGAGGCGTTGCCACCGATCCGGGCTGGGTTTGCGACAGCCATGCCCTCCACAGTTGACGGCGCAGCCCGGGGTTTGTCAACGCGCCCCGGGCTGACGACCCGGATTCACCCATCTTCGCAACCTTGCCTATTCTGCGTGGCAAAACCTTCACTTGAACGCAATCCGCGGCTCAGCCCATTGCGTAAAGGAAGTGTGCGTCTTGGGTGCGGGCAAGAGACGGAAACATGGATGTGGCTCGCGATCGAAAGGGAACACTTCTAAATGAAAAAGACCATGCTTTCTTTATTGGCCGGTGCGGCCATTGCCTTCACCTCGATTTCAGCCACGGCGCAGAAGACCGACCCACCGGTCGGCGGTGCGCCGATGTATGCAGACAAGACGATCGCCGTCAATGCATCCGCTGCCCCAAACCTTACGACCCTGGTCGCCGCCGTCAAAGCTGCCGGCCTGGTCGATACGCTGAATGGTCCGGGGCCGTTTACCGTCTTCGCACCGACCAACGACGCCTTCGCCAAGCTGCCGGCCGGTACGGTCGATACGCTGACGCAGCCTGATAACAAGGACCAGCTCACCAAGATCCTTACCTACCATGTGGTGGCCGGAACCTTTGACGCGAAAAAGCTGAAACATGAGATCAAGAAAGCCCACGGCTCCTACCAGGTGAAGACCGTGCAAGGCGAGCCGCTCACCCTTTCCATGGACGGCGACATGATCAAAATTACCGACGCCAAGGGTGGCACAGCCATGGTGACGACCGCGAATGTTTATCAATCCAACGGGGTCGTCCATGTCATTGATACAGTGCTGATGCCCAACTAGCCCTGGCTCGGTTGTCCACCCAGGAGCGATGATCTTTGCGTTATCGCTCCTGGGTTGACCGAGGCTCAACAACACTTCTATGCAGAAAGCTGTGCTGCTCGTGGCAGCGCAGCTTTTTTGTGCCCGCTTACCGCTTTTCTACCTGCATGGCGGGCGGGCGGGAGCGCAGCCAACGGAGCGCATCGGCCCGTACCCGTTCGTAGCTGGGGTTTGCCGCGGACGCCCCCACCGGATACAGCCGTACCGTGCCGTGTGCGGTGTGGGTGTACCAGTTCAGCGCCAGTGTTCTTGCCGTTGCAGCTTTGGGCTGAGCCACAGCGGGTCCCACGCGTACATCTTGAGGGGTGAGCGCTGCGCGCGCAGCTGCCGCGTCCTCCAGTGACAGGAACGCCTCCGCGCGGCCTTGCGCTGAAAAGCGTTCGAAGTTGTACAGCGCCTGCGACCGGCCCAGCGGTTCGAAGTAGGCGCGGACGATCCAACGCTCGCCCAGCACATCAAAGCGGTCGACAACGTCACTTTCATGCGCGCTGATGCCGGGCGCGCCTCGCTCGCGTGCCAGGCGCAGTACGGTGCGTTCGCGATCGAACTCTTCCCAGCGTCCCAGCGCCGCTTCCACGATCACCAGATTCTTGTGCGCCTGCCACAGCTCGGGCTGTTGCGCCACGACCGCCCGATAGATCACTTCGGCGGTTTCGAAATGCTGCAAGCCGAGTTCCGCGTCGCCAAGCCCGACTTGTGCCTGCAGATCCGCCGGATGCGCTTGCAGATAGTTCTTGAACACCAGGCGAGCTTCACCGAAATGGGAGGTTTGCAGCAACGCACGGCCCTGCCGCAGCGCTCCTGTAGGGGCGCCGCTGATCTCCGGCGCGCCTGCACCCACCTGGGCAGCCCCTTGGGATGCCCCTGCTGCCAGACCGACACTCAACAGCATCATTGCCGCACCTTTCAAGCCCGCGGCCTCCCTTCCCGCTGTTGGACGAACTGCAGCGCCGTTCCGCCCATCATGCCGCCGCAAAGAAGAACGAGAACCCAAAATAGCTCCGGATGCCGATCGAAAAAACGCCGGTGATCGCTGCGCGGCCTCCAGTTCCGGTTACGGCGTTGGGATCCCAGGGTGGCCGTCATCGGCATTTGCACCCCCGTTTCGGCAGAAGAGTCGACAGGATCGACATAAAACGGTGCCGCAAGCGCCGGGTCGCCGTAGCGCAGGGTGTAGCGGGCCGTGGGCGTTGCCGCAAAGCACAGCTTGCGCTCCCGCATGGCCAGGCTGACCTCGCGGATGGGCAACGGCGGCAGCCCATGATTTTGTACCTCTACGCGGACCTCGGCGGCGCTGGCCAGCGTTACCCCCAGCGTGGACTCCAACCGGTCCTCCTCCACATCGATCGGATTGACCCCGGGATCGCCTGAAGGCAAGCGAACGGATTGCAGGACTCCCGCCTCCAGCACTTCGGTCTCCGCAAACGGATCGCCGGCCGGCCGTGCCCGCAGGGTGACCTGACGGGCGAAGTTACGAAGGTACCCGGGTGCCAACACGAAACGAACCTGCTCGATCGGTACGTGCGCGGGCACCCGCAGCAACGCCACAGAAG
>CAXTRN010000309.1:0-3069 GCA_964246645.1 uncultured Acidobacteriaceae bacterium
GACGAACACCATCGCTTCGATTGTACGGGTTTGCCTCGTGGGCGGGACGAAGGCACCCGACGCCGACTTTGGTTCTGGGGGTGGAAGGTAGAAAGGGTGCCGCCCAGAGCTGTTTCGCGATAGCCGGGCGTGTGCGGAAAATTTCCGAGCGGAAGGGTGCGTGAAACGTCCTTTCAGCAGAAGGCACACATGGCACTGGTACTCGGAGATCGACATTTGGGATGGCTGGCTGGAGAAAAAACGCGTGACACACTCGATGTCACGGCGTTGGTGGCGCTCCACGCCGGACTGCTCTATCGCGTCGCGTTTTCGGTGGTGCGGATGCCGGCGGAGGCCGAGGACATTGTGCAGGAAACCTTTGCGCGCGCGTGGGAGCAGCGCGAAAAACTCGCGGCATGGGCGGAGCCGCGGGCGTGGCTGGTGCGCGTGGCGTGGAACCTGGCGCTCGATCGCAAGCGACGTTTCACGCCGGCGTCGTGGGATGAGCATGTGGAAGAAAGCATCGCCTCCGCCGAGCTGCCGGCGGACCGCCAGCTGATTGCCAGCGCAGAGCTGCAACGGGTGTTGGCGGTGCTTGAAAGCCTGCCGGCAAAGGAGCGCGCGGTATTGTTGCTGGGAGCCGTGGAGGAGCTAAGCGTTGCGGAGATCGCGCAAACGCTGGGCAGATCGGAATCCAGTGTGCGCTCGCTCACGTTTCGCGCGCGGGCACACCTGGAAGAACGGCTGAGGCAGCAGCAAATGTCCAGGCAGCACAAAAGGAGGTCGCGATGAAGGATAGCCAAGGGAGTCCGGGAGAAGCGGAAAAGCTGTTGCGCGACATGGTATCGGTGCAACCGCCGCCGGGGCTTGAAGATCGCGTGCTGCGTAAGCTGCGGCAGATAGAACGGCAACCGGTGAGGCCGCAACGGTTTGCGTGGAGACAACTTGCCGCCGTGCTCACGCTTTCTGTGATGGCCATCACGGCTGTCGAGGTTTATTCGCCAAAACGTGTGCGGGTCGAACAGACTTTGAGCGACCAGACTTTGAGCGACCAGACTTTGAGCGACGCTGCGATCGCAAGATCGTCACCGGCGGTCGCGTTGCCGGATCATTCATGGGGACCGCTCGCCCAGCAAAGCGGATCGGCGCCGGCGCGGCGTACATCGACGACCAGGCCTTTGGGGCGGCACCGATTACTTGGGCAGCTGCCTATGCGTTTGCCTGTGACTGCTGCCGCTCAAGCGCCCTCCGCAGATGTTGCGCACCTCGCGGTGACGGAGCAGGACGCAACCGCGAGTGCGGACGGAAGCACGCCCGACCCGCCGCTTCTTGCGACGTTGCTGCCCGGCACGCCGCTGCCAGCTTTGGAACGTGCTGGTATGCCCGCTCCTGTGCGTGCCGGTGTGCCCGCTGGTGTGCGTGCGGGTGTTCCGGGTCAGCCTTTGCCCGAGATGGAAAACGCCGGCACGCCCGGCCACGCCCTTCCTCAGTTCGCCGGTGCGGTGCCGGGAACCCCACTTCCAAGTTTTGCAGCAGCCATGAACACTGGAGATCGCCCATGATGCATATCGTTCGCTTTTACCATTGTCTCGATCGCGAAGCTCGTTTGCAGCCGAAAAGATTAACCATTGCAGGCGTTTTGCTCTCCCTCGCCCTTCCTGGTTTGTCTTTGAGTGCTTTGGCGCAGGATCGGCAGACCACCACAGGCAGTGCCGATACGGGCAGTGTTCATGAAACGCATGCCTATCGGCTGACCTACACGGTCGTCACCTCTGATGCGGGCAAGCGCACCTCAACACAGCATTACGCGATGATGATGACTGTTCCCGGCGGCCGCGCGAGCTTCAAACAGGGCACCAAGGTTCCGGTGCTGACAGGCGGCTATTCGCACGAAGGCGCTCCGGAAACGACGCAGTACCAGTTCACCTATCTCGATGTGGGCTTGAAACTCGATCCCGCGCTGACGGAGGTGCCGGGTGGCGTGCAGGTGAAGGCCAAGGTTGAGCTTTCAAACATCGTCGACCAGGTAAATCCGCAAATGTTGAAAGATCCGGGTGTGCGGCAAACGGTACTGGAAACCTCGGCCATGGCCAAAATCGGCACCCCGGTGGTGATCGGATCCCTGGATATCCCGGAAAGCACGCGGCATTTGGACGTCGAGGTCACGGTGGACCGTGTGCCGTAACCGGAGGCGTTACGCGACGGTCGACGGTTACCGGTCGCTGAAGCCCCGGTCAGACGATCGTCCATGATCCCGGGCCGGGCGGGGGCGCTGTTATTCTAGAATTTCTAGCGTTCTTCGCCCGCTCTGAGATTTCGGACCCCCATGGACCCCAAGTACATCCGCAACTTCGCGATCATCGCGCACATTGACCACGGCAAATCCACTCTTTCCGACCGCTTGCTGGAACTGACGGGCTCGCTGACTGCGCGCGAAATGCAGGAGCAGGTGCTCGATGCGATGGACCTCGAGCGCGAGCGCGGCATCACGATCAAGGCACACACCGTGCGCATGATGTATCGCGCCTCTGACGGGCATGACTATCAGCTGAACCTGATCGATACGCCCGGCCATGTGGATTTCAGCTATGAGGTATCGCGTTCGCTGGCCAGCTGCGAGGGCGCGCTGCTGGTCGTCGATGCTTCGCAGGGCGTGGAAGCGCAAACACTCGCGAATGCGTACCTGGCCATCTCGAATGGCCTCGAGATCATCCCGATCATCAACAAGATCGATCTGCCATCTGCGGATATCGAGCGAACCAAGGCGATGATCGAGAAATCGGTGGGTCTGCCGGCCGACGACGCCGTTGCGGTGAGCGCGAAGACCGGGCTGCATGTGGAGGAGATTTTGGAAGCGGTGGTGCATCTTTTGCCGCCGCCCAAAGGCGATGCGGATGCACCGTTGCAGGCGCTGATCTTTGATTCGTGGTTTGACGCGTACCGGGGCGTGATCGTGCTGGCGCGTGTGATCAACGGGCGCATGCGCAAGGGCGACAAGATCAAAATTATGTCGAATGGCCGCACCTTTGACATCGACAGCATGGGGGTGATGACCCCCAAGCCAGTGGCGCTCGATGTGCTGAGTGCGGG
>CAXTRN010000310.1:0-2983 GCA_964246645.1 uncultured Acidobacteriaceae bacterium
GTCCACTGCCCGAGCACCGCTTCGATCACAAACAGAATCGCCGAACTCGGCGCATGGAAGGCCGCCGCGAAACCCGCCGCCGCGCCGACCGGCGCAAAGATGCGCAGCCGTTCCCGCGACAAGCCTACGCGGCCGCTGATCAGAGACGCCACGCCCGCCCCAATCTGCAAGGACGGGTCCTAGGGACCGAGAGAGAAACCACTGCCGATCGCCAGCGACGCCAGCAAAAACTTGCCGACCATGGTGCGCATCGAGATGTACCCGTTGTGGATGTAAAGCGCCGCTTTGGTTTGGTTCACCCCCGCCCCACGCACCTCGGGAAAAACAAAGCGCGTCAGCAGCGCCACAAGCACACCGGCCAAGGCGGGCGCGAACAGCAGCCGTACCTGATGTGGCGCCGGTGCGGAGCCCTGCAACAGCACCGTCAGCCACTCGATGGCCATGCGGAACGACACGACCAACAGGCCGGAAATGATACCGATAAAGATCGACAGCAAAAGAAAAAGCCGGTTTTCCCGCCGCGTGGCCATCGCGGCAAGGTCTACCCGCGCTTCCGGATCTTCTGCTTTTTGCACCCTTCCGAGGCTCTTCCCGTTCACGGTCTTCCACCCCAACCGCTCGTACTCCGACCGTTGATACTTTGCGGCGTGCCTTCCGGCTTTGCGAGCGCAGCCGAGGTCAGGGGCAGAAGCAGCGCATCATCGCCGGTAAGCGGGCCGCAAACGGCCGCGGTACCCTCTTCCGTGTCGTGAATCAGCAGCACAAGCTCATCCTGCGTGGCACCGTCATGGGCCAGGGCACGACGCGCCCGGGCGCCACGCACGGCCGCCCAACGCGCGCGCAACGCCGCAAGATCTTCGGAGGCTTTCGTGGAAGTGCTCATGGGATCGGGCACCGGTGATGCAGCCGCATGCGCCAGAGTCGCATTACAGCGGCGCAACCCCCGCTGGGCAACACCCGAGGCCGCAAGGAGATGCTCAGTCCGCTGCTCCTCCGGCAGATCGCGCGACAGGCTCAGCTCCGGGATGCGCCGTGCGTCCGCCGCCATCCTTTCCAACGCCTCGTCTTCCGCTTTCACCGCCACATCGCGATGCCCTACACGCGCACCCACGGGCGGCGCGGCCACAGCTTCGGTCAAGCGCTTGGCCGCTTCCGTATAGTCCCCCAACGCGAACGCCGTGCGCCCAGCCTTGGCGAGCGTTGCACGGTCATGCGGCGTTCGCGCTGCCACAGCCTCATACAGGTGCAGCGCATCGGGCAGATCCCCCATGGCCTGAAAACGGTCCGCGATGGCAAGCTGAATCGGCTTCTGCTCCGGGGCGTTGCCGGCGGCGATCAGCAACTCCGCACGCGCCGCCGAAACCTCGCCGCGCTGCGCCAGGGTATCGGCAAGTTCCAGCCGAACCGTCCGGCGCCGTGCCACGCCATCGCCTTCCCAGTTGCCGAAGATCGCTGCGCGGTAGTAGTTCTCCGCCTCCGATGCCACCCCGCGCTGCCGGGCCAAACGTGCCAGCTGCAAGTTTACGAATCCGTCCCCCGGATGCGCTTCCCACAGGTTTAGAAAATAACTGGTCGCCGCTTCCGTTTCGCCTGCACCCGCCAGCGCCTGGGCCAACAGCAGTTGATCCTCGTGGTCATCCGGCGCATAGGACAGCGCTGTGCGCAGCGCATCCGCGGCCTTTGCCGGCTGTTCCGCAGCCAGGGCCGCACGGCCACGCTCTGACCACTGCCGCCCCAGCGCGGCGCGATGAGCCTCAAACGACTTGAATAAAAACAACGTCACCCCAAACAGAAGCAGGGCCGCCGCAACGACAACCCGGAGCCCGGCGCCAGCCCGCACCCAACGGCGGCGCCGGGCGGTGCTGCGACTTGGGTTGGAAGCCACCATGGAAGCAAGTCGAACCACAGAACAACGGCCAGTGTACGCAGATTCGCTTGCATTTACCCTCGCCGCGAATGCTCTATTCTTCGCCGACCTTGAGCACGGCTAGAAATGCCTCTTGCGGAATGTCCACCTTGCCGATGCGTTTCATTCGCTTTTTGCCTTCTTTCTGCTTATCGAGCAGCTTGCGCTTGCGGCTGATGTCGCCGCCGTAGCACTTGGCTATGACGTTCTTGCGAATGGCCGTTACCGTTTCACGCGCCACGATCTTTGATCCGATCGCGGCCTGGATCGCGACTTCAAACATCTGCCGCGGAATCAACTCCCGCATCTTCGACACCAGCGCCTTGCCACGGTCAAAGGCGAAGTCGCGATGCACGATGATCGACAACGCATCCACGGGTTCACCGCTGACCAGAATATCCATCTTCACCATGGGGGAAACCCAGGTGCCGGCCAGAGCGTAATCGAGCGACGCATAACCGCGCGAAACACTCTTCAGCCGATCGTAAAAGTCGAGCACGATCTCGTTCAAGGGCAGTTCATAGGTGATCATCACCCGTGTTTCTGAAACATACTCCAGATTTTGCTGCCGGCCGCGTTTGTCCTCCACCAGCTTTAAAATGCCGCCCACGTATTCCTCGTTGGTGAGGATCTTGGCCGTGATCACAGGCTCTTCTATGGTTTCGATCTCGGTGGGGTCAGGCCAGCGGGAGGGATTGTCGACCTCCAACACAGATCCATCGGTCATCGTGATCTTGTAGCGCACCCCCGGTGCGGTGATGATGAGATCGAGGTCGTATTCGCGTTCCAACCGCTCTTGAATGATTTCTAAATGCAAGAGCCCGAGAAAGCCGCAGCGAAAACCAAAGCCCAGCGCGGCAGAACTTTCCGGCTCGAAATTAAATGAACTGTCGTTCAGCCGCAGCTTTTCCAGCGCATCGCGCAGCATGCCATGCTCATGCGAATCCACGGTGTACAGACCCGCAAAGACCATGCTCTTGATGTCTTCAAAACCCGGCAGCGCTTCGGCACAGGGCCGGTCGACATGGGTAATGGTGTCACCCACCTTGGTATCGGCCACGTTCTTGATCGTGGCCA
>CAXTRN010000311.1:0-2938 GCA_964246645.1 uncultured Acidobacteriaceae bacterium
CGCGTGCTCGCCGAAACGATGTCGATGGCAAAACAGGCGGAAGCGCAACGTGATCTCGACATCCAGCGCGCCACCTTTGAAGAGCAGAGCCGCCGTCAGCAGGCCCAGGCCGATAAAGCGTATGAGCTGCAGACCAACGTCATGCAACAACGTGTCATTGCCGAGCAGGTCAAGGTGCAGCAGGTGGAAAAAGAAGCGCAGGTCAAGGTGCAGGAGGCTGAAATCCAGCGCAACGAGCGCGAACTGATCGCCACCGTGCTCAAGCGCTCGGAGATCGATAAGCAGCGCATCGAAAACGTGGCCAGCGCCGAACGCGGCCGTTTGATCGCCGAGGCAGAAGGCCGGGCGCAGGCCATTCGTGTGCAGGGTGAAGCTGAGGCGACCGTGATCTTTCAAAAGGGCGAAGCCGAAGCCCGCGCCATGAATGTAAAAGCCGAGGCTTACCAGGAATGGTCGCAGGCGGCAGTGGTGGATAAACTTCTCACCAATATGGCCGACGTGGTGCGCGCCATGGCGGAGCCGCTCGCCAACGTGGACAAGATCACCATCGTTTCCACGGGCGACACCAAAGCCACCGGCGCCAGCAAAATTACGGGCGATCTTACCGAAATCGCCGCCCAGGTGCCCGCGCTCTTTGAAGCACTCAGCGGGATGAAGATGAGCGATTTAATGAGCAATGTGAAAGCCATGGCGCCGCGCCCCGACGGCGCCGCGCATCCACCCAAAACCATCGACGGCGCTCCACCCAAAGCGAACTAAATCAAGTTGGAGGAAGTGTTATGGCTCTCATGGAACGTGTTGCCGCCCTTCTCCGCGCCAATCTGAACGATCTGATGGATCGTGCGGAGGACCCGGAAAAGATGTTGAAGCAGCTTGTGCTCGACATGGAAAATCAGTTGCTGCAGGTGAAAACACAGGTGGCGATCAGTCTTGCCGACCAGCACCTGTTGGAAAAGAAACTGCGTGATCAGGAAGACGCCGCGGCGGGCTGGCAGCGCAAAGCTGAACTCGCCGTCGGCAAGGGGGATGACGGGTTGGCGCGCGCGGCTTTGCAGCGTGCGCTAAGCCACGAGACAATGCTCCCGGCATTCCGTGCGCAGGTGGCCGATGGTGCGGCGGAGGCAGCGGCCCTGCGCGCCACCTACACGGAACTGCAGGGCAAGCTTGCGGAAACGCAAGGGCGATGCGATCTGCTGCTGGCGCAGCATCGTCGCGCGCAGCTGGTGAGCAAAGCCCAGGGAGCCCACGCGGCCGCACAAAGCGGCGCGCTCACGGCACCGCGCACCGAAACCCTGAACCGCATGCAAACCCGGATCAGCACGACTGATGCGCATGATCAGGCAGCAAAGACGCTGCTCGCGGAAGGCACGCTCGAAGATCGCTTCGCCGCGCTCGAAAAGGACGATCAGGTGGAAAGGCTTTTGGCGGAGTTGAAGGAAAAACAGAACCGCCTGCTGACCGCGGGGTAAGCTGTGCTCTCGATCGCCGATGGCGACGGAGGTTTTCGTGAAGGTAAGGTTCGAGGGCAGACCCGTTTGCGCCAGTTCTCCTTGCGAAACTGACATCCTTCATCGTGCCGGACGCACGGTATCAGGAGAACTGCCGTTACGGGTGGGCCTTCATCTGCACCGTGCAGCCGCTCAGCTGAAACGCGAAGCGCGCTGTGCCTGCAACATCGATCGTGACGGCGGACGGCAGTTGAAACCCATTTACAGGGGCGTACTGAATCGTGGTTGCCACCTGTACCGGGGCCGCTGAGGGTGGCTGCCGGTCAACGCTTTGCATGCCGGCGAGCAACAGCCCTTGTGGCGTTTCCGTAAAGGTCGGCGTCATCGCACTGTCGAGCGAGGGCGTTGCCACGTGCAACGATTCCAGACGGAGGTCGCGGCTGTAGTGCTGTTCGGCGAGCTTACCGTTTTCGCGAGCGATCACAGTAAAGCCCTCCGCTGTGCGGGTGACGGCGGCGGTGCCGCCCGGCGAGGAAACCATCTCACCCGTGGCAAAGCCGTTCCAGCTCTGGAAAAAGCCGCTCCACAGGGCTTCGAGCCCGGTGCGGAGCTTGTTGATGCTGTCCTCGCTGGCGTCGGGTGCGGTCGTGGGCGCAGCCCAATGGAGCGCGCCTGCGCCGTTGAGGTCGTCGGAGACGGTGAGGTGGATGCTGCGCAGATAGCCAAGACGCTCATCGGCATCCTGGACCGGCGCACTTGTGGCCTTCACCAGAAACTCTTTCCAGTCAAAAGCGACATCGCAAGTGAAGCCGGAGAGCCCACGATCGATAGGGGTGTCATACAGCGCACGCGCTTTGCTGAAGGCGGCCGCGGGTGAGCGTACCTCCTGTGCGTAGGAAGTTTGTGCGTAAGAGGCCGTGGACAAAAGACAAAAGAAGCAGACAGGCGAAAACCGGGAAGGACGCATGCGTTTTTATGCTACCGCAGCGTCCTTCCCGTCCTTGTGTTTGTGTGCCTGCGGCGTGCCGCGTCTCCGTTTAGTTCTTCGGCTGTTTGGTTACGCCCTTGGCGGGGTTGGACGCGTTCACAAGCGTCGGACTGGAAACCGCACTCAGTTTTCTGAGCTGCGATTTTGGATCGATGCGTTTTGTACGCGTGAACGGCTTCAGCTGTACCGATTGACCGGTCTTCAGCGCTTCAAGCACACCTTCCAACACCCGCACATCAGCAAAGCCTTCTTCGCCGTCCGGCTCCGGCTCCTTGTTCTTCAAAATGCAATAAGAGAAATACTGCATTTCTCCGCCGAAGTGGTCGGTGTTTTTGAAGGTTTTCTTGATCTTCTTGTCGCCGATGGCCAACGTCTGCTCGATCGATTTGCCGAACATGTAGCACGGGTCGAGCACTATGCTGCCTTTGGTGCCGACTGCGGTGAAGCTGTTAACGGGGCCGCCATAGTAGCCGACGCTGAACTGAGCGAGCTTGTTGACGGG
>CAXTRN010000312.1:0-2878 GCA_964246645.1 uncultured Acidobacteriaceae bacterium
ATCCGAGCGATTGAGGATGGGGTCGCGGCTGTGGGTGTGCCGGTGACCTGGACAGCCGATGCGGGGTTGGTTCTGGGCGCGCAAGGGAGCCTCGCCGGAACAGACGGGACAGCGACGGTCACGGTGAGCGTGAACACCCTCGCCGCGGACTCAGTGCACACGGTCACCGGTTGTGTGTGGCGGACGGTGTGCGCCAGTTGGCGTGTTTATGGTGTGGACCCTGCGCTGTGGCGCATTGTGGTTGCGAGTGGAGCGGGGCAAAGTGTACCGGCAGGCACGAGTTTTGTGCCGATGGGGTTCACGGTGACCGACGTCGCGGGACATGTGCTGGAAAGCGCGCCGGTGCAGGTGTATCAGCGGGCGCTACCGCCGGAAGGCCTGTGTCCGACGCCGGGCCGATGTGCGGCGGCGGAGGTGCTCGCCAGCTCGCAGACGACTGGAACCTCCAATGCAGTGGGCGTGTTGACGGTTGCGCCTTTGCAACTGCCGGGAGTGCCACAAACGGTGGAGGTGGCCCTGGCCACGGGCACGCAGGGATTTGTGACCTTGACGTTGGTGAAGACCGCGCCGTAGCGGAGGGCAAGCGTTGACTTTGGGAGATCAAGGTTCCTTGTTCAAGCTTGGCTGGGAAATTGAAGCTGCAGGTCGACGGCATCCCCCATACGGGACAATGCTTGCAGGTAGAAAGGGGCATTTACATCGCCCGCGTACGCATCACGACGGCAGGCGTGCGCGGGTGATGGGGTTGCTGGTAGAGGTGCGTTACACCACTTCCGCGGGTATGAGGACGTCCTGGGCCGGGCGGCGGCGCGCAGCCGCCAGCCCGAAGCAGGCGATGTAAACAAAGCAGATGGCAGGCACGATGAAAGCGGGTTGAAGGCCGATGTGATCCGCGAGCCTGCCTTGAATTTCCGGGATGAGCGCGCCACCCAGGATGGCCGCGATCAGCAGGCTGGAGCCTTTGCTGGTAAGCGGACCGAGGTCCTGAATGCCGAGGGTAAAGATGGAGGGAAAGAGTACCGAGTTACAAAGACCGACGGCCAGCAGAGTCCACATAGGAGTGGAGCGAGGCAGGATGAGGTCTTTGTGATGCCCAAGCAGGTGAAGGCTGTAGGTATAAACCAGGCCGGTGCCTATGCTGTGCATGCTGATCAGCACCAGAATGAAAGCCACAACGGCGGCGAAACCGACAACCAGACCGGTGCGTACGCGCTGCAGGATGGCGGAGCCGGCAAAGCGGCCGACCATCAGTCCGCCCCAATACGCGGGTAGAAAGTAAGCGGCTGTTTCTTCGCGCAAGCCGGCGACCTGCGGCAGGCCCATGTAGTTGACCAAAAGGCTGCCGATGGAAACCTCGGCGCCGACATAGGTGAAGATGCCCAGCGCGGCGAAAAGCAGCCAGGGATGCCGCCAAATGCTGTCGGGGCGGGAAAGCGCTTCGGAAAAGGCACCGGGACGGAAGTCCTGCGTGTGCTGCGAAACGCCGGTTTGGGTTTTCAGCTTGATAAGGCCAAGAGCGAGGGCCAGCAGCAGAAGCATCAAGGCCAGGCCGATGTAGGGCATCCGAACCGATGAGGCCTGGGCGGCGCGGTAGCTTTGCTGCAGTGCTGCAGGAAGGGAATGGAGTTTAGCGGGAGTGATCTGCCCGGCGCCGCCGAGAATAAGGAAAGCGCCGATGGAGGGCGCGATGAAGGTGCCGACGGAGTTGAAGGCCTGGGCCAAATTCAAGCGGCTCGAAGCGGTCGCCGGCGGGCCGATGACGGTGACGTAGGGATTGATGGCCACCTGCACGATAGTCATCCCGGCGGCGAGGATGATCAACGCACCAAGGAAGACGGGAAAACTGGCGACATAGGACGCCGGGACGAAGGTGCCGGCACCGACGGCCATGGTGACCAGGCCGGCGATCATGGCGCGCTTGTAGCCGAAGCGCTCGACGATGCGGCCGCCCGGATAGCTGAAGACGAAATAAGAGCTGAAAAAGGCAAATTGCACCAGCATGGCTTCGGCGTAGTTCAACTCGAAGATCGCTTTCAGGTGCGGGATGATGACGTCATTGAGGCACGTGAGGAAGCCGACCATGAAAAAGAGCGAGGTGGCCACGGCCATGGCGCGCGTATCGGTTTTGAGTACGAGGCCATCATCGTACCCGGGCGCGCTTACATTTCTGACGCTTGCAGCTTTAACAAAAACGGCCAAGTGAGGCTCCTTCAGCGAATATTTCGGCTCCGCATGGCCCCGTGGTTCGGATCGACAGGTTCGGATCGATAAAATCCGGTTCCACAAAGGAGGCTGGGCGAAATGCTTTTCAAGAGTAGCTGCTTTCCACCACAAATGGCACGCGAAGTCGGGAAACTTCGGTGTACCCGAAGGAGTGGAGAGGATTACCAGGAAATCAGAACGGCGGCCAGGACGGCGTGCCGCCGTTGGTTTGCATCTGAATGGAAGCACGCAGAACGGCAGTTTAAGAAGTGATGGTGTATGGCCTCCACAGAATCGGTTTTGCGCGCGCTCTTCGGCTACTTTTTTCTGGTGTTTATTGTGCGCATTGTCGGGCGACGGCCGGGCAAGCAGTTGACGCCCTTTGAATTCATCTTGATCTTTTTTCTGGGCGGGCTGATGCTGACCGCCATTGTGCAGAATGAGGCGTCGCTGACGAACGCCTTTTGCCAGATCGTGGCTATTGCCATGGCCCACTACACCTTGACGGTGCTGCGGACGAAGTCCGACACCGTGGCGAAAATCCTGGATGGAACACCGTTGATTTTGCTGGAAGGCGGTCAATGGCGCGCGCTCACCATGCAGAAAATGGGCATTCATGATGCCGACGTGATGGAAAAGGCGCGAGATCAGGGATTGCGGACGCTGGATGCCATTG
>CAXTRN010000313.1:0-2869 GCA_964246645.1 uncultured Acidobacteriaceae bacterium
CCGAACAGCCAGAACGACCCGACGGCGGTGAGCCCGGTGATCCAGGCGGCGTCGCAGGCGGAAGCGGCGGTCGGCACGGTGCGCAGCGGGTTTTCACCGCCCGACCCGGTGGGCGGCATGGATACCGCCTCGGAAAAACTTTTGTTGGCGCCGATCAAAACCGTGGAAGAGCTGGCACGGGCAGCCCCGGCGAGGGCCGCCGGTGGGGGGGCAAAGACCTTTTGTACGGGGATTGCGCCGGTTCTGAATAAGTTCCCGTTCAATCCGGACAGCCGCGTGGATGCAACGCCGGACGAGGTGGCGCGGGTGTTCCAGCCGAGCCAGGGCGCATTGGCGCAGTACGCCGCGTCGTTGAGCAAGATCGTGACGTTGCAGGGCAGCTATTATGCGCAAACGCCGGGGTCGATGGTGACGGTGAATCCGGCGTTTCTGCACTTCCTCAATGCGGGGCAGCAGATTTCCAATGCGTTTTTCCCAGCCGGGGGCGGGCCGCCGCAGGTGAGCGTGACGCTGACCCAGGAAGCGACGCCGAACCTGCCGCCGGCGACCTTGCAGATCGATGCAGCGACGCTAACCGCAGCGGGGCAAACCAAGCAGTTTTTGTGGACATCGACGCCGGGCAGCAATATCAAGCTGAACGCGGCGGGGTACACAGATCCCGCGAGCGGGCCCTGGGCGTTGTTTCACTTCGCGTATGGAGCGCGGCATCCGGCGCCCAACCGTCTGGAGTTTGTGTTCCAAATGAACGGGCAAACGGCGGCAAGCGCGACCGGGGTGCCGCTCGACTACAAGTATGACGTCGGCGGCCCGGGGGCGCCGCTGCTCAACCCCGGCTTCATGCGCAGTGGGTTACGCTGCGTCGCCAGGGTGGCCACGCAATGAGCGACGCCCCGACCGGCATGCCGATGTCCGCTTCGATCGAGGTCGCCGCCCTGAGCGATGTCGGGTGTGTGCGCACCAATAACGAGGACAATTTCGGCTACGACCCCGGGACGGGGCTGTATGTGGTGTGTGACGGAATGGGCGGCATGGCGGCGGGCGAGGTGGCGAGCTCGATTGCGTGCAGCGCCTGTATCAGCGTGTTCGCCGCGCAGCCGCCCGAAACCCCTCTGGAATCACGGCTGTTGACGGCCATTCGTGTGACCAACGATGCCGTGCGCTATTCCGGCCAAAGCGCCGAACACAAAGGCATGGGAACGACGCTGGTGGCCGCCGCCGTGGAAGGCAATAAGCTGCTGGTGGGGAATGTGGGAGACAGCCGCGCATTTTTGCTGAAGGACGGCGCATGTATGCAGCTGACGGTGGATCATTCGTATGTCAATGAGCTGATCCGCATGGGGTCGATCAAGGTGGAAGACCTGCCGCTGGTGAATTTAAAGGGAATGGAGTCGGTGATTACGCGGGCGATCGGGTCGTCGGCGGAGGTGGAACCGGATTTCTTCCATGTCGAGCTGAGCGAAGGCGATGCGGTGCTGCTGGCCAGCGATGGATTGACGCGGTATGTGGCGGCGGACGCTATCGCAGCGCTGGTGCAAGGCGACGATCTGGAAGGATCGTGCCGGCGATTGGTGGACGCGGCAAAAGAAAGCGGTGGGGCGGATAATGTGACCTGTTTGCTGCTGCGGTATGTGGGAAGAGTGGCGTAAGGGTTTGGCGGTGCCTGAGGTTCCGTAGCGGGAAGCGTCGAGGGCGGCGGAAAAGTTCTCGCTGGAACCCTGGGGCTCGGTGTAGGATTTTGCTCTAACGAGGACATGGGTTGAGGTGCCGGCCGGGATGTCCTTTAACGCTGACCTTCAGGCATGGTGTCCTTGGAAAGGAAGAACGAAAGATGCCGCCAGCTGCACGACTTACGGATATGCATGTGTGTCCCGTGCCGTCGCATGTCGGGGGGCCGATTGCGGTGCCGGGCATGCCGACGGTGTTTATCGAGTTTTTGCCGGCCGCGCGGGTTACGGACCTTTGTGTGTGTAACGGGCCGCCGGACCCGATCGCGATGGGTTGCCCGACGGTAAAGATCGGCGGGCTGATGGCCGCGCGCAAAGGTGACCCCACCGTGCACGGGGGCCGGATTACCATGGGCGCACCTACGGTGATCATCGGGCTCACAGCGCAGGCAGGGGCTTTATCCGGGGCAGCGAGCACGGGGGCGCCGTTTGCAAATCAATGCAACTAAAGCAGTTCTCCTGATACGGTGGCGTCGGGCGCTGTGGAAGATGCCAGTTTTCTTGACGAAAACTGGCACAAACGGATCTACCTCCGCTCTACACCTTCAGGAGAACGGCTACAGCGGCAGGTGGCATGTTTGAGCTCTTGATCGTGGAGGGGGCCCAGGCTGGGCGACGATTGCCGCTTGGGGGCAGGCCTGTGACCTTTGGGCGCTCTCCGCAGGCAATGCTTTCGTTCCCGGGAGACGGGTTTATGTCCGGGATGCATTTGCAGGTGACGGAAACGGCCACCGGTGTGCTCTTGACCGATCTGCGCAGCACTAACGGCACCTTTGTGAATGAACAGCGTGTTCAACAGGCAGTCGGGGTTGTGGGCGATGTCATCCGGCTGGGATCTCTGGTGATGCGGGTGGTTTTTGCACTGCCGGCTGTGCCCACGCCGGGTGCGGGCAAGGGTCCGGTGTTTTCGTCGCCACCATTGCCGGGCGCGCTGGCGGGCTTCGCGGAACAACGGGCGGGCAGCGCCGCGGCTGGGGCTGCCGACGGCGGTCTTGGCAATCTTCTTGGCACACCTCCTGGCAATCTTCTTGGCAATCCTCAGGCAGGCTCCCTGACCGGCACGCGTTCTTCGGCATCCTTCGCGGAGGTGGCCGAGGTAGCGCCTGCCGAGGTGGCGGCATCCAGAATATCTCCCGCGACAATGC
>CAXTRN010000314.1:0-2867 GCA_964246645.1 uncultured Acidobacteriaceae bacterium
CCTCACCGTCACCGGCAAAACCCTGTACGAGGAAGCCCAACTCGCCCAGGAAACTTCCAACCAACGCATCATTCGCCCCTGGTCCGACCCCCTCAAACCCACCGGCGGCCTGGTCATTCTCAAAGGCAATCTCGCCCCCGAAGGCTCTGTCGTCAAAGTCGCCGGCCACGAGCGCGTCCTGCATACCGGCACAGCGCGCGTTTTCGATTCCGAAGACGCCTGCTTCCATGCCGTCGAAGCCGGGCGGATCAACCCCAACGACGTCCTCGTCATTCGCTATGAAGGCCCCCGCGGCGGCCCCGGCATGCGTGAAATGCTCGCCGTCACCGCCGCCATCAAGGGCATCCCCGAGCTTTCCGACACCGTCGCCCTCATCACCGACGGCCGTTTCTCGGGCGCCACTCGCGGTCTCATGGCCGGCCATGTCGCCCCCGAAGCGCAGCTCGGCGGCCCCATCGCCGCCGTCCGCGAAGGCGACACGATCACCTTCGACATCCCCAACCGCACCCTGACCCTCAACGTTTCGGATGAGGAGATCGCCACCCGCCTGCAAGCTTTCCAAGCTCCCCAACCCCGCTACCCACGCGGCGTCTTCGCCAAATACGCCAACAGCGTGAGCAGCGCCAGCCAGGGGGCGGTGACCGCCTAGTCAAATCACATGAACAAATACATCCCAAGTGAAATCGAGTGGCTTCTAGCAGAGATGGTGCAGGAGTTCACCTTCTCAAACGAAGACGGACCACTCGTCTGGATCAATACGATTCTTATCAACGCAGCCTCGTTAGAGGATGGTTATCAGAAGGCTTTGCAGTTCGGAGAACAGTATAACGACACTTATTTGAACAGCGACAAGGTACAGGTTGTTACTCGCTTTCGCGGCTTACGCAATCTATTCCTGATCCACGAGAAGTTAGAACACGGAGCTGAAGTCCTCTATGAAGAACGCCGTGAGCTTACAGAAGATCAAATTACTCAAATGTTGAAGGCTAAGGAACAACTCGCAGTATTCCGTGAAGCCGAAACGGAACGTCCCGAGTAACGCATCGAGCGCGAAAAGCGCGCCACATAACAGCCTAGGCCGAAGGCCTAGGTCAACGCCCAACAAACCCAAAGGGCTGAAAGCCCGACACAAACGGCTAGTCCCACGCATACCGCTCATCGATAGCCACATGATACTTTTCGCAAAATACGCGCATCTCGTCCTGAAAGCTCCGCTTGGCATGATGCGCCTTCTGTTTGTCGATATACCTCACCAACGCCCCAAAATCCGCAGGTCCAACGGAAAACAGACCATACCCGCGTTGCCAGGCGAATTGTGTCGCCCCGTGCTCCTTCATCCACACCGAAGACGATGTCTTCAACTCCGAAACGGTCTTCGCTGCCGTTCTGGTCGAAGACAACCGGAGTGCCAGATGCACATGGTCCTGCACGCCGCCAACCCGGAAGCAGTCGCAGTCCAGCCTGCGAGCCGTACCGGCCAGGTAGGCATGCAAATCCGGTGCAACAGCCTCACAAATCAATGGTGCCCGACCTTTAGTACTGAAGATCAGGTGCACCAAATTCAAGCACAATGTTTGCGGCATAATGGCCTCCTTGTGCCGGGCCTTCAGCCCTATGCTGCCCTGTGGGACAAACACCCAGGCCTGCGGCCTGGGCTGTTATGTTGCCGGGCCTCCAGCCCTCTGAGCCCCTTTGTACACAGTGCGTTCCCGCAGCGAAATAACTCGACCGGGGTACGCACCTGCATTCACCTCCTGGAGACCGCACAATGAACAACCAACACCCCACCCTCACCGGCGCCGAAATCCTCTGGGCCACCCTCGCCGGCGAAGGCACCACCACCATTTTCGGCTACCCCGGCGGCGCCATCCTGCCCATCTACGACGCCTTGCGCAAGTTCCCTACCATCCATCACGTGCTCGTTCGTCACGAACAGGGCGCGAGCCACATGGCCGACGGCTACGCCCGCGCCTCCGGTCGCGTCGGCGTGTGCATGGCTACCTCCGGCCCCGGCGCCACCAATCTCGTCACCGGTCTGGCCACCGCCATGCTCGACAGCGTTCCGGTCGTCGCCATCACCGGCCAGGTCTCGTCCAAAGTCCTCGGCACGGACGCCTTCCAGGAAGTCGACATTACCGGCATCACCCTGCCCATCACCAAGCACAACTTCCTCGTCACCCGTGCCGAAGACATTGCTTCCACCGTCCGCCAGGCCTTCCAGATCGCGCGCTCCGGCCGCCCCGGCCCCGTCCTCGTCGACATTACGAAAGACGCTCAGCAGGCCACCGCCGTCTTCGATTTCGACATGAGCAAACCCCGGCCCGTGCGCCCGCACCCCATGATTCCGACGCCCCGCACCGAGACCGGCGCCTTCGGACAAGCCGCCGCGCTCATTCAGCAAGCCCAAAAACCCGTGATCCTCGCCGGCCACGGCATCGTCGAGTCCGGCGCAGAGCGCGAGGTTCTCGCCTTCGCCGAAGCCCACCAGATCCCCATCGCCAGCACCCTGCTCGCCCTCGGGGCCGTCCCCGCCGCGCATCCGCTCGCCCTCGGCATGATGGGCATGCACGGCGAATCCTGGGTGAACCATGCCATTCAGGAGGCCGATCTTCTGCTCGCCTTCGGCATGCGCTTCGACGACCGCGTGACCGGCAATCTCGCCCACTACGCGCCCAACGCCAAAAAAATCCATGTCGACATCGACCCCAGCGAAATCAATAAAAACGTCAAGGTCGACATCGCGCTCATCGGCGACCTCAAACAGGTCCTCCAGCAACTGCAGCCCACCCTCAGTCCATCGTTTTCCCCCCAAGGCGTGTCCTCTCGACTGGAATCTTCGCAGCAACACCGCGAGGACGGGGTGGAGA
>CAXTRN010000315.1:0-2813 GCA_964246645.1 uncultured Acidobacteriaceae bacterium
ATGTGGGGTTGGGGACGTTTCAGTCGGTGCGGGTGGAGCAGACGGAGGAGATTCGGCTGCATGCGGAGCCGTACACGTTGTCGGCGGAGACGGCTGAGGCGTTGAACGAGGCTTGGCGGGAGGGGCGGCGGATTGTGGCCGTGGGGACCACGACGACGCGGACTCTGGAGCACCTGGCACGGCAGTTTGAGGGCCGCTTCGGGGCGCTTTCCTCCGTCAATCCGTTGCGGCTGGAGCCGCATTCGGGGAGTACGGGGTTGTTTCTTTCGCCGGGGCCGGACGGAGACGACCGATTCAAGCTGGTGCGGGGGTTGCTGACCAATTTCCACCTGCCGCAGTCAACGCTGTTGATGCTGGTGAGCGCGTTTGCCGGGCGGGAAAAGATACTGGCCGCGTACGCCCATGCGGTACAGGCGCGGTACCGGTTTTTCAGCTATGGGGATTGCATGCTGTTGCTTTGAGCGGTTAGGAGATGAGTGCTGCCGCTGCGTCGGTCTGCACGAACACGTTTTCCAAGTGCATTGGCACTTCGCTGCTAAAACCTTGGCTTTAATCTCACAAGTTCATTCATAGTATGGGATGTGTCGAACAAATGTCTGAACCGACGCTCGATGTGAAATCAAAGGCCGACTTTGTGCCGAAGTCGCAATTCGTCTTCTGCTGATTCGATCTGTGGAAGTCCAATAGCAAATTCCAACTTTTGTTCGAAGTCTTGATCGTGAGTCGTGATGCGCATAGCTCGTGCCACGGCGGTGAGTAGGCGGCTGTAAGACACAACGGACAGGCTGAGTGCCATGCCGCAGATCTGCGGGAAGTGCTCAGGGGTCGCGTCAAGTGTTCCCTGAACTCCGGCGTGTACATACCAACTAAATCGTTGATAGGAATGCACGTACAAGGCTTCAGTCTCGGAGCCCAAAGCCTTTGCACGTTGCGATGTGTCTAGGCCGCTCCAATGCTTCAGATCGGAAAGCTTTTTGCCGGGCCAGAGCGCGCGGGCCTGTGACTCGATGATTGGGCCCGTCTCAGCGACATACCTCCGGCGCTCTGATGGAGTCTGTTGACTGGAATTACTGTCCTCATGCTTCACCAACGAACGCGCAGCGCGTAGCAGTTCGAGGCTCTTATAAACGCGCATGCGAAGGTCACCGTCCGTCGTCTTCGTAAGTGTTTCTGCGTCTATGGAGAGTTCGAAAATAGCTCGGCTCAGCATGGCTGTCGCTTGGAAGTGTGCGACGTGGTTGAGCTGCATTAGCGTATCGACGTTACGCTGGGCTCGCAGGTACAGAACATAGAAACATTCCTCACGCTTGGTCAGATTAAAGAGACCCGAGAGTACGCCTTCCACTTCGAGCCGGTCGAACTCTCGCAGGCTCGTGAGCACTTCCATGTAGAAGCTTGGGTTGTCAATTCCTTTGAGCTGTCTTATATCAATCACAGTTGCCCTTCTAACGCAAAATTTTAGCCGGCAAAGAGTGGGGCTTTAGCGCGGTAAGTCCCACGAAGTCGCATCATCTTGACTTGGACGCTGGGTGGCTCTACGACCCAGTGAATGGCATGGTACAGGGTAGTGGCGGCGTTTGGGGCGGGGGCGTTCTAAGCTAGAAGGACGCCTATGCCAGCCACGCCCACTGAAGCCTCGCACCCAGCCGCCGCCTCTTCCACTGCCCCCGCCCCAGCCGCTGCCCCTACTGCCGCCGCTGTCTCTTCCGCTGCCAAGCCTCCTGTGTACCTGCTGGACACCATGGCGTTTATCTTTCGCGCGTACCACGCGATGCAGCGATCGCGGCCGATGTCGACGCGGACGGGCATCCCGACTGCGGCTACCTATGTGTTCGTGAACATGCTGAACAAGCTGCGGGAAGATTTCAATCCGACATATCTGGCGGCGGTGTATGACGTGGGACGGCCGGTGCACCGCAATGAACTCGCGGGGCAGATGAAGGATGTGCAAAAGTTCAACCTGAAGACCCAAGCGTTTGAAACCGTGGCGTACGGCGGGTACAAAGCGAATCGGGTGGAAACGCCGCCGGATTTGATCCAGCAGCAGCCCTATATTCGGCGGGCGCTGGAGGCGTTTCGGATTCCGATTGTGTATTACGAGGGCTTTGAAGCCGATGACGTGATCGGGACGCTGAGCTGCCAGTTGAGCGCGGTCGGGCATCGGGTGTTTGTGGTGTCGAGCGACAAGGACATGATGCAGCTCGTGAACGAGCACGTGTCGATCCTGAACCCGACAAAGGACAACCTGATCCTGGACTCGAAGGGCGTGGAGAACGTGCTGGGGGTGCCGCCGGAGCAGGTGATCGATGTGATGGCGCTGCGGGGGGATGCGATCGACAATGTACCGGGCGCGCCGGGGATTGGCGATAAGGGATCGGTGGAGCTGATTCAGCAGTTTGGCACCGTGGAAGCGGCGATTGCGTCGGCCACGGAAAGCCCGGAGGCCATCAAGCGGAAGACGTATCGGGAGTCGTTGGCGAATAATCGCGAAAACATTCTGCTCTCAAAAGAGCTGGTGACGATCCACACGGCGGTGCCGATCGAGGCGGATCTGGACCTGATGCGGACCCCGGCGCCGGACACCGCGGCCCTGCGGAAGCTTTACACGGAACTGGAGTTTACGACGCTGCTGAAGGATTTGGCGCCGGACGTGGAAGAAGTGGTGCCGGAGTATGTCGCGCAGGCGACCGAGACGGATCTGGCGGCTCTGCTTGAGCAGGCGCGCGTGGCGGGACACCTGGCCCTTGCCTTGGCGGAAAGCCTGCAGGCAGTAAGTGAGGAGATTGCGGCCGAGTCGGGCGACGCCGGCAGCG
>CAXTRN010000316.1:0-2801 GCA_964246645.1 uncultured Acidobacteriaceae bacterium
TGGTCGCGGCGCCCACGGCGGAGGTCGAGGCGGTGATCGCGCGCGTGACCTGGCCGATGTACCCACGCAGCAACTGCTGATTGGCTCGTTGAAAACGCGAGCGCGCATTGCGTTCGAGCGCCAGCGAAACCGCATCGTCGAGCGACAGGGAGAGTGGACCGGCCGTAGCCTTTTCTATCGGCAAACCACCCGGTCCCATCGTTTCACCCGCAGCGACAAAGCGCACCCCCGAACCCGGAGGCTGCACCAGTCCTGTATCCTGCCCGGCCAACATGCTGCTGGGCGCCTGCGGCAGCGTATTGACCGCAGATGGACTCACCGCTTGCGGGCTAATGGCTGGTGAAACTGCGGTTTGAAGGGGAACGGCCGCGGAAGCAGTGGTTTGGGCGCCAGCGGGGCTCCACGGCACACATAACACCGCCGCGGCTGCTGTCAGGAGCTGGAAACGGATCTGCACGTCCTTTAGAGTGTCGCGCCGGTCGCCGGGATGCGAAGATGCAGCCCCGATTTCGCGTCGGTTCCCGAAACGGAACGCCTGGCGCGAGGCAAAAGGGTCTTCTAAGCGCTTTTGGCCCCGCTCTTCTCGGTGCTTTCCCCGGTTCTTTCCTCGGTCTTTTTACCGATCAGCTGCTGGTATAGCCTTATCGTCTGCTCTGCGATGGCCGTCCACGAAAAATGCGCCTCCACCCGTCGGCGCCCGGCGGCCCCCATGGCCTTCGCTTTTTCCGGGTCGGCTAGCAAGGCGCGCAGCTTTTCCGCGAGATCCCTGGCAAACTGCGCAGGATCGGTCGGGAAGCTCGTCTCCGCGTCCTGCGCAAACGGGATCAGGTGGCCGGTTTCTCCTTCTACCACCACCTCCAGAATGCCGCCGGTCGCCGACGCCACCACCGGCGCCCCACAGGCCATCGCCTCCAGGTTGATGATGCCGAAAGGCTCATACACACTTGGGCAGCAAAACACGGCGCAGTGCGAATACAGCTGGATGGCCTCTTCTTTGGTCACCATTTGCTCGATCCAGACGATATTGTGCCCCACCCCGAGCGGATCGCCGGTGGCAAAGGAGTGCCCCGGCGGCTCGATACCCGGCTCGGTAAATTGCTCATGACCCGCAGGTTCACTCAGCGGCGTTTTTTGCCGCAGGGCTTCCACCTTGTCGCGCACTTCCTGGGCAATTTCGGGTGTATCGGGCGCACCGGCGCACAACACCACCTGCGTTCCGGGCGGCAAAAACGGGATCGCCTCCACCAGATGCGTCACGCCCTTCTGCCGGGTGATTCGCCCAACAAACAAAACATACGGCTTGCTCGGATCTACGCCATATTTATCCAGCGCGTCTGTTTTCGGCGTGTACTGGTACTGCTCGAGGTCAATGCCGTTATAGATCACGTGAATGCGCTCGGGGTCCACCTCCGGATACGCCCGCTGGATGTCGGCCTTGGTGCCGTTCGACACCGCTACGATGGCGTCCGCATCCAGAATTGCCGTGCGCTCCATCCACGAACTGAGCGCGTAACCGGTACCCAACTGCTCAGCCTTCCACGCCCGCAACGGCTCAAGCGAGTGCGTCGTCAGCACAAATGGAATCCCGTACAGTTTTTTGGCCAAAAATCCCGCCATCGACACATACCAGGTATGGGTGTGCACGATGTCGAGATTTTCGAGTTGCAAATTTTCAAAAAGGTTCAGCGACAACGCTTCCAGCGCGCCTTTGAACTTGGCCTTGGTGCCGTCGGTGATCGCCTTCCACGGCTGCTCGTAGAACACCTCCAGCTTGCCGGGCCCATCCACCTCCGTGACGTTGCCGGGCTCGCCTTCGGTATCATCCTCGAGGACGTTGGCGGTAGCCGGTGATGCTGGAGAACCCGGCGCGGCTGGCGATGGTGGAGGATCACCCCATGCATGTACCTCAACTTCGATTTGCCTGGCCAACTCGCGCGAAAGGTACTCTACGTGCACCCCCGCGCCGCCATATACATAGGGCGGGTATTCCCGCGTCATCAGCCCAACTCGCATGCTGCTCCTCTGTGCCTTAAACTCCCGGACCGCTGCTCGTTGCCGAAACAGCATCCCTTTCATTGGCCGCCGAGTGATGGATGCCAAAGTCGTAGACCGAGGTGGCATAGGTTCCGCTCGTCTTTGGAATCGGCAGGATGCAATACTCACCTTCCTCCATCGGCGCCTGCGGCTCAATGCGGAGCCAGCCATCGGCGAGGTGCGTTGTGGTGGCTTCCACCAGGTCGGCATGCCGCTTGGCGTTATCCGTGAATTGCGTGTACGACAGGTTATCGACAATGCGCTTCTCGTTCGTCACCGCCACCCGCACGATAGCGAAGATCATGGTTTCCGCATTTTGCGCATCGCCTCCATTATCCGGATCGGGGTCTGTGAGCAGATAAAAGACCGGCGTTTTACTGTGCAGCTGCGTTCGGGAAGTGGCGCTATCCAACTCCGTCGTCAGCTTGGGTTTGTAAAATACCGAGCCCGCTAACGATCCGGCGACGTTGGCACCCGTGTGCCGGTTCACCGCCACCCGCGAGTGGTGGATGGGCACGAGTTGGTCCTTGCCTCAAACGTGTCCGTCGCCCACGGCGTCCGCCCATCCGGAATGCTCAACCCCGAGGCGAGCTTAGGCGCCTGGGCATGAGCGCACACCCCGGAAAAGCCACCGAGAACAAGGCTCAGCCATGCGACAAAACATCTGAACCAACTCACACTTTTCCACTTACGATGGCGAGACATGGGCATAGTGTACGCAGTCTATCCACCCCTGTACGCGCCTTGAATACAACGAAGGTACGGGG
>CAXTRN010000317.1:0-2797 GCA_964246645.1 uncultured Acidobacteriaceae bacterium
GCTTCTTTACGACTCCCCCACGGGCGGCCTCGACCCCATCACGTCGAATACCATCATCGAACTCATCGTCAAGCAGCGAGACGTTTCCGGGGCAACGGCGCTGCTCATCACGCACCGCCTGCAAGACGCCTTCACCCTCGCTACGCATCGCTTCGACCAGCAAACGGGGCACATGCGACCCATGCCCAATCACTACATTGATCCCAGCACCCGTTTTCTGGCGCTCAACAATGGCAAAGTCGTCTTCGACGGCACCACCCGCGAACTCACCCACACCGAAGACCCGTGGCTGAAAGCGTATCTCGCCTGAGCTGATTCCAAACGGATTGCAGTCCTCCGCGCCGGCATGGAAACGGGACGGCAGATCCAATCCTATCCTTCGCCTTTCCCTCCAACACGGCATGCCCGACGAGCAAACCTACACCGCAGACCAGGTCGCCCTCGCAGCGCGTGAACTTCGTCAGGCTGCCGGCAGCGAGGAAGAACGCTTTACCGGCGCGGACGTGATCCGCATGCTCGGGGACGAGGTACGCCTTTTGCGCGAACGCGGCTTCACCGATGCGCGCATCGCCGATCTGTTCACCGGCTTCGATATTCGCGTTTCCGCCGCCGACATCGGGGAAAACACCACCAAACCCCGGCTCGTGGACTGACGGGCTTTTCTAAACACGGGCTCTTCTACACACGGGCTCGTCGACACGGGTTTCGTCGACACCGGCTCGTGAATCAAAACTCTAAGATTCGCCGACGCCGGCCGATCCTGCTCATCCTGGGAAGATTCCGTACTTCTCCGCTAAAAAGGCTTGCAACACCGGGGGTAAGACCCCCGCGAGCTCCTGCCAGGTCCGTAGGCGCAGGCGATGCCGCACTTCAGCGGCATGCACCGCCCCCAGCACACGAAAGCAAAGCTCCTGCAAGTCCGCCCGGCGGCTGTCCATCAACACCAGAAACGAGCCGTCCACGGCAAGCGCCGCCAACAGCCCGCGGATCAGTTGGTATCCCGCAAACGCCCCTTGTGTTGCTGCTGTTGGCGCTGTTGCCGTTGACGCTGTTGCCATTGGCGTCAGTGCCGCTGTCGTTCCTGCCTGTTTTGTGGCGCGATAACGCGGCAAGGCCGCCAGATCGAAGATGTCTTCCACACCCCCGTACCGCAGCAGCCGCTCGCGCGACGCTTTGCCGAATCCGCCTTCGGTCAGCTTGGCTTCGGCCACCGTTGTTCCCAGGCACATATCCAGTTCCGTCCGGTCCACCTCACCACCGTGCATCGGTAGCGCCGCCCGCACGCCAAAGCGCGGCTGCAGCCCGGTTTCCACACCCAGCAGCGCGCATACGCCGCTCCGCCGCAGCACACCGGGGTAGCAGAAGACGTTCATCAACAGGGCGTCCGAGCTGGTGGCGCATTCCAACTCGCCGCGCCAACGGTCCCCGGCACGCGGCAACAAACGGCTGCCGGTGTAGGTCTTCTCCAAACGTCGCGCCCACTCCGGATGCGCCACGATGCGCCGGTAAGACGCGTGCAGAAAATTTCCATGCCCGCCTTTTGCATCCGCCGCATACACAACCCCCGGCGTTCGGCTATACCCGACCTCGGCACTGTCGACTTTCTGGCCATGCAAACTGCGGGCGACCAGCTCAGCCCGCAGCCCCCGGGCTGACCGGCGTCTCTGATCCAACTCTGTCGTCATCGGTGTAGGCCTTTCCAGGTGGGGCGAAGAAACGGTGAAATCAGCATAACGCACCGTCCGACCTACGCCTCAGATTTCCCGCATCCTTTCTAGCCCCGATACCACTTCCAGCCCCCAAAGCCCGCACCGCCGCTTCCAGCGCCCGTGTAATGGCCTCGGCAGGGGTTCCGGGCTCGAAGCGCAACGGTTTCCCAATCCGCACCCGCACGCTCCCGGTCCGAAACCATCGGCCGTCGGCTGCGCCCGTTCCTTGCAGCGCTACCGGCAGCACCGGCCCGCCGGAAAGCTGCACCAGCAGCCCGATGCCGGGCCGAAACGGCTGCAGCGCTCCATCGCCGCTCCGTCGCCCTTCCGGAAAAACCAGCACGGCGTAACCCCGATCCAGCGCTTGCCCGGCGTGCGCAAAGCTTTGCCGAAACCCGCGCAGCCGCGGCAGCGGAAACACATTGAACAACACCACCAAAAGCCAATACGCCGGCCGGGCGAGCAGGTTCAGCCAACGATTCCCCTGCGCGCGCCCCCGCCGCAGGTCGTCGAGCACCTCTGCCGACATCGCCGCCGCCAGGCGCCGTCGCATCGGCCCCGGCAGGGCGTACAGCAGTAACGGCACATCATAAATGTTCACGTGATTGCTGATGACCAGCATTGATGCGCTAGAACCACTGGACCCACGGTTCGCCAGCGTCGGGGCTTCTCGCCAAACCCGGGGCGCCGCCAGAATCCGTACCAAGGGTCGCAAAACAGCCTCGATGAACGCCACACGAAGCCATCGCACCGGACGGGCCCAGGGCCAGCGCATGTATCGGGGCGCCAGGCCGACTGCGGCCTTCTCCATCGCCTCCACCGACCCCGCATCGCCCGTGGTCTGAAGCGCTGCATCTACCGGCAACGCCCCGTCTACCCGAAGCGCCCTGCCCGTCTGAGGCGGTGCTAGCCCCGTCAGCCTCCGCAGTTCGCCGAGCGTCCTCACGGCAGCCATCGCTTCGTCGCTCACCTCCACACGGAAGCGCGCTTCCAGCACGGATTGCAGCTGCACTCGGCCCAGGCTATCGAGGTGTAGATCCTCGGTCCGCCGCTGCCCCGGGTCAGCCGGCACCACTGCCTCACGTGTG
>CAXTRN010000318.1:0-2770 GCA_964246645.1 uncultured Acidobacteriaceae bacterium
CACCGCGCTTAGTGAAAACCCGGCATACAGCACGGGCACATAGCTGATCATCTGGGCGATAAATCCAAAACCCGAACAGCCTTCCAGCACGGTCAGCATGCGCGCCGGATAGGACTGCGGCGTCACATCGCCCAGCCCCAGCGTAAACAGCGTCGTGCCGCTGACGTAGAAACAGGTACGCAGCCGGTCCCAATCGGTGATCTGCTTCAGCTGCGCGTCTTTAAAGGAAACGCGCAGTCCGAAGTACACCAACCCGAAACCAGCGGTCAGCAAGACCGCCCAAATAAAAAAGAGCAGCAACAAAGAGAATGGACCATAAACACTGAAAAACTGCTCACGTTGTTTCGACCGAAGATATTGTCCGATGCGGCGCCACGGAAACCAGGTCGCCACAAAGAAGGCTCGCGTGATCCGAAATCGCCCGACAGCCCGCCGTGGCAGAACAATGGTCTGAAACGCGTCGAGAAGAATGATCGTGAGTAGAAGAAAGCCGCTCACCAAGGCCAAAATACGCATCGGCGACTCCTTTTTAGCGTTCTGCGAACGAATGAGATGTTTCTTTTGCTGGAATCATAATGAGCTCCGCTCTTTGCCAATTGGTAATCCGTATACGGTAATGTTTGACGTGCGCCCTCCTGCAGACATTTTGCGCAAGCGTCCCGCCGCCCAACTCCAGCTGCTTCCCTGCTTTCCGCAGAAGAGGTGTCCCTGTGAAACCGCGCGTTCTGGTTGTTGATGACGACCAACTGGTCGCCGATACACTTTGTATGATTTTTCGAAGGAATGGCTTCGAGTCGGAAGCCTGCTACTCGGCTGCGGAGGCTTTTGAACGAGCCCAAAGCTTTGCTCCATCTCTGATGCTTTGCGATATCTCCATGCCTGGCGAATCCGGTTGGGAACTGGCAGAGCGCGTCCATCTCTGTTTCCCTGACACCCGGTTGCTGATGCTGACGGCGTATAGCAACCATCGCGTGCAGATGCAGGCTCCGACCTTGCACCAGTCACTCACCACGTTGCGCAAACCTTGCCGACCGGACGACCTGTTGCGGGCAACCCGCGCCCTGCTGCAAATTGCCTAAAGCTGCCAAGCTTTCTGGGGTCTTCTCCCGGTACGAGCCGAAACGACGCACATCCCCGGCAGCGTACACTCGAAAATACGGTGATGGACGAGTCCAAGCCCGAAATCCCCACGCTGGCGAGTCTGCGCCGCCGTTCTTCCCGTCGCCGCCCGGCTCCGGACGCGACCAGCCAGCCGGACCTGTTCTCCCTCTTCGCCACCGAGACGGAGGAAGCCCTCGCGGTCGCGCTCACGCCCGGCGCCGTTCAACTGCTACGGGCCGATCGCCATCCCGCTGAGGTGCAAGACGCGGCTTTCACTCGCAGCGAAGCCGTGATCACTGTTCACACGGAAACCACGCTCACCGCGCATCTTTCCACCCAGGATCTCCCCGAAGACGAACTAGTAGCGGCGGTTCCGCAAACCTGGAGCGTTTCCGGGCTGGTGGGCCATGTGCGGGGTCTGGTGGAGCGCGGCTACGGCCAGGTCACGGTGGAAGGCGAAATCTCCAACTGGCGCCCGGCCGGCAGCGGCCATTGTTACTTCACCCTGAAAGATGCCGGTGCCCAGCTTTCAGCGGTTCTCTTTCGGCGCCAGGCCGCGCTGGTCCGCTTTCGCCCAAACGACGGCGACGCCGTCCGACTGCACGGCCAACTCAGCATCTATGAAAGCCGCGGCCAGATGCAGCTCATTGTGGAGTGGATGGAGCAGGTCGGGCTCGGTGCGCTGCTTGCCGCCGTGCAGCGCCTGAAGGAACGCCTGCGCCGCGAAGGCCTGTTTGACCGTCAGCGCCCGCTTCCTCCCTTTCCGCGCTGCATCGGTCTTGTGACCAGCCTTCAGGGGGCAGCGCTGCGCGACATTCTCAAGGTTTGTCGTCGTCGGCATGCCGCCGTCCAGATTCTGATCTACCCCGCTGCCGTTCAAGGCCCAAACTGCCCGGCCGAAGTGGCTGCCGGAGTGCGCTGGTTTTCCGCACACCCCGAACGCGCCGAAGTCGTGCTCGTTGCGCGCGGCGGCGGCAGTTGGGAAGATCTGCACGGCTTTGACGATGAAGGCCTTGCCCGCGCCATCGCCGCCTGTCCTCTGCCCGTCATCACCGGCATTGGCCACGCGCCTGACGCGACCATTGCCGATGCGGCTGCCGACGTTTGCGCGCCAACCCCGTCAGCCGCCGCGGAGCTCCTCACCGCAGCACAACATCGTGTCGAAGAACACGTTGACCGCCTCCATAGCCGGTTGCTTCGCGCGGGAAACTTTGAGCTGTTACGCGCCGGGGAGCGCTTGGCCCGGCTTGGCGCCACCACCGTTCTTCGCCGCGTCGAAGACAGCCTGAACCGCCGCTCGCAGCGCATCGACGAGCTGCAGTTCCGGGTTGAAGCCGCCCTCCGCGACAGGCTCCGGCGCGCCAATACCCGGCTCAGCGCCGACACAGCCCGTTTCGAGCGCGCCAGCCCAGCCGTCCGTCTCGCCGGGATGCAACGTCGTCTCGAGGCCGTTCACACCGGTCTCGGCAAGTCCCTCGAACATCGCCTTCGCGAGCAAACCATTCGTATCGACCGCTGCCGGACCCGGCTCGAGGCCATGAGTCCGCTGCGTGTTCTGGATCGCGGCTACGCCCTGGTATACGGGCCCGATGGCCACCTGCTGCGCTCCGCGACGGCACTCGAAAATGGCGATCGCATCGCTGCCCGGCTCGCCGAGGGCACCCTGCGA
>CAXTRN010000319.1:0-2730 GCA_964246645.1 uncultured Acidobacteriaceae bacterium
GCCGATGCCGCCCAGGAGCAAGCCGTTCAAGAGCAAGCCGGTGCTTCGGAGTCAAACGGCAGCATGGACGGTGCGGCGTCTCATGATCCCGAGAAAGCGGCAACACGCGCGCAGACCGCAACCGAGGAAGCACCGGATCCGGAGGTGAGCGCAGGCGTGGTGGCGACGGCGATCCGGGATTCGCATGCGCGGACGTCGAAGGCACTTGCCCTGAACGTGAAAACACTGGCTGAATACGCGGATGTCGGCCTGCGGCGTACTCAGGTCATTCTGTATCTGCTGACTGACGCGGGCCTGGTACGGCAAAGCCGCCGCGGGTACGTATTGAGCGTCGCGGAACCGCCGGTCGACGATGAGATTACGGCGTTGCTGAACAACTATGCCGAACGCGGCGAGCATGACAAACAGCGGCTCGCGGACATGATGCACTATGCTGAAACCCCGACCTGCCGAACGCAGATTTTGCGGCAATATTTTGGTGAGGAGCTAGGGGAAGCGTGCGGGCGTTGCGACAATTGCGAACGCGGGCTCCGCGACACGGATGCCGAGTTGCGCGCGGCAACGGAGGCGCGCAAAGGCGCACGCCGCAAGCTGCGGCAAGCCCCGGTGCCTGATACCGCGCCCGATCCGGAAGCGGGCAGCAAGGATGCGCACGGCACAACGGTGATTTCCACACTGCACGGCGAGATCCACACAACATCGCCTGAAACGATTGTGCATTCCGAGGCGGAAAGGTTCAGAAAAGGCGATCAGGTACTGCACAAGCGATTTGGTGTGGGCGAGGTGAAAGACATCCACGGCAAAAATGCGCTTATTCGTTTTCTGAAGCAGGGTGAAAAGAAGCTGATGGTCGACTTTCTGGAACCTGCCTGAACCTTTTTCCGCTTTGCCAACGCATTTACCTGAGCCTCTGCCGAACGGGTGTCGGCCCTCTGGCATCGGCGTTCGGGGTGGGGCGTGCTTGCCTGCGCCGCAGGTCGGACGCGTACGGGTTACAGGCGGGTAAACCGAAGTTTCGCCGCTGGAACCGCCGGGCCTGATACCCTAGCAAGGACCATGTACAAACGTGTGCTTTTGAAACTTTCTGGCGAGGCCCTGGCGGCAGGCCGCGGCTTCGGTGTCGATGCGGTCTTCATTCAAGCGGTCGCGCAGGAGATTGCCTCGGTCGCCAATACCGGCTGCCAGATCGGCATCGTGGTGGGCGGGGGCAACTTCTTCCGCGGCGTGGCGGAACAGGCCGTCGGCATGGACCGCGTGGCCGCCGATCATATGGGTATGCTTTCGACCGTCATCAATGCCATTGCCCTGCAGGACGCGATCGAGAAAACCGGGAGCTTTTGTCGCGTGATGAGCGCGATCGAAATGCATCAGGTTGCGGAGCCGTACATCCGCCGGCGCGCTGTCCGGCACCTTGAAAAGGGCCGGGTCGTGATCTTCGCCGCAGGCACGGGCAATCCCTATTTTTCTACCGACACAGCCGCCAGCTTGCGTGCGATGGAGATGGGCGCCGAGGTGCTGCTGAAGGCGACCTCGGTGGACGGCATCTACACCGCCGATCCCAAAAAGGTTCCGGATGCGACCAAGTTTGAAACCATCAGCTACATGGACATCCTGCGTTTGGGGCTGCGGGTGATGGATACCACGGCGGTTTCGCTGTGCAAAGACAATAATCTGCCGATGATTGTGTTTTCGATGCGGGAACGCGGCAACATCGTGCGTGTGGTGCAGGGCGAAATGCTGGGGTCACTGGTCACGGCATAGCCGCAGCGAGACTTCGGCTCGGTCCGGACGAACGCCAGCTGAACCCGGCGCGGCTTTACCGGTCCCCTTCGAGCGAAGCTGCGGGCTGACGCTCCATGCGCCATGCCAAAAGACCCAGACCGGTGAAGAGCACGGCATAAGGGAGCGCCACAATCGACGAGCCGCTCCATTCGAGCAGGAATCGCGAAAGGGATGCGCCACCGCGCACGGTCCGGATGTTTGCGTTCACAAAATAAGCGAGCGCAAGCGCGACCAGGCCGAGCAGAAAGGCGAACAGCTGCGCGTGCTGCTTAAGGCTGCGGGATGGGCTTTTGCCCCCAAGCGCCCGCAGCGCGATGGGCGGCAGCACAAAAGCAAGCGCCGCGCAAAGCAGAATGCCTGCTCCGCTTTCAAACCACTGGTTGGCCAAAATGGCCTTGTGGCCGTGCCTGGAGATGAAGTTCACGGTGGCGCCGAAGAGGGTGGCCGCGGCTGCATACAGGGCCAGCGCGCGCAAACTCAGCGAAGCGATGCTGCCAGCGTGGCGGCGCAGGGCGGACCCGACGTTTTCGAGCGGATGCTCCGTTCGTGCGGCGAAGCTGCGCACCAGGGCTGCCGTCGTTACAAAAGCAGCTGCATACAGCAGCATGCGCAGCAGATACGAACTCCAGGTCACCGCAAAGGCCAGGATGTTAGTTTGCTGTATGGCTGCTGCACTCAGTTGCGTGCGCGTGGGTCCGCCCCCCAGCACCGAGCGGTATTGCAGTTGATGCAGGACGACCGCGCGAAGCAGAGCGCTGCGGCCCAGGCTGGTAAGGAATCCCAGAAGATCGGCGATCAGCACCGGCAGCCACAGCACGGGCCGCCTCACCATCCATCCTGAAACGTCGCTCCAAAGCTCTCCCATGCATCCCCCGCGCTCCATCATACGTATCCTGGCGGATTTCTGCGCTCCCCAAATGGGTTCAGGATGGGTTCTCGGAATGGCAC
>CAXTRN010000320.1:0-2709 GCA_964246645.1 uncultured Acidobacteriaceae bacterium
CGCAGGAGGGCGGCTATGGCGGTGAGGTAGAACTCTCCATGGGCGTTGTTTGTTGTGAGCCGGTCGAGCTGTGAAAAAAGCGCGGCGGTGCGAAAACAATAGATGCCGGAGTTGATTTCGGGGGAGTGTATCTGCTGTGGCGTCAACGACTTCTGTTCAACGATGGCATCGACATCGGAGCTGCCGGGAGCCACACGCAATACACGGCCATAGCCGGTGGGATCAGGTGGAATCGCGGTGAGAATGGTCATAGCGGCCGCTTGCGCGAGGTGAGCGGAGCACATGCGGGCAAGGGTTTCGGGAGCAATGAGCGGAACGTCGCCGGAAAGTACCAGCAGGTGCTCCGGAATGGGGAGATTGCCGCCGATATAGTGGTTTTTCAGCTGCTGCAGCGCGTGCCCGGTGCCGCGCTGTTCGGCTTGCAGGGCGAACTGAACACCGGTGGAGGCCACGGCGTTTCGGACGCGTTCGGCTTCGTGGCCGATGATGCAAACGATCTGATCGCTGGGTGCGATGGTTTCCGCCGCCGCGATGACATGGAGGAGCAGCGCGCGGCCGCCCACTTCGTGCAACACCTTTGGACGCTTCGACTTAAGCCGAGTTCCTTTACCGGCGGCCATGATGGCGACACCGAAAGTACTGAAAAGGTCGTGCATGATTGTGTGCTCCAATTTGGGCTCTTCAACACGGTTTTGTGCCGTTTTATGCCAAGCGCGATTTTGCAGAACAGGTGTGGCGAGGATCGGGAATATACAGAACTTCATAGATGCATGGGCCGGCAGAGCTCTACCATGGCGGGGCCATAACGGGCGAGTTTGTCGGCCCCCAGTTCGGTGACGGTGCGGAGTTCTTCGAGGGTGGTGGGGCGTGCGACGGCCACTTTGCGGAGCGCGGTTTCGCTGAGGACGAAAAAGGTGGGTAGGCCGGCGTTGGCAGCCTGCTCGCGGCGCCAGTCGCGGAGGCGCGTTTCGAGCGCGATTTGTTCCTGGGTGAGTTTGGGTTGAGCAGGCAGGCTGGGAGTGAGCCGGGGCTGTGGGTCTGCATTCGCCGCCACCGCGGGCCGGGACGAGATGGTTCTGAGGGAAGTGGGTTCCTCAGAGGAGTCGCCTTCGGCCGAGGTTTGTATGGCGTGGATGGAACTACCGAACTCGGCAACTGGCTTCGCCGATTTAGCGGTGCTGGTGGCCGAGCCGGAACCGCGTTCTTGTGGAGCGCGGCACAGGGCAATGAGGGCCGCGCCGAAGCGGTCCAGTTTTTCGGGACCTATGCCCCGGATGTTGCCCAGTTGCGTGAGCGTAAGGGGGCAGGCCTGGGCGACGGCGTTGAGGCAAGCGTCGGAAAGAACGAGAAACGCGGGTTTTCCAGCGTCTTTGGCCGTTTGTGTGCGCCAGGCTTTGAGGCGATCGCAGAGAGCGGTTTGTCCGGGCGTGAGCTCAACTTCACGGGTGGTGGGCGAATGGCCAGCCCGGGAATCGCCAGAACCTGCACGTCCCCTTGGCCGTTTGGCCGGGGTAGCTTCGTCCTCCTGGCTGCGAAGCCAAACGGTGCTGAGGGCGGCATCATCGGGGGTTTCGCCTTCGGCAGTGAGGGAAAGCTTGCGATAACTGATGTCGCGGCCGTCTTCGCCGCGAAAGCTTTCGGTAAGACTGGCAACCAGGCCCGCTTTTACCAGACCGTCGAGCAGGCGGTCGAACTGTTTGCGATCGAGCGGCAGGCGCGTTTCGGTGAGGAGTTTCCCGGCAGAGCGGCCACCATTCTGAAGGGCTTTGAGAATGACAAGCAGATCGGTTTTTTCGCGAACCGTGGGTCGCTCGGCCGGTGCGGAGGCGGATTGTTGCGGAGCGCAAAAGTCGCAAAGCCCACAGGGCCGTCCGCCATCGCCTTTATCACCGAAGTGCTGCACAAGAGCGGCCATGCGGCAGCCGTGGCCTTCGGCGTAGCCGACCATGCGATCGATCTGTTCACGCCGGTGCCGGACCTGGAGATCGTAGTCTCGCTGCCAGGCCGTTTCCTGAGTGAGCGTGACGATGCCGTTGAAATCAGCGGTGGCGGCGCCTTGGGAGACGAGCTTCTCGATGCAGCGTTCGAGGACCTCACGCTCCATTTTGAGCCTGTGCAGGAGGTCGTCGAAGGGCAGGGGCTCATCGTGGAGCGCGGCCGCCACGCGTTCGAGATCGCCCAAAGGTGGGTAACTCCGGTCAAGGAGAAACTCCTGGGTTTTACGGTCAGCGAAGCTGTGCAGCAGCACGGCGCGGGAAGGGGAGCCGTCGCGGCCGGCGCGGCCGATCTCCTGGTAGTAGGCCTCCACCGAACCAGGCAGGGCGGCGTGGATGACGGTGCGGACGTCGGCTTTGTCGACGCCCATGCCGAAGGCCACGGTGGCGACGACTACATCAAGCTGTCCGGTGAGGAAGCTGCGTTGCACACGTTCGCGGGTACCGGCTTCCAGGCCGGCGTGGTAGGTTGCCGTTGAAAAGTGTCTGGCCAGGGCGGTGCTTAGTTCTTCTGCAGAGCGCCGTGAGGATGCATATACAATGGCGGGCCGGGCGGCGGGTTGTTTCAACAATTTGGCAATGAACTCGGTGCGTTGCGGCTTGGAAAGTTCGGTGACCTCGATATGGAGGTTGTGGCGGCGGAAGCCGGTGATGAAGACGGCGGGTTGTTGCAGGTCGAGAGCGCGGAGGATATCACGCTGTACGGTGGGGGTTG
>CAXTRN010000321.1:0-2654 GCA_964246645.1 uncultured Acidobacteriaceae bacterium
AAACCTGAAAGTCGAGCACATTCCCAAGCGCTTTTTGCGTGCGCTGAACCTTTCCTGGCCGCCCACCATTGACCAGCCGCCGCCCGGCGACCGCATCACCGCCGGCACTTGGTGGAGCGCCTCCCAGGCTGCCGCCGCCGCGCAACAGCCGGTCATCGCCGTCGACCGCGGCTTTGCAAAAAACCTGCACCTTGCGGTCGGCCAAACCATGACCTTTGTCGCTGAAGACAATCCCTTTACCGCCCGCATCGTCGCCATCTTTGAACCTGATGCGCAGCACGCCTTTTCGCGAGCCCAGCTCATGCTGCCCGAGCCCGCACTGCACAACCTGCCCGCCATCTGGTATGGCGGCGTCAATGCCGACCCCGCCCACACAGCCGAGGTGCGTCGCGCGCTGTATGAACGCTATCCCTCGATCACTGTGGTCGACGTAGCCGCAACGGTCGAAACCGTGCGTGAAGCCGTGCTGCAGATCGTTTATGTGATCCAGTTCCTGGCCGCGTTTTCCACCTTTGCCGGCGTGGTCATCCTTGCCAGCGCCATCGCGGGTACGCGTTACCGCCGCATCCGCGAGGTGGTCGTTTTAAAGACCCTCGGAGCCTCCCGCACCCACATCGCCGCCATCTTTTCCATCGAGTTCGCCACGCTTGGCTTGATCGCCGGCGCTGTCGGCCTTATCTTCGCCAACGTCGTTTCACGCATCCTGCTGCACCGCGCGCTGCACTTTGACTACCACTTCCAGCCCGCGCTTACGCTCGCGTTCTGGCTTGCCGCCGGCGCACTCACGGTCGCCTGTGGATGGCTCGCCAGCCATCGCGTGCTCGGGCAAAAGCCGTTGGAAATCTTGCGCGAAGAATAGTTCCACGTCGTGCGGTTGACCCCACGCGGCCTTTCTCCGTACACTCGCAGAGGCGGTGAACGCCGCTCGCTCCTCTATCGGGCGAAGCGTGATTTGCCCCGCAGCACACCTGTTGCCCCCTCGTTCAATGGTAGGACAGTCGGCTCTGAACCGATCAATCGGGGTTCGAATCCCTGGGGGGCAACCAAGACCTGCGCTACAGGCCGTGTCCTTTCCACGCTTTTCCGTTGTGTCATTTCGACCGCTCCCACGCCTTTCGCTGTGCCGCGTCGACCGCTCCCACGCGTTTCGTTGTGTCACGTCGACCGTTCCCACGCCTTTGGTAGTGTCATCTCGACCGAAGCAGACAGCTTCATCGTCTGCGCAGTGGAGAGACCTGCAGTTTTGCTGACGCGAGAACTGCAGGTCTCGAAAACGAAAGCACCATCTCCTCACCCCGCAAGCGCGGCCGATACCAACGCCTTCGCTTCCTCCTGAATCTTGTGCAGATGCTCTTCACCCGCAAAGCTTTCCGCATAAATCTTGTACACATCTTCCGTGCCTGACGGCCGCGCGGCAAACCAGCCGTTCGCTGTGGTGACCTTTAAGCCGCCAATCGGCGCATGGTTGCCGGGTGCCTCGGTCAGGATGGCCGTGATCGCATCACCCGCCAGTGCCTTGGCCGAAACCTGCGACGGCGACAGCTTCGCCAGCTTGGCCTTATCCTCTTTCGAACACGCCGCATCGACGCGCTGATACACCGGCGAACCATAGCGCGCGGTCAGCTCGCGGTAGAGTTCCCCTGGGTCCTTGCCCGTGGCCGCCGTCATCTCCGCGGCCAGCAGCCCGCAGATGAGCCCATCCTTGTCTGTTGTCCAAACCTGTCCGTCGCGACGTAGAAACGTGGCCCCGGCCGATTCTTCGCCGACAAAGCCCAGTGTGCCGCCGATCAGCCCGTCCACAAACCACTTGAAGCCGACCGGCACCTCCAACAGCGGTCGCCCCAGCCCTTCGGCTACACGGTCGATCATCGAGGACGACACCAGCGTTTTGCCGATACCCACCGCCGCGCTCCACGCCGGCCGGTGCGTAAACAGGTACTGGAGGCACACTGCCAGATAATGGTTCGGGTTCAAAAGGCCGGCCGAGCGGGCTACGATGCCGTGACGGTCGTGGTCGGTGTCGCAGGCCCAGGAAACGTCGAAGCGATCCTTCTTTCTGATCATGCTCGCCATCGCAAAAGGCGATGAGCAATCCATGCGGATGCGCCCGTCCCAATCCAGCGTCATGAAGCGAAACGTCGGGTCCACGTAGGGGTTCAACACCGTAATTGGCAACTCATACCGCTCTGCAATGCGCGGCCAATAATCGACCCCCGCCCCGCCCAGCGGATCGACCGCGAGTTGCAGTTCCGTACCCCGCAGCACGTCAAAGTCGATCACGTTTTCGAGGTCGGCAACATACGCCGCGAGGAAGTCGTGCCGGTGCGTTGTGTCGGCTTGCAGCGCCCGCTTGAACGGCATGCGCTTCACGCCCGCGAGTTTGTCCGCGATCAGCGCGTTTGCGCGGTCCTGAATCCATTTCGTCGTACCGGTATCGGCTGGGCCGCCTGTCGGCGGGTTGTACTTGAAGCCGCCATCCTCGGGCGGGTTGTGCGACGGCGTAATCACAATGCCATCCGCCCGGTCCGCCGTGCGATGGGTGTTGTGCGACACGATCGCGTGCGAAAGCGCCGGCGTCGGCGTGTAGCGCAGATCGCGGTCGATCCTTACCTCTACGCCGTTGGCTGCCAGTACCTCCAGCGCTGTTGTAAACG
>CAXTRN010000322.1:0-2649 GCA_964246645.1 uncultured Acidobacteriaceae bacterium
TTTCTGCGCTCCCCAAAAGGGTTCACGATGGGTTCAAGGAATGGCACCAGCCCAGCTTCAGAGTGAACAAAGCGCAGAGTCGGGTGTGTTGTTCAGCTTAGGAGGTTGCAGGCGGCTTGCAGAAGCTAGGCAGTTCCCTGTCGGCGCTTCCACCAGCCCTGGATCAACTTCTGGCTGGGGTGCTCGACCCAGCGGCGCACGGCCATGGCGAAAAGAATTACCGCAAGGTAACTGATCCATGGGTCAAGCTGTGCGATATGGAGGCGTTCGGTTACGCGATGCCACTGCAACAGCTGAAAAAGATTGAAGTGCAACAGATATAGCGCATAGGTAGAGCTTCCGACCGCGACCAGCGGCCGCCATGAAAAAAGGCGAGCCAACGGGCTGGCGCCGGCCAGGCCGAGAATCACAAGCGACCACACCGGCGTGAACAGCCCGCCGTGCACCAGAATGTAGGGTACGCGCGGTGCGAGGTGGTACACGGCAAGCCAGGCCAGCAAAAATCCGCCCAGTCCGAGCGACATGCGCCGCCGAACGGAAAGGTCGGCTGCATCGTGAAGGCGACCGAGCGTGAGACCGGCGAGAAAGGTACAAAAATAGGCGGCAGGCGTGTACTTTAGCGTATCGAGCCAGGTGCCGCCGCTGTACCGGGTCACGGGTGTGGCGAGGTGATCGGGGTTGGTGAGCCAGTACACGGTATGCGGTACGAGGCCAAGGAGCCAGAACCCCAACACCATCATCGCCAGTTTGCCCGTCGATTGCGGCCAGCGCAGCTTCAGCAGGAAGGGAAAGGCAAGGTACAACACCACTTCGCAGGAAAGCGTCCAGCTTACGGTGTTCCAAAAGGTGGCAAGGCGGGGAAGAAATCCCTGTAAAAGCAAGGGAGTGATGATGGCGCCTGCAAGAAATTCCCCGTGGCTGCGGGACCGCCACTCCAGCAGCAGCATGGGCAGCGAGATCAGCATCGCCAGCAGATACACCGGGTACAGGCGGGAAAAGCGAGCCATCCAGAAGTCTGCTTTGCGCACGCCCCCTGGCCGGTGCGCGTAGTTGTAGGAAAGGATGAAGCCGGAGATCAAGAAGAAAAAGCTGACAAAGACGTAGCCGATATCGATCAGGGGATAAAGCGTGAACGCCGGATGCGCGGCCCAGGTGAGCCCGGACGGGGTGAAGTGGAACATCAGAATGGTGAGCGCAAGCAAGGTGCGCAAACCCGTAAGCGCCGGCAAGGCGGGTCGGCGTTCGGCTGCCTGGATGGCGGGTGGTTGCAACTGCAAGGCGCGTTCGCCGGTAGAGGTGGGCGCGGGATGCTCGGCGGCGTTCATGGAAACCACAGTTGTTGGACGCGGACGTTCCATGGTGTGACGCACGGAACGCGGCCAAATCGCAGCAAAGTGAGCGGAGGCGCCGCAGGTGCCATTGCAGGTCGAGTTTCTTGCCCCGGAGGCCTTGCGGCAGAGCGCACATAGTTTCGCGGCCGTTGCTGATGAAGCGACCTCGATCTCGTTCTGGCGATTCTCGACACAGATGGGCGGACGATGGCCAAGGTGCCGGCCTCAAGCGCGCACCTCGGCCTCCACGATGCGTTGCGCGGCACGTAGTTCACGGTTGGCATAGCTGGCGCGGATAAAAGCGTGAAACAGCGGGTGCGGTTCGAGCGGTTTGGATTTGAACTCCGGATGAAACTGGCAACCGAGAAAGAACGGGTGCTCCGGAATCTCTACGATTTCGACATAGGTGCCGCTTTCGCTGGCGCCTGTGAGCCGCAGGCCGCCCTCCGTCAACGCTCGTTCGAACTCGCGATTGAACTCATAGCGATGCCGATGACGCTCGCTGATCTGTGTCGCTCCGTAGGCTCTGGCGGCGAGCGAATCCGGCTGCAGCACACACTCCCACGCTCCTAAACGCATGGTGCCGCCCATTTCTTCCACACCGATCAACTCGCGCAGCTTGTAGATGACCCGGAACGGGGTGTGCGGATCGAATTCACCGCTGTTGGCACGCTCCAGATGGCACACGTTGCGCGCATATTCGATGCACGCTGTTTGCATGCCCAGGCAGATGCCGAAGAAAGGCGTTTGTGTTTCGCGCGCGTAGCAAATCGCGTTCAGCATGCCCTCGATGCCGCGCTTGCCGAAGCCGCCCGGTACAAGAATGCCGTCGTAGCCGGCTAAAAGGGAGCGGGAATCGGGAACCTCGAGCGACTGTGCCTCGATCCACTCGAGGCGCAGTTTCAGTCCTTCGGCCAACGCACCGTGCACCAGCGCTTCCTTCAAGCTTTTGTAGCTGTCCTCGTATTCCACGTACTTGCCGACGATCCCGATGCAAACCTCGTCCCTGGGATGGTAGGCACGATGCACCAGATCCTGCCATCGGCTCAGGTCGGGTGCGGGCGCATCCAGCCGCAGGTACCGCAGCGCCAACGCGTCCACGCCTTCCGCATGCAGATTCAGCGGCACCTCATAGATGCTGGGCACATCCCGTGCAATGACCACACCGCCATTCTCGACATTGCAAAAATCGGCGATCTTGTCGCGCATCTCCTGGGGCACGTCGCGGTCGGCGCGACACAGCAGGATATCGGGCTGAATGCCGATCGAGAGCATCTCTTTCACGGAGTGTTGCGTCGGTTTGGTCTTCAACTCCTGC
>CAXTRN010000323.1:0-2636 GCA_964246645.1 uncultured Acidobacteriaceae bacterium
TGAACAAGTACTCAGGGAAGACCACTGAAGCGATCGAAGGCGCGAGCATCACGCGCATCGCGAAGCTCACCGGCTACCAAAACCTGAACGCAAAGGGCCAGCAGGCCGTAGCCGCCAAGACAGCTACGCTCGACCTGACCGATGCCATGAACGCGACCAACCTACAAACCGTCGGCACGATCCGCGCCAATGGCGTGCAGAGGACGGCGGATATCAAAAACTTAGAAGCGGCGAGTCACTCGCTGGACCCGGCGCAGCAAACGGAGCTGGCGACCCTCCAGAGAATCAACCAGGCGCTCCTGCTGATGCTGCGCAACCAGCAGGACGAAAGCCAGTTGCTTCAGGGCCAGACGCTTACGCAAAGCCTGCAAGGGAAGCAAGAGCAGGACGACATGAAGTTCATGTTCCAGGTAGCGCAAGGGTACGAAGAAAACTACAAAGCCCAGGCCGGACCGAGCGCGACTTCCGGGATCAAGGCAGCCCTCAGCTACTGAGACGAAGGAGCACTACCGAGCATGGAAGTTCTACAGTACATCATCGAACAATGCGACCGGCTCACTGATACCGCCGGTTCGGTCATCAACTCAACCGGTGTGAGCATGGCGCTTTCACTCGCAACGATCATGATGGTCTGGTTCGGGGTGCAGGAAGCGGTCGCATCGGCGAGGGGCGGCTCCGGCTTCAATGTCGGAGCATTCCTGAGCTTCGCCATGCTCTTCGCCTTTGTCTACACCATGGTTGTCTACTACGACGCCGATATCCCCGGCTGGGGCTTTTCTTTCCGCTCTTTCATCAGGGACGGAACCAACGAGCTCGTGAAGGATATCGGCTTCGACACAAACAACAATATCGAGGACGCGGTGAGTGCAGTGCTGGCGAAGCAAGGGCCTGCCATCACGATTCTCACCTCACCGTACTGGGTGCTTTTACAGCTAGTAGTCGAGATGACGCTTTCGGGTCTTTCCGCGGCGTGTACCGTAATCCTTGCTTACGGCGCGATTGGCTCAACAGTGGTCGGATTGCTCGGCCCTGTGTTCATTCCATGGCTGATCGTTCCGAAACTCGATTTCCTGTTCTGGGGATGGTTCAGGGCATATCTGGCTTTTTCTTTCTACAAAGTCGTCACCGCAGCCCTGCTAGCGGGCATGGCCACCCGGTTCTCGCAGATCCTCGGCCCCATGTTGGACTGCCCCCAGCCGGACATCCTGACGAAAGATTTTCCAATCATTCTCACGCTCCTGTTCGTTTGCCTGTTCATCATCCTAAAGATCCCGGCAATGGTCGCGACGATTTTTTCGGGCAGCACCGGAGGGCACGACGGGGGCACAGGATTGATTCAGGGTGTGATCGCAAAGTTCGTGTAACCGCAACAACCGGAGAAAAAGAGCATGGCAAGCACACAAACACCGCCGAACGCGCCCATCACCAGGGCCGCAGAACGCTATCTGGAACAGTACGGAGAACCAATGGTAATGAACACCTATCTCAAGATCGTCGTGCTTGCCTTAAGCGCTCTCCTGCTGATGGTCGGGGCGCTCCTCTACAACAGCCAAAAGGCACTCGCTTCCATGCGCCCGATGGTGATCCGCGTCAACGATGTCGGGCGCGCCGAGGTGATCGACTATCGCAATTGGAAGTACAAACCCCAAGAGGTCGAGAGCAAATACTATCTCACGCGCTGGGCCACGCTTTACTTCGAGCGCAACCGCTACACCATCGAGAACGACCAAACCGCCGCGCTCTACTTCATGAACGCCGACGTGCAGCAGGCCGTCATCCGCAAGGAGCGGCAAGAGAAAACCATCGCTACGTTCCAGCACGATGCAACGCTGCCCTACGTGGACATCGACGTGAAGAGTATTTCTCTCGACGACATGGGCAAGACGCCCTTCAACGGACGAGTCGAATTCGAGAAGCTGTTCACGAACCCGGCGGACCACTCCGTCACCAAGCGTGAGCGCTGGATTGCGACCGTCACATTCGTGTACGCCGACACAGTGAAGAACGAAGAGCTTGGCGTCAACCCGCTCGGCCTTAAACTTGTACGCTTCCGCGCCGACCAGGCATTTCAGTAGGGAACGATGACGGAAATCAATCGCGACCTTGAGCTGTTGCTGTGCTTCATGGAGCCGATCCGGGCGTTGCTGCTCGATGAGACCGTGAGCGAGATCATGGGCAACCCGGACGGCAGTTGGTGGTGCGAGCGACGCGGAGAGATCGTGCGGGCCGAAGGCGTCAGATTCAACACGAAAGAGCTGATGATGGGCCTTACCGTCACCGCTAACAAGCTCGGCAGGAGGTTCGACAAGGAACAACCGCTTCTGAATGCTCAACTGCCCGACGGCAGCCGTCTCGCCGCCGTCATGCCGCCGATCGTGCGCCCGTTTCCTTCGGTGACCATCCGCAAGTTTTCCCGTATCCGGTTCACTATGGCGGACCTGGTTGTCGGGGGTGCACTCACGCCGGCACTTGCCGAGTTCCTGCGGTCGCAGATCGAAGCGGGCCGCACCATGCTCATCAGCGGCGGCACCGGCTCGGGAAAAAAGAATCTGCTGAATGCACTCACCGACTATATCCCGGAGAACGAGCGCATCGTCGTCAACGAGGACACCAGCGAGCTGCGGATCGAGAAGCCG
>CAXTRN010000324.1:0-2621 GCA_964246645.1 uncultured Acidobacteriaceae bacterium
GCCAAAGCCGAGGGCATTCGCACCGATCTTCCCTGGTTCGATCTTTCCGACGCACAGCAAACATTTCTTTGGGAGGGCCGCAGCGGCGGAAATCATCCATGGGTGGGCATCCGCGGCTTCTTCAACGATCTCGACCGACACAAATACAAGCTGCATGTGCGTGTTTTTCTATCCAAATACCGCGGCTATGCGCCCTGCCCAGAGTGCCGCGGCCAGCGCCTTCGCGCCGAAGCTCGCGCGGTTCTGTTGAACGACAAAAATATCTGCGAAGCCTGCGCGCTCACCATCACCGCTGCCCGCGCCTTCTTCGACCATCTTCAGCTCACCCCGGCGCAGGCCGAGATTGCCGGCAAAATCCTCGAAGAAGTTCGTGAGCGCATCAGTTTTCTCGAACAGGTCGGCCTCGAATACCTTACCCTCGACCGCCTCAGTTCCACGCTGTCGGGCGGCGAATCGCAGCGCATCCAGCTCGCCACCTCGCTCGGCTCCCGCCTCGTCGGCGCGCTGTATGTGCTCGACGAGCCTTCCATCGGCCTCCATCCGCGAGACACCGCCAAGCTGATCGGCATCCTGCACAACCTGCGCGATCTCGGCAACACCATTCTCGTGGTCGAGCACGACCCTGACGTGATCCGCTCCGCCGACCGCCTGCTAGACATGGGTCCGGGCGCCGGGGAGCTCGGCGGCCGTCTCATGGCTGCCGGCACTGTCGCCGAGCTCGAAGACGATCCCGCTTCTCTCACCGGTCGCTACCTTTCCGGGCGCACCGAAATCGCCGTGCCGCGCCACCGTCGCGAGCCTGGGCGCGAACGCCTGCTTCTGCGCGGCGCCCGTGCTCACAATCTCCGCGGCGTTGACCTCGATCTGCCGCTCGGTCTGTTCTGCTGCATCACGGGGGTTTCCGGCTCCGGCAAATCAACCCTGGTGCACCAGGTGCTGTATCCGGCCCTGAACAGCGCCCTGGGTGAAAGCGAGGGCAAAACCGAAACTCCCGCCCACCTGTACCGTGAGTTCTCCGGCAGCCAGTACCTGAACGAAGTTGTTCTGGTCGATCAGTCCCCCATCGGCCGCACGCCGCGCTCGAACCCGGTCACCTACACCAAAGCCTTCGACCCCATCCGCGAACTCTTTGCCGCGCAACCCGACAGCCAGCGCAAAAAGCTCACGGCGGGTTCGTTTTCCTTCAACGTGCCCGGCGGCCGCTGCGATGTTTGCGAAGGCGACGGCACGGTTACAGTGGAGATGCAGTTTCTCGCCGATGTCGAGTTGCCGTGCGAAGAATGCAACGGTACCCGATACAAAACTTCCATCCTTGAGGTCAAGTACAAGGGAAAAAGCATCTTTGACGTGCTCGGCATGACCGTTCGCGAAGCGGTTAGCTTCTTCGCCGGCCATCCCAAGATCGTCGACAAATTAGCTGTTCTGGATGAGGTCGGCCTGGGTTATCTCCGTCTCGGCCAAAGCGCCACAACGCTTTCCGGCGGTGAAGCCCAGCGCGTCAAGCTTGCCCAACACCTCGCCGCCGCCCGTCTCGGCCCGCTTGCCAAGCTTAGAGACGAGGCCGCCAAGCGAGCCGCCAACGCCGGGGCCCCCGGCGAGTTTGCTCGCTGGGGTGGCAATCGCACCTTGTACATCCTTGACGAGCCGACTACCGGCCTCCATTTCGAGGACGTCGCCCGGCTGCTCGCCGCATTCCGCAAACTCATCGACGGCGGCGGCTCGTTGCTGGTGATCGAGCATAACCTGGACGTGATCAAGTGCGCGGACTGGGTCATCGACATGGGTCCGGAGGGCGGTTCCGGCGGCGGCCAGATCGTCAGCGTCGGCACTCCTGAACAGATCGCTGCTATTCCGGATTCCTATACCGGTCAATGGCTGCGGCACGTGCTGAAATCGTAGCGACGGCCCAGATCGCGTCAACCCTCATTCTCGAAGCCCAGATTCACATCCAGACCTCATGCCGACTACACTGCTTGTTCTCGCTCTGCTCACCTTTTCCTCTCAGCACACTGCCGCCAGCGCTGGGCAAGCGGCCGGCGGGCAGACCAACGCCCAAAGCGAGCGCATGGCGCACGCCGAAGCGCTGCTCGAGCGGGGCGACTACAAGCAGGCTCAAACCGAACTCGCCCAACTGGCCGTTGCGAACCCCAAGGACGCTCGCCTCCAATACGACCTCGGTTTTACCGAGGAGCACAACGGCGACGAGCCCGCCGCGGTGCTTGCCTACATGGCGTCACTTGCCGCCGACGCCACGTTACCGCAGCCACGTGTCGCTTTAGGCCTGCTACAGGCACGCGCCGGGCATGCCGAAGAAGCCCACACGCAGCTGGAAGCGGCGATCAAACTCCCCACGATTTCACCTCAGCTCAAGGCCCGCGCCTTTCGCGCGCTCGCTCGCCTCGACGAGGCTGCCCACCCCGAGCAGGCAGCCGACGATCTGCTCCAGGCCACCCAACTCACCGGCGAACAGCCCGGCGACGCAGAACTCACCACCAGCCTCGCCCTCCATGGCGGGGACAGTGCGGCCGCAGAGGCCGCCGTCCACCGGACCCTCGTGCAAAGACCGCATGACCCCGCAGCCGCTCTCGGTTTGGCGGCCCTTTTAGAGCGCAACGGCAAAC
>CAXTRN010000325.1:0-2618 GCA_964246645.1 uncultured Acidobacteriaceae bacterium
GTATGAAAGCGTTCTCGACAAGGGTGGGGCGCGGTACGAGGTTCTGACCAGGCAACCGCTTCGGTGACCCGGCTTTCGATGCCGGAGGGGCAGTTGCTATTGGTGGCGGGAGATGTTGGGGCGGGGCATGGTGGCCGGGCGGTTCACGCTGGCGATGACGAGCCGATCGCGGCCTTCGGCTTTGGCGCAATACATCATCGTGTCCGCGGCACGGATGATGCCGTGGAGGTCGGCGCCGTCCTGCGGAAAGGTGGCTAGACCGAAGCTGGCGGTGAGGCGCAGATTCAGGCCCTCGACGGCCAGGAGTTCCGTGTGGCGTAGGCGTTCCTGCAGTTGATGGACGGTTTCGGTGGCCTCGGCTTTGTCGAGGTGCTGCAGCAGCGCGACAAACTCATCCCCGCCATAGCGAAAGGCCATGTGCCTGGGACCGAGAGTGCGTTTGACCAGGATGCCGATCTCGGCGAGCAGACGCGACCCGACAAGATGCCCATGGGTATCGTTGACGCTTTTAAAACGGTCAAGGTCGAAAAAAAGCAGACTGAAGTGCTGTTCGGGTTTCGACCGCTCGCTGATGCGGGTGGCGGCGATAGCCTCATCGAGCATGCTGTACAGGTAGCGCGAATTGTACAAACCCGTGCAATCGTCGGTAATGCTCAGGCGATGAACAAGTTTGACCTGCCGGGCGTTTTGCAGGGCAATGGCGGCGTAGTCGCAAAGAACGCGCAGAAACGAAAGGGAACTGCCGGGTAAAAGGTCGAGTTTGCTGTTGTGCAACTGCAGCACTCCCAGGGTACGGCCGCCATGCCGCAGAGGGAGGCAGGCGATGGACTGCAGGTTCAGCTCAGGATGTGCGAGCGAAAAACGGAGCCATTCGCGATCGAAACGCACATCCGGCACGACCAGCGGCTCGCCGGTCTTTGCCACATATCCGGCGATGCCCTCCCCCATGCGCAGGCGAATGTTTGCGCCGGCAACGCCGGTGGTGAGGGCGTAGTACAGCTCATCGGCTTCCTCATCCACCATCAGCAACGACCATCGTTCCGGGCCAAAATATTCTTCCATTTTGCCCAGAATGGCGCGTAAAAGCGGCTCCAACTCCAGATTGGAGGTGAGGGCGCGCGCGACTTCATGAAAAAGACGAAGCTCGTCGCCTGCGGGAGGCTTGGTGACTTTACGGAGATTCACGGCAGTCCTCTGCAACGGGAGTCGCGAAGAAGAGAAGGCTCGCTGGCATTTCAGCATAGCGTCTTCCGCGAAAAGCCGCAAAGTGCCGCACAAACGATTGTGTGATTGCCCAGGTACGCGCGTTTGCGTTACATCGGCTGCGCTGGGCAGCCAGTCCTGTCCTGGAAGCCCAAAATCCGTAGCTGAGTGAACCCGTTCTCGTTTGCGGCCCTAGGGTGAGTGTTGAGTGCCGGCTGCCGTTGAGCCGATAAATTAACCACCAATTTGCACCATGCTGCGGGCGGGAGAAAGAAACCCGGGTTCGCCAATGTGATGGCGGGCTTCTTTGCGATCCACTACCTGCCGGATGAAGCGTAGCAGGTCAGGGTCGGAAGCGCCGCGCTGCAAACGACCGGCCAGGTCGTAATCGGTTTGGGAAAACAGGCAAGTACGAATCTTTCCATCTGAAGTTAGGCGAACACGGCTGCAATGGCCGCAGAACGGCTGCGACACAGGGGCGATGATCCCGATTTCACCAAGGCCGTCCTCGAAGGTGAAACGGCGAGCGGTTTCCGAAAGCTGATTGGCGGGCAGGGCGACCAGCGGGCGTACGCGGCTAAGCCGGGCCACGATTTCGTCCAACGGAACGACCGTATCGGGACTCCAGGAGCGATCCTCACCCAAGGGCATGAACTCGATGAAGCGGACGATGACGCCTTCGGTACGGGAAAACTCGGCAAACGCTTCGATCTCCCCGTCATTGAAGCCGCGCAGCAGAACGCAATTCACTTTCACAGGGCCGAGCCCGGCATCCTGGGCTGAGCGAATGCCGTCGCGCACCCGTTCGAAACTGTTGGGAACGCGGGTGATCCGGGCGAAGGTGTCGGGGTTTACAGCGTCCATGCTGACCGTTACGCGCGTAAGGCCGGCAGCCTTCAGATCCCGCGCCATGGACGCGAGCCGATGGCCGTTGGTGGTCAGCGCGAGATCGAGCGAAGCGCCGGGAAAGGCCGGCTGCAGCTGCGCGGTTTGCCGGATGAGATCGACCAGACCGCGACGCAGGAGCGGCTCGCCGCCGGTGAAACGCAGCTTTTCGACGCCCAGCGACACAAAAAGACGGAGCATCCGGGCGTACTGCTCGAGGGGAAGCTCGCCCAGGGTGTCCCCACCGGTGCCGGTGCGGCAGTACACACAACGAAAGTTGCAGCGATCGGTAACAGAAAGGCGTAGATCTGTGATGGCTCGGCCATGGCTGTCCCGCAATCGGTCTTTCTCGTCCAGGTACGCAGAAGCAAGGATTGCGGGAAGGGGGTGTGCTGGAACGGGAGGTGCCGGAAAAGCGGCAAACGTGGAAGAGGTCCGGTCTGGGGTGGATCGGTCTGGGGTGGTTCGCTCTGGAACTGTCTTCGCGGGTCCCTCGTCTTCAAGAAGTGCCTGTGGTGGGGACGAGATCG
>CAXTRN010000326.1:0-2569 GCA_964246645.1 uncultured Acidobacteriaceae bacterium
CAACCCGCAGCGCTCCGGCGAGCTCCCTCTGTAAATCCCGCGCGGGTCCAGCAACGTCTAACATGAGATATCGCTCTCCAGGCGCCCCTGCCGCTTTCGGCAGATGGAGCAGCTTGATCGTGAGACAAAGGTTTTCGCATGCGCGCTCCCATCCTCGCACTGTGCTCCGCCACCCTCGCGTCCATGTTCGCCTCCGTCTCGGTCGTGCGCGCCCATGCGGCCGCCCCAATCCGCTCGCAGGTGGACGTCACCGGTTATGTCATTCACGCCGACCTCGATCCCGCCGGCGGCAAGCTTTCCGCCACCGCTGCCGTCACCTTTACCGCGCTTGAAGACCTGAACACGGTCAGCTTCGGGCTCAACAACGCGCTACAGGTCACCCGGCTCACAGCTGCCGGCAATGCCAACCTCCCCTTCGAGCGCAACGCGACCGACTCCACCGTCCGGATCACGCCCACGGTTGCCGTGCCGAAGGGCTCCAGCACTACCTGGACTTTCACCTACGCCGGTGTACCGACGGCCGATACCAGCCCCGTCGAGGGCATTGACTTCGCGCAGGTCGCCGACCCGGTCAGCGTGCTGCTTTATCCGGGCCGCTGGTTCCCCATCTCCATGCCCGGCCTGTTTACTGACCGCTTCACCGCCGAAGTGCATGTGACCCTGCCCACGGGCGAACGTGCGATCGGCAGCGGCTTCACCGGACAACACAAAACCGGCGGCGACCGCACCGAATACACCTTCAAATGGGCAAAAGCCGGCTTTCCCGGAACCATCGTTGCCGGAAAATTTCTGCAGCCGATCAGCGCGCCCGACGCCCCCAACATCCACGTCTACGTCACCGATGCCAACAAGGCAAAAGCGCAGGACATTGCCGCCACTACCGGCCGCGCCTTCGAATACCTGACCAATCAGTTCGGCGGCGCCGAGTCGTCGACCATCAACGTCGTCGAGCTGCCCTCGAACTCCGTTTCAGCGGCCTGGGCGCCGGAAATCGTCGCTGTCCGCCCCGAACGGGCCAACGCCCGGCTGCTCGCCAACACCCTCGCTCACCAGTGGTGGGGATCCGAGGTCTCTCCCGCAACGCTGAATGACGCCTGGATCACCAACGGCATGAGTCGTTACGCCGAACTGATGTATCTCGAAGACGCGAACGGCAAACAAGCGCTACAAACCGCCATCACCGATACCGAAGCCGGTGCGCTGGCCTACGATACCGAACCGCTCACCACGCTCGGCCGCCTTGATCCCTTTTCGCCGCAGTTTCAATCCGAAACGCTCGAAAAGGGCGCCATGGTCTTCCATATGCTCCGCTGGGAGATGGGCGATGAGGTGTTCACAAAGTTTCTGCGCGCGTTGCTCTCCCAATACACCGATCAAAGCGTCCGCACAGCCGACGTGCAGACTGTTGCCCAGGCGCAGGCCAACCTGCAGCTCACGCCCTTCTTTTCGCAGTGGCTGGATGGAACCGGCGCACCCGAGTTCAATGACACGTACTCGGTCTTTCGCCTGAGCAGCAACAAGGGCTTCCGCACCACCGGCGCGATTACCCAGGACCTCGACCTTTTCCGTATGCCCGTCGAACTGCGTGTGGAAACCGAGGGCAAAACCGAAGAGCGGCGGGTCGATCTATCCGGTACTGAATCGCCCTACACGATCGAAACCTTCGGCCGCCCGCGCCGCATCACGATCGATCCCGACAACTGGCTGCTGAAGTCCACGCCCGATCTCAATGTGCGCGTTGCTGTCTTGCGCGGGCAACAGGATGTGCAACAGGGTGACCTTTTGGGCGCCGTCGCGGAATACCAAAGGGCACTCGACGCCAACCGTGGCTCCTCGCTCGCCAACTATCGGCTGGCTGAGGTTTTCATGATGCAGAAGAACTACCAATCCGCGGCCAACAGCTTTCGCGACGCCCTGCGTGGCGACAACGACCCCAAGTGGACCGAGGTTTGGAGCCACATCAATCTGGGTAAAATCTTCGACGTCACCGGCCAGCGGGAACGCGCCGTCAATGAATATCGTCAGGCGGTCCAAACCAACGACAACACCCAGGGCGCCGTCAACGAGGCCCGCTCGCTGCTGCAAAAGCCCTACCAGACCCCACAAGCAGGTGAGTAAAGCTCTTTGCTTCGGCTTTTAACGAACTCGGCGCTTGGGTGCTCCGGGGCACGGCCGGTGCGCTGACAAGGTGTCCGCGCGCTCACTCTTCGCGCTTTGCCCGGCGTCGCGCCGCGAGCCTGGACCCGAGCCTGGACCCACCCAGACCGAACGCTCCGGTAACAGCAATGACCACGATGATCACGAGAACCACAATCGTCACCACGAGTGAAACGCCCGCCACCAGAGCCGCCACCGCAGCTGCCAGGCAGGCTTTGATTACGGCGAAGATCGTGTGAATCAGAACCAAAAGGGAGTGTCCAGAGTTCTTGGTTTAAGTCATTGTCGATCTGTCGATCTGTCGATCGATAGATCGGTCAGAACCGGTCAGCGTCGAAACTCAAGTATGGATCGTCCGTGGTGGATTTTCTAAACATTTTCCAGAAGAAACCATTCTGTTACGCCATAACCC
>CAXTRN010000327.1:0-2555 GCA_964246645.1 uncultured Acidobacteriaceae bacterium
TTCGGGGGCCGGGCAGAGATCATGGACAGGCTGGCGCCCGAGGGCCCGGTCTACCAGGCCGGCACACTCAGCGGTAATCCCCTGGCCATGGCCGCCGGGATTGCCACCCTTCGCCATCTGCTGCAGCATGCCGATACGGTCTACCCCAGGCTCGAGCAAACCACCGCTGCCATCGCCGATGGGGTCGCCGGTATCGCCGCAGAGATGGGCATCCCCCTGCGCACCAACCGCGTTGGCAGCATGTTTACATGGTTTTTCACGGGGCAACCGGTACACAATTTCACGGATGCGAGCACCTCGGACACCGCGGCCTTCGGGCGCTTTCATCGCGCTATGCTCGAGCGCGGCATCTGGCTGCCCCCCAGTCAATACGAGGCCGCGTTTGTTTCCGCGGCACACGGGCAAGGCGAGATCGAGGCTATTCTGGCCGCCGCACGGGAGAGCTTTTAGAGTTTCATACAGAGTTTAGCCACTTATAGGCTGTTAAGCCTATAAGCGGCTAAACTCTGTAGGCGTTCGTGGATTGAGGGCGACGTATGCTCGCCTACAAACTTTACCTACTTCTATGCCGTTGAACCTGACCGCAGCTTTTTCGGGTTCGCTTCGACCGCCTCACCCCGAGCGAACAGGTTTACCTTCGCGCCTTGGCTGAACTTGGTCCCGGATCGCACCGCTCCGGTGAGGTCGCGCGGGCACTGGGGGGCAGCACCAATAAACTCGGTCCGCGGCGAGATTCGCTGATCAAAAAAGGCATGCTGTACAGCCCGGCTTTCGGTGACGTAGCTTTCACCGTCCCACTGTTTGACACCTTTATGAAGCGTGCTGTGCCAGATCCGGTGCCAGATTCGATATTAGATCCGGTGCCGGAGGCAAGCGGGTTGTAGCCGGATGCGACCTGTGGGGGATGGAGGGTAGTCGCTGCGCTCCGCTACAAAGGCGGCCATGCAAACGACCTACCTTTCTCTCGAGTGTCCCGTTGAACGCCACTGTGACCGGCTTGTGTTGCGCATCCCATTGGCGGTCGGCGGCGACCAGTTACAACGCGTCGCGCCTGCGGTTTCCTTTGTTGAAGAAGACACTCTCGTTGTTCCCCTTCCTGAGTGGCTGGCCGTGCGCATGCACCTGGGCGAAGGCTCGGCGGTGCATGTGGACGACCGCTGGGGCAAGCTGAATATCGCGCGGCTGCAGTGACGGTCACCGCAGACTCCACGATCACCGGACTTGCGCGGCGAACAGCGGGAACGAGGAAGAGTCTGGCTTGGCTCCGGATCTGCTCCGGATCTGCTCCGGATGTTGCTACGGCACCGCTTCGGGCTTCGGCTCCATCCACACCCGGCCTGCGACCAGCAGCACCGCCAGCAGGGCCGTGCACAGCGCAAACACGCGGCGCACGCTGGTGACCTCGACCAGGAGGCCTGACAATAGCAGACCGCCGATCTGCGCGGAAAAGATGGCCGACATCACCGTCGAGCCGACGCGACCCATCAGGGCCGGCGGGGTTTCCTGCTGCATCAGCGTTTGGGAGGGCACAATAATGCCGGCTGCGGAAAAGCCCACCAGAAAGCAGCCCGCAATCGCCGCAGCCACATGCGCGATGGCCGCCATCAACAGCGTTCCCAAGGCGATGCCGCCCAGTCCGAGGTACACCAGCGTCGTTTCCTTGACGCGTTTGCCGGACAGGTTCAGCGAGTTGACACCGATCAGCAGGCCGAAGCCGATCATCGCGCTGGTGATCCCGAAGGTGCGCGTGGATGCATGGAGGATGTCGCGCACATACACCGCGATCAAGGGGCCGAAGCAGCCCATCACAAACATGCCCGCAGCCAAGGCGACGATCACAAACAGCAGCGCCGCATGATGGACGATGAAGCTGATGCCGGTCTGCATATCGGACCAGACCCGCGCGATGCCGGTCGCTTCTTCCGCGATCCCCGCGCTGTTTGGAGGGCCGGCCTCAACGGCTGGGGCTCCGGGTGTTGACTTAAGAGCAATCGACGCCAGAAACGAAGCGCTCAGCCCAAATGAAACGCAGTCGATCAGATAGCAGCTCCGCGCGCCGAGGTTGGCGACCAGAAACGCCGCTGCCGACGGCCCGATGATGCGCATAATGAAGAACGCCTGTTGCAACAACGCATTGGCAGAACGCAGCCCATGAAACGGAACAAGGGAGCGGATGGCCACGCCCTGCGCTGGCGAAAAAAAGCTCGACACCACGCTGATGGCCGCCAACACGGAGTAAAAGCCCCAAACCGTGTGCACCCGCAGCAAAAGCAGGCAAAGGCAAGCGCGCAAAAGATCGCTCACAACCATGGTGGGCTTTACCGGCCAGCGATCGACGAACACGCCGCTCACAATGCCCAGCACCGCGATCGGCAACAGGTACGCGACCTGAATGCCGGTGATCTGCTGCGGCGTGGCCCCGAGCCGAAAGGTCATCACGCTGATCACGGCGAACAGCGCCAGGAAATCGCCAAAGACGGAAACGATCTGGGCGTACCACAACCGTCGCATCGGCGCGATGCGCAAAATCGCACCCCTGCTCAGCGGATCGGGCG
>CAXTRN010000328.1:0-2534 GCA_964246645.1 uncultured Acidobacteriaceae bacterium
CTTCCACAAAGGGCGCGTATTGGCGCTCTTCGGCTTCTGTGTTGACGCCGTGAAAATGCGCGTCATAGAAGTACGCGCGTTCGACCCGCCACACCTCGTGGTACATCTGCGCCCATTCGGCTTTTGGATCTACCCGCACCTCCACCTGCGCAAACGACACCGCGCCCTCACCCGGTTTCACCGGCGCGTTCGCGGGCACAATGACCATCGACGGGGCACCCCCGCCGCGCGGCCCGCCATCTCCCTCACCGCCGGCAGCCATCTTCAGCAACATCTTGTCGCCATCCGCCGCCAGTTGGTAGCTGTCCACATGTTCGGCCAGCTTTTCGGTTTTGCGGCTTTCCAGCAGCCAACGGTTCAGCGTGGCCCCATGCTCGCCGTCGCCGGAGCGCCCGGCCGCTTCCAGAAAGTAAATCGTCCCCGGCTTGCCGGTTTTTAGATCGCTATACGACGCCGGCGGAAGGGGCAGCGCCGCGATCCGGCGCGCGATCGCTTCCACCGGCATACCCGCCAAATCCACCTCGGTCGGTTTCGGCGGCACGGGTGCGTGCGAGGTTTCCGGATGCTTTTCGGCTTCCGCTTTCGCCTCGCCGGCTTCACCCGCGGGGGTGTGGTCGGCCTTGTCCTTCGCCTTTTCCTTGGCTTCTCCGGGAGTCTTCTCGTCGTCGCTTTCGGGTGCCACCGGCGATGCTGTTTTCCCGCTCAGCGTGAGAGCGTAGATCGTCTCCGTCGGCTGGTACAGGTCGCTCGACATGTCCAGCCCATACTGCACCGCGCCGTCGTTATTGCTCGCCAGAAAGTAAAGATACTTGCCATTGCGGTCAAAGGCCGGCGTGTGCGCATCGGCCATTTCGCCCGTCAATTGCGTCGACCGGCTTTCCGCTACGGCGTACAAGAACAGCGCGTGAAGGTGGTTCGCCATCGACCGCGGATACACCAGCCATTTGGAATCCGGGCTCCACGCCACATCGGTCGTGGTGCTCGAAAAGCCGCCGAAAACACCCGGCTCTCCCACAGTCGCCAGCTTGCCGGTGGCCACATCCAGTACATAAAAATGCAGCCGGTTGTCATGAAAGGCAATGTGTTTGGAATCCGGTGACCATTCGGGCGCAAAGTAGAATGCGGGCTCCGGGGCAAGCGCAAACGAGCGCACCGGCGCTTCGCCCGTTTGCGACGCGATATGCAGCCGGTACAGCCCAGGCTTGCCATCCGCTGGTGCTTTCCCCTCTCCAGACCCATCTGAAAAGTAGGCGATTAGCTGCCCGTCGGGCGACCACGCCGGGTCCCGTTCCATCACCCCGGGGCTATTGGTTAGATTGCGCGTTGGGCCATGCTTGGCCGGCACGGTCAGGATCTCCCCATGCGCTTCAACGGCCACGCGCACCGCGGAAGGCGAAAGCGCAACATTTTCAATCTCGCCGGCGACGTTCTTTAACCGCGGTCGTACCTCCGGCAGGTCTGCCGTGACGTCCACGGCTACCCGCTGGGGCTGCGCGCCTGCTTTCGGTTCCAGCGTATACAGCGCGCCCAGCTGATCGAAGATCAATTGATGGCCATCCGTGGCCAGCGAATGGATATCGGTCCCGGTGTTGTGAAATATCTCGGTAACGGCCTTGCTGGCCGGGTCATAGCGGAAAACGCCGATATGGCCATTGCGCCCGGAAAGAAAGAAAATGCCGTCACCGGCAGCGTCTTTGACATAAACCGGAGAAAAATCCGAGCTTTGCCCATGGGGAATCTCGGTTGACTCCAAACCCGGCAGCGTCGTGACGCGGATCGTTCCCGCGCGGCCGCCGTGGTAGTTGCCCCAGGCCGTGTAGTTGGTAAAGTCGAAGCCAAATGCCGGGGGCAGGGGAGCGTACGCAATCCGCGAACCGTCGGGCGCATAGCTGCCTGCATAGGCCATCGGCAAGGGCAGCGGCGTGGCTTGCCCACCCGTTGCCGGGATCGTGAACAGCTGCGTATACCGGCTGTTGGCTGCGCGGTTGGAGCGGAAAAGGATGCGGCCCCCATCCGGTGTCCAGCCCACGGCGAAGTCCGCGCCTGGATGGTACGTGATCCGCCGCGGAACGCCGCCGGTTACCGGAATGGTGAACACATCTGTATTGCCGTCATAATCGCCTGTAAACGCAAGGGTTTGGCCGTCGGGCGAAAAGATCGGCTGGCTTTCAATGCCCACACCGGCGGTCAGCCGCGTCGCCCGGCCGCCCTCGCGCGGCACCACCCACAGGTCCCCGGCATACCCAAAGGCGATCAGCTTTTCGCTCATCGCGGGCCGCTGCAAAATGCTCGGATGTTCCGGCGCGGAAGCACTCGCTTGCGCCGGAAAACATGTACGCGAGAAGCACAACAGGGGGAAAACCGTGGCGGCGAGCAGCTTGCGCATGGGGTATCGATCTCCTGAAATCCCGAAAACATGAGGTGGATATGCGTATCGTACACGCGGGTTCCGCAGCGGCTGGTATGCTGCCGCGAAGTGACCCAACCAGCGCCCCCGCCGCCGCCGCCCGCCCGTCAGCCCGCTCCCTTCTCCG
>CAXTRN010000329.1:0-2479 GCA_964246645.1 uncultured Acidobacteriaceae bacterium
CCCTTCCACGATGAGGATGGCAAAGGATGGGGTTACCCGGTTTCTGAGTGAGTCCCACCCTTTTGTGCTCCCAGGGACCTCGTCATGTGGAGAGAGATGTGCTTTGTTTGTGACCGCTGTAGCGATGCGGAAGGAAAGCAGATCCCTGCGCTGCGCTACGGGATCTCAACCCCGATTTGAGGCTTCGAGGGTAAGGAATCGCTCTAGACTTTAAGTACGACGGGGCTTCGAACAGCCGTTGCACGATGGAGACGCATTGGCTTACGACGGATTACGTGATTGGTTGCGGGCGCTGGAGCGCGCGGGTGAAGTGAAGCGGGTGAAGGCCGCGGTTTCGCCGATCCTGGAAATGGCTGAGGTGGCCGACCGGGCGTCGAAGAGCGGGCGCGGCACGGAAAAGGCTGGAGGGCCGGCACTGCTTTTTGACAACGTGGCCGGCTACAAGGGTGCACGGGTGCTGATGAATCAGTTCGGCAGCGAGCGGCGGATGAAGCTGGCGCTGGAGGTGGATTCCCTCGACGAAATTGCCGGGCGCATCGAGGCGCTGTTGCATCCGGTGCCGCCGACAGGGTTGCTGGACAAGATCAAGCTATTACCCATGTTGGCCGAGGTTGGGTCGTTTTTTCCGAAGCGCATTGAAGCCAAGCGGGCGCCTTGCAAAGAAGTGATCCTGAAGGGCGATGCCGTGGATGTCTTGCAGTTTCCGGTGCTGCAAACGTGGCCAGGAGATGGTGGGCGGTTCATCACGCTGCCGTGTGTGGTGACGCGGGACCCACGCAGTGCGGGTGGACAGCCCGGCAAGCGCAATGTCGGCATGTATCGCATGCAGGTGTACGACGGCAAAACGACGGGGATGCACTGGCAGCGGCAAAAGGTGGCGGCGGAGCACATGCGCGACCGGTTGCGGGCGGCGGCGATGGATGCGACCGACGCGGTGGACGTGATGGCGCGGACGGCGGGTGGGACTGCTGCCGTGACGGACATTTCGAGCACGCCGCAGACGGTAATGACCAGGGTGCGCGGGGAGCGCATGGAGGTGGCGGTAGCGATCGGGACCGACCCGGCTACGGCGTTTTCGGCGATTGTGCCGGCGCCGCCCGAGGTGGAAGAATACCTGATTGCCGGATTTTTGCGGCGCAAGGCGGTTGAGCTGGTGCGCTGCGAAACGGTGGATTTAGAGGTGCCGGCGCACGCGGAGATCGTGCTTGAAGGCTACGTCGAACTGGGCGAGTTGCGTAGTGAAGGGCCGTTCGGGGACCACACAGGTTTTTACACGATGCCGGACGACTACCCTGTGTTTCACATCACGTGCATCACGCATCGCAAGGACCCGATTTATGCAGCGACGGTGGTGGGCAAGCCGCCGATGGAGGATGCGTGGATGGGCAAGGCGGTGGAGCGCATTTTTCTGCCGCTGATGAAGCTGACCTTGCCGGAGATCGTGGACATCAACCTGCCCGCGGAAGGCGTGTTTCACAACCTGATGATTGTGAGCATTCGCAAAAGCTACGCGGGGCATGCGCGCAAGGTGATGAGCGGCATTTGGGCGCTGGGGCAGGCAATGTTTACCAAATGCATCATCGTGGTGGATGAGGATTGTGATGTGCAGGACCTGGGCGAGGTAACGCTGCGGACGGCGAACAACATCGATCCGGAGCGGGATATCCAGTTCACACTGGGGCCGGTGGACTCGTTGGACCATGCGTCGCGGCTGCCGAATTTTGGGTCGAAGATGGGGATCGATGCGACGCGGAAGTGGGGGGCGGAAGGGTTTACGCGGCCGTGGCCGCCGATGATCGCGATGGATGCGGCGGTGAAGAAACGGGTGGATGGGATTTGGAAAAGGTTGGGGATTGAGTAAGCCGACGGTGTCAAGCAGGCTGCCTAGGAAGGAGGAATACTGGATATGTTTTGGGTGTTCAGCTGTGGACCTCTCGCGATCACGGTAGCTGCTTGGATTCGATTCTTAATGTCAAAACGCGATAAGACCGTTCATTCCCCTGGATTCATATCACTGATGATGGTCAGTGCGAATACAACTTTTGCTGCCTACTTGGCTATCCGCTACACAATCTATCCAGTCGATTCTGCAGCGCCACCATGGGAAAATGGTGAACAGATGGGTTTCGCAGGTTTGTTCTTCCTGGCACCTATCGGGATGATAGTTACTGCTATCGGAGGCTTTCGCGGCGTCTCTAAGTGGCTCGTTCTGCTCCTCGAACTTGCATCTCTACTGCTCGTTGTGATTGGTCTCGGTGCTGTTATCAATGATTAAAAGCTATGATCGGTCAGTTCGCAGGGAAAAAGCAGACCCTTCGTCGCTGCGCTCCTCTGGATGACCCGCTTACTTCTTGGAAAACTGCCTATTTTCCACTCTAGCTTTAACGATATTTTTTCCCGACAGGGAATGTGAATCACCGCGGCAGCGCATTGTCCGGGAAGCGGGGGATGCCGAAGTGGCCGCGTAGGTGGAGTAGGG
>CAXTRN010000330.1:0-2476 GCA_964246645.1 uncultured Acidobacteriaceae bacterium
CACCCGGCCAGTCGTCGCCATCGATGGACCGGCCGGTGCCGGTAAAAGCACGCTCGCTGCGCACCTCGCTCGCCGCTTCGGTTTCTTGAAGCTTGAAACCGGTGCCATGTACCGGGCGTTTGCTTTGAAAGCCATCGAAAACGACATCGACTTCGATAGCGAAGCCGAGTTGATGGGGCTGGTCGGCAGCACGCACATCACGCTGGAGCCGCTTTCCGAAAGCAATCGTGTCCTGCTCGATGGGGTCAACGTTTCCTGGCGTGTGCGCGAACCCGATGTCACGGCCGCTGCTTCCCGTATCTCCGTTCACCCCCGCGTCCGTTCCTGGATGGTCGATCTTCAACGCGCCCTCGGCCTCAACGGCGGGGTCGTCATGGAGGGTCGCGATATCGGCACGGTGGTCTTTCCCGACGCGGAAATCAAAATCTTCCTCGATGCGGCTCCCGAAGTGCGCGGCGACCGGCGTTTTCGTCAAAGCACACCCGCCGCTCGGGAAACCCAAACCGCAGTCCTTCGTGAGCTGCAGGAACGCGATCAGCGCGACCGCAGCCGGGCGGAGTCACCCCTGCGCGCCGCTGAGGATGCGGTCGTTCTCGATTCCACCGATCTCACGCTCGAACAGGTGCTCCGACAAGCCGAAGCGCTCGTCACCGAACGCTCCGGCATGACCCCGGTGCACTGATTCCCGTGCAATCGACACTTCACCCGAAAATTTTCTAAACTCTTTTCCTAACCGTGCTAACATTTGCTCACCGTTTGAAACAAATACGATTTCTGCCGAACACAAACGGCGGTCGAAGCCGAGATTTGGATTCAGCGTCACACCGAAACACAAGGATTTGCGAGACATGGAACAGGGAACAGTGAAGTGGTTCAACGACGCTAAGGGCTTCGGCTTCATCAGCCGTCAAAACGGTGAGGACGTGTTTGTGCACTACTCGGCCATCAATACCAACGGTTTCAAGAGCCTGCAGGAAGGCCAGGCGGTTCAGTTCAACGTGGTCAAAGGCCCAAAAGGCTGGCAGGCTTCGGACGTTCAACCGCTCTAAATTCCTGCAATTTATACGCACACGGTTTTCGTACAAACAAAGGAGGCCTCCGGGCCTCCTTTGTTGTACCCGCTGCAGCTCATCTGGTTATGGATGCGGTGTTTGCGATGGTTGAGCCCCGCTTTCCGGTGGTGTCGCCGGCACGGGTTTGCCTTCCGCATCGACAACGCTCTGTCCCGGTAGAATGGTCGCACTCGTCCGGAAGCGCCGGTAATCGCTGGTCACCAAATCGAACCTGCCCGCGAACCCGGCAAGGAGCAGCAATCGAAGGCTGCCCTCCCCATGAATATGCGCCGGCAGCCACACCCCTCGCTGACCCGCGTAGCGTCAAACGCAAAATGGGTTCCTTTGTGGATATCGGCCACCAACCCGCCGCCAATCTTGAAATCATTTAAGAAATGACCCTGACTGCGGACCAGCACATGGTCTGCTTCATCGACCCACACGGTGCCGACCAGATCGCGCATCACGCTTTCCACGGCTGAGCGTGTCTTTGCCTGTGGGTCCCCCGCATAATCCAGCACAAGCACAGAGCGGCCATTGAGGTTTTCCCGTCGCTCGTTTGAAAATGTGCCCAGCTCCAAAACCCGCGTGACAGAAAGGATCGGGTTTCCGCGATCGTCCGTTTCGTCCCCTTTTTCTGTCGCTTTCGATCTTCGGTCATGCGCTTTGGCAGCTTCTTTGTCGAGCCGTTCGTTTTCTTTTACCTGCTCGTCTGACGTGAGCGGCTTGCTGTTGCGGGCGACCACGCGATTAACCCGAATGCCGTTGATGGTCAGGCTTTCAGAATCGGTCACCTCCGCTTTTTTCACCCCGCCGTCCTTGTGCAACTCTTCCTGCACCATGTGGACGTGGTAGGTGTAATCCTTCCGCAGCGCTTCCATCCGCTTTTCATTACGTTCCACATCTAGCAGCAGGCCACGGGCGTCGGGCAAGGGCGCACGCGTATCCGGCACTGAAGCATCCGGCACCCTGGCAGCTGGCACCGCTTTCTGGGCGGAAGCCGCCTGTTGCGATTGCGCTTCTCCCAAACCGGAAGAAAGGAACGCCAGCAGAGCCAGGTGGAAGTGGGCGCGTCGCAACAAGGGCAACCGCAACAAAGGCAACCGCAACAAGGGCAACCGCAGCAAGAGCCACATAGAGTCGATCATACGTTTCCGGCCAGGCCGCCAAGGAGCGGAACATCACGCGGTACGCGGTCAAGACGCAGCCCTGCCGCGAAAATCGCATCCAATGGCCCGTGAGCGAAACAGGAAAGGTGGATTCCACCGACCTCAGCGTACCCCTGGAAGCCGTGAATGCCTCACAAGCTGCGGGGCAGGGTGCGTTTTTTCCGTTACGGCTGCCCCTGTTTCGTGACCGCTGGATCGCGGCTACCGTCTCCGGCGTGGGCACCTGGATGCAGGACACTGCCGGCACCTGGCTGA
>CAXTRN010000331.1:0-2467 GCA_964246645.1 uncultured Acidobacteriaceae bacterium
GGTATGTCCTCCACAACGCCGCCATCGACGGGCAGATCGCGTTGGCGCTTGCGCAGGTTCGCGCCAACGCCCAAACGCAGTACGGCACGGCCGCAGGGCCGATGCTGCACCTGCTGACCGTTCCGGAGTTTCGTGCCGGATTCCTGTTGTGGGTGTGTGCTGTTTCCGGGGTGCTGTACCTGCTGCTTTCCCTGGTTTCCGCGGGACTGACCGGCCTTTTGCTGAGCCGCCGCCGTCCGGCCTCACTGTGATCCCGCTGTGATCCTGCTGCTGTTCGGCGCGCAGCGAAGGCTGGGATGGTCATGACTGGTAATATCGGGGCGTGATGAGTGACACGCCCTTTTCCCGACCCACACCGAATGCGACCCTGAACACGGTCCAGGGTGCGACCTCAAGCGCGATTCCAGCTGCAAATCACGTCGCCGCCGCCGGGCAGGCCTCCCCGTCGCCAACGCCCCCCATGCGTGAAAAGGGTCGCCTCTTGTCCGCTTCCGAGATCGAACGGACGCTGGTGCGGCTTGCGCATGAGATCGTCGAGCGCAACCATGGCGCCACCAACCTGGGTCTCGTCGGCATCCAGCGCCGCGGTGTGCCGATTGCTCAGCGCCTGGCAAAAACGATCGCTTCCATTGAGAAACATCCGATCGACACCGGTGTGCTCGACATCAGCTTTTACCGCGACGACCTTTCCACGCGCGACGTGCGCCCTGTGGTCGAAAAAGGCGAGGTGGGCTTCGATGTCGCCGGTCGCGACATCATCCTGATCGACGATGTGCTCTTTACCGGGCGCACCGTGCGCGCCGCGCTCGACGCCCTGTTTGACCACGGCCGGCCCCGCAGCGTGCAGCTGCTGGTGCTGATCGACCGCGGCCATCGCGAACTGCCCATTGAGGCCAAATATGTCGGCCGCGTCGTGCCCACCAGCAGCCGGGAGATCGTGGAAGTGAAGCTGCGCGAGATCGATAGCGACGAACAGGTGCTCCTGGTGGAACTTTCCGACCGGTAACACCGTACCAGGCAACAGGATCGCGAGCACGTCCCGGTGTGTTCACGATGAGGTGACGGCAGCGCCGCGAATGAACAGCTGCGAATGCATGGACGAATAATTGCACGAACAACTGCATAGGGGCTGCATGCTACCGTGCAGCCAATCCACTTTGGGATAGGCTCCGATGACCTTGTACGAAATTCCGCGTGTGAAGCGCTTTCGAGGGCAAACCCTTGTGCGCCGGACCAACAGCATTGTGCGGCCGCGGCAGCGTTTGCACTCCTGGTTTCGCGGCTGGCGCGATGGGCGAACCGGCCTGAACGGCTTTTCCAACGCGGCGGAGTTTCGCGAGTCCTGCAACTTCCTGAAGAAAACCAAGGCGCACGCGGACGGCATCGGCTCCGATTGCGAGCGCAGCATCGCCGCCCGCACCGGGCTGCTGGAGGAGACGCTAGCCAAGCTTCGGGATCGTTCCGTGCTGATCGACCAGGCCGTTGCCGAGCACGAAGCTGCGGCCGAAGGCATGAAGTGCGAACGCCCCAGCTCCAGCCCCGCCTCGTACCACCGGCTGCTGGTATTTTTGTTCGTCGCCGAGGTCGCGTTTTCTTTCCTGAACCTCATGTATGCGGACATGGGCGGTCTGATCGTGGAGGGGATCCTGTCACTGGTTTTTGCCGGTTGTCTGGTGGGCCTTTCGGATGCAATCGGCAAGCGTTACCGCAAGCTGCCGCTTCCACTGGACGCGCCGGAAGGCGCACGCGCCAAAGCCTATATAGAAATCTTTGCCCTTTCGCTTTGCCTGGTTGCGGCCCTGTGCGCGCTGACGTATCTGCGTGCCCGCGGCATGCGCGGAAAGGGCGACGCCGGCAATGCCGATCTGTTTACCGAGATGGCGCTGTTTGTGATCGGCTTCGGCTTTCTGGCGTATTCCGCCTGGATCGCCGGACAGGTTGAATATTCCGGCCCGAAACACGGCTTGGCGCGGCTGGAACGGCTCCGCTTTGTGGTCGCCGATCTGATCAAAGCCGTCGAAGGCGAGCTCAAAGGCATTGGCGGCTTTCGTGACCGGCTGAGCGATCTGCTTGCCCGCAATAAGGAACGTGTCACTTATATCTATGTCGATCAATACAAGCGGCATGAGCGGCATCTCTGATCGATGAATGCTGCCACGCGTGTTTCCAGGATGATGAAGGGAATGCCGAAGCTCGGGGCGCTGGTATCTCTGCACTTTGTGCTGCTCGCTGCCGGTTGTCATAAGGCAGCGACCCTGCCGCCGCCGGGGTCAATGGTGGTTCTTGTGGACCGGACGATGTCGGTGCCCAACCGCCGCATCAGCCAATTTTCGCAATATTTTCAGCAAAATACGTTGCGGTCGATGCTGCCCGGCGAGAAGGTGCTGGTGGAAAGCATCACCGACCAGTCGACGCTCAGCAATCCGCCGATGCGCATGGTGGACACCAGGCTGCCCGCCGTCACCGC
>CAXTRN010000332.1:0-2459 GCA_964246645.1 uncultured Acidobacteriaceae bacterium
CAAAGGGCGGCGGGACCAGCAGCCATGTGAACGAAGAGATGGGATCCGAAGCCGCGCCCGGCGCATTGGTCATCGATACGCGGAAATCCGCAGGCATGCTCTTCACCGATGCGGCAGCGGCGGTCACGCCCTCGGTCGAGGCCTTCACATATTTGCCGGCCGCGTTGCGCACCAGACCGAACGGCATCTTGTTCTGCTCGGCGTAGATCAGTTCCACGTAGCCGAAGGAGAACTGGCTGTTGCGCACCATGCCCGCCACCCCTTCATTCCCCTTTTGCCCGATGCCCACCGGGAAGCGCACGCTGGTTCCCTTGCCGATGCGCTCCTGGAACTGCGGCACCACCTTGGACAGGAAGTCGGTGAAGATATAGGTTGTGCCTGATCCGTCCGACCGGTATACCGGCAAAATATTGTGATCCGGCAATGTCACGCCAGGATTGTCGTGCTGGATGTTTGGATCGTTCCACTTGGTGATTACGCCGAGGTAAATGCCTGCGATCACCTCCGGCGCAAACTTCAGGTCGCCCGACACGCCGGGAACGTTGTACACCGGCACCACCGCGCCCAACACCGTCGGCACATGCAGCAACTTGACTTTGGATTCAGAAAGTTGCTGGTCGCTCATGGGGCCGTCGGAGGCACCGAAGTCGACGATCTTGCTCGACACCTGTCGAATGCCCGCGCCGGAACCAACCGATTGGTAGTTAATCTGTACGCCTGGGTGCTGCTGCGCATATTCACTGAACCAGCGCGAATAGATCGGGTTGGGAAAGGTCGCGCCCGCGCCGGTCAGGTTTTGCGCGACAACCGGCACAGCGGCGGAAAAAGCGGCGGAAACGGCCAACAACACAGCCGGAACGAATTTGGCTTGCACAGGCATCACTCCTCAAAGCGTAAACATGGGTTCACTGCCGAACGGGGCCCGTGCCGGGTGCCTCCACGAGAACACCCGGCACATGAGATGGCGACACGATCCTTACGGGATGTAGTACCGCATCCCCATGTGGATCATGTTGTCCTGCGCCCGCGGTCCGGTGGGTGCCGGCACCGGCTCAAAGGCAGCCGCCGAGGCCGTCGCGGTTGTGCCCGACCACAGGTTCCGCTGCAACAGGCTGTAGGTCGCCTGATATTGCAAACGGCCGTATTTGGGGCTGCTTACAAGGCGGTAGGTAAAGCCGATCATGCCTTCCTGAACATACCGTGTGGGTGAGGCGCAGGGGGCGGCTGCCGTGTTACCCGGCGTTCCGCCTGTGCTACCGACACCCGTAGCGTTCGGGATCGTGGGCAGCGCGTAGCATCCGGCATCGTTCAGGTTGCGCGGGCCGTACCCGATCAGTGCGCCCGTCGGCGTGGTGTATACCGTGCGCTGGTCATATTCACCGCCATAATAGGCATAAATATCCAGGTTCTTCTTTTCATGCGTCACCACGGAGAACAGCCCGTGGTAGTTGCGGATCGGCTCAAGTTCGCCGTCGGGCCGGATGGTGGCATCGGCGAGTTGCGAAGACCCGTACCGCCCAACGCCCGGGCCGGCCATGGCTTGTACGCCGAGTTCCAGCGCCTTCACGGGCATCACGCGGACGGCCCCAAACACGCCGCCTGCCGCCGCCGTGCTCTTCAAGAACTTCGGCGAGTAGGTATAGGTCACCGCGCCCGTCGTGGGAGCGGCCGTTTCAGTCAGGATCGGATAGAACTGATCCCGCAGAAAGCGTGCCATCCCGCCGAACTCCATGTGCGTCTTCGGGAAGTCGAAGGCACCCTTCACGATGATGTCCGGAGCCACGTTATTGGCGTAGGTGGCAAGATTGCCTGCCGTGGTGTTTGCGGCTGCGTTGTACAACCCGCCGTTCTGGCCGCCGCCGCCAAAGAAGAAGTTCGCCGGTATCGCAGTCGCAATCGTTGAGGCAGCCGTGAAATTGGTGATCTGCGCCTGTTCCAGCGACATCGCCAGGGTGAAGGTCCCCGTCTTCGGATCGCCGAAACGCTGCTGGAAGCGGACGCCGGGCTGCCGTGTCCAATTGAAGCCGACCATGTACTGCGGATCGATGGTATTCGGCAGAATTTCGGTGCGGTTATCTGTGCCGCGCCCATCCTCAGTCACAAGCGACCACATCTGACCGCCGGTGACACGGAAACCGTGCGCGTTTTCGGCCTGCCCCCAAATCTGGCGCTGCCGCAGCGTGTAGCTATTGCTCTGGTTGTTATTGGAACTCGGTCCTGTGCCCAGGAAATCTGCTTCGAAGTACCCGGCCAGCCGATAGCTGCCCGCATCCCCCGTAAACAGCGCACCCAGGCGGCTTTGCCGTCCAGTGAAGTTGAACTCGCTAATGTGACCTTCATTCGCGCTTGGGAAAGGAATGGTATTGAACGGCGTATTGATGTCGGAGTTCACCGAACGCTGCCGCCACACGCCTTCCAGCGCAAAGAAAGCAACCGGCTGAATTGTCACGCCTTTGTAG
>CAXTRN010000333.1:0-2453 GCA_964246645.1 uncultured Acidobacteriaceae bacterium
GTCCAGTGGAAGCTCAGTCCCGGTGCGCGCTCGATGCCGCGGGTGTCGACCCCCTTGTCTGTAAGCACCCGCTCATGCTCCGGCAGAAAATCTTCACCCACCACGCCAATCACACGTACCGGCGCGAAAAAGCTGGCCGCCAACGCAAAATGCGTAGCCGCCCCACCTAAAATCCGCTCCCGCTTCCCACTGGGCGTCTCCAAAGAATCGAACGCCACCGAACCCACAACCAATATCGACATGAATCTCCCCAAAACCCAACGGTCTCCGCGGTCACGCCTCAAGGCACCAACGCGTCCTTCTTGTCATTCCCGCAGGGAATCCGCGTTTTCCTAAACAGCGCCCAAAAAGTGACCCCGTTACCAATACTTCCCAAACAACACGTCCAGCTTCCGTTTCGTCGCCGCCGGAATGATTGTACGATCCGTCATGATCGCAAACTTTGCCGCCGTCTGCGCGGGCGCCGCAGTCAGATCCAGAGGCATCAATCGCACCGCCGCCTTCACCACCTTTTGCGCATTGCCGGAGTTCCGGTGCATCACCGCGATCACCTGCTCCACCGTCACATCGTCGTGGCCCTCATACCAGCAGTCATAATCGGTCACCATCGCGAGCGTGGCATAGCTGATCTCCGCTTCACGCGCCAGTTTGGCCTCTTGCAGATTGGTCATGCCGATAATGTCCGCGCCCCAGCTGCGATACAGCTTCGATTCCGCGCGCGTAGAAAACTGCGGCCCTTCCATGCATACGTACGTGCCGCCGCGCTTGCCCACCACGCCCACCTCTGCGCAGGCCTTCGCAAACACCTCGGCCACGGTCGCACACACCGGGTCGCCAAACGCCACATGCCCCACCACGCCGTCACCGAAGAACGTGGCATCGCGCGCAAACGTACGGTCGATGAACTGGTCCGGGATGACAAAATCCGTGGGCTTGTGCTCTTCCTTCAGGCTCCCCACCGCGCTCACGCTCAGAATGCTGGTCACGCCCAAAGCTTTCATCGCATAAATGTTCGCCTTGAAATTCAACTCGCTCGGCAGCAGGCGATGCCCCTTGCCATGCCGCGCCAAAAATGCCACATCGCGGCCTTCGAGCTTGCCCAGCACAAACACCTCGCTCGGCTCTCCAAACGGCGTTTCTATTTTTTCTTCACGAACCTCTGTCAAGCCGGCCATGTCATACAACCCGCTGCCACCGATAATGCCAATCTCCGCCTTCGCCAAACGACACTCCTTCGTTCAAAGCCATTCTGGGGAAGTATAGCCTTGCGTCCATGGTGTATATATACTATCGATATGGACGTCTTCTCCACCCTCGACGGGCAACTCTTCGTCTGGGACGGCGAGAAAGCAGCACAGAACGTTACTCGACACGGCGTTCGGTTCGAGCGGGCCCGTGAAGCCTTGCTCGATCCTCTGGCGCGCTACGAAGACGCCAGCCCCGACAACGAAGCACGACAGGCCTGCATCGGCCTCACCACCGGCTACGAACTGCTCTACGTCGTCCATGTAGTCCGGGAACGCGATACGCTCCGCCTCATCTCCGCCCGACACGCGGAGCCGGCGGAAAGGAAACGGTATGAAGATGAGTGAACGCATGGAGCGCAACATGCAGCCGAACAAACCCATGACCCTGATCTCACTACGGCTGCCCGATCACGTCATTGACGATCTCAAGGAGATCGCCCCCACACTGGGTTTCGGCGGCTACCAGGCACTTATCCGCGCCTACATCTCCAACGGTCTCCGCCAGCACCTCGCCCAACGTGAAGCCGAACGCGCCGCCCAGCAGGCAAGAAACAGCACCGTCGAAGAACTCAGCCGCAGACTCATCGCTCACGGCATCCCCGAACACGCTGTAAAAGAAGCTATGGCAGAGATGGGAGGGGCCGGTTAATTCCAGTAAACCTATCAGATAGGAGAACCCTCCCTTGTCACGTACTTGGAAAATAGCTACTCGGCTCGTATTAGTGGGGTTCTGTCTTCCCCTGCTGATGTTGGCTTATCAATTCATTTCGGGCAAGATGGCCGACGATCAGATGCTTTGGCTCTGTCCCGCGTCGATTCTCTCGATGGCGCTGAACGATGCCCCGATTCCACTCGCGCTACTCGGCTGGTTGCTGATCTGCACAACTAATGCCGTGCTGTATGCCTCGCCCACACTCCCCGTTTTTCTGATCTTGTCATTCAAGAATCGGCAATAGAACACCAGATCCTCACAACCCTAACCCCTCACAAATTCCCTCCACCCTGCGCTTCACCTCATCCGGCATCCGTAGCATCTGCGGCCATGGTCGCGTAAACCCTTCCGCCGCCCACTTCCGCGTCGCATCAATTCCCATCTTGCTCCCAAAGTTCGGCAACCGCGACGCATGCTCCAGCGAATCAACCGGCCCCCGCGTGAACTGGATATCCCGCTCCGGATCGATGTTGTTCGCCGTCCGCAGCGTTACC
>CAXTRN010000334.1:0-2337 GCA_964246645.1 uncultured Acidobacteriaceae bacterium
CATGAGAATGAAGCTCAACATGACGTGACGCACGATGACGGGAACAAGGTGGCTCACGATTGAGCACCGGAAGTCGCGTCCTCGCCCCTGCCGCGCGGCAGCTTTCCCCCGTGCTGCGTGCGGTTGACCTAGTCAAAACCTACCCTGCGCTCAGCCCGTCGCAACCGGGATTGGAACTTTTCCGCAGCCTTTCGCTCGAAGTTTTCGCCGGAGAGCGCGTTGCCATCATCGGGCGCAGCGGTACCGGCAAAAGTTCGCTGCTGCATCTGCTTGCCGGGCTTGACCGGCCCACCACCGGTACGGTGTGGCTGGGCTCCACGGAAATCACGCGCCTGGGGCCGCAAGCGGCCGCGCGGCTGCGCAACTGTGCGCTCGGCTACGTTTGGCAGTTCCACTATCTTTTGCCGGAGTTTACGGCTTTGGAGAACATCGCGCTGCCCTTGCTGGCGCGCGGCACTGGGCGCAAACAGGCGCTCGAAGCCGCGGAAAGCTGGTTGAAACGTGTAGAACTTGGCGATCGCGCCGGGCATCGCGCCGGCGAGCTTTCCGGCGGTGAACAGCAGCGCGTGGCCATGGCCCGCGCGCTGGTGACCGAGCCGCAGGTACTGCTGGCCGATGAGCCCACAGGCGACCTCGACGACCATACGGCGGCCCACGTCTTCGATCTGCTGCAACGGCTTTGCCGCGACGCCGGGTTAGCCGCCGTCGTGGTTACCCATCATCGTAATCTCGCCGGGCGTTGCGATCGCGTGCTGCATTTGAGCGAGGGTCGTTTGCTGCCGGCCGCGGATGGTTTGTAGCGGTGCCGGGGCAGCTGCTCCGGCGGTTCCGTTTCGGGACGATCTTCCGGTTTTGCCAGGGCTTTTAGCGGATGCAAGGGTCGATTTTCCCAAATGCGACCGATTGCGCACAAAACCGTCCAATCCTTGGTAACCACTCTGTGGTCTGCCCTTCGCAATCGTGCCGGGCGCAGATACACTGGAGCCAACTCTCTGGCTGCCATTTGCCGGCAATCAGTCCTTCCCGCCGCAACGGAGCGCGGCGGCCACGGTTTTGTATCGCAGATCACGCCCTTTGTGCAGTTTGGGCGGGGCGAGGATCGAAGGGGGAGCATGTTCGAACGCTACACAGAAAAAGCGCGGCGCGTCATCTTTTTCGCGCGCTACGAGGCGAGCCAGTTCGGTTCGCCCTACATCGAAACCGAACACCTCCTGCTGGGCCTGCTGCGCGAAGACAAGGCGCTCACCAATCGCTTTCTTCGCTCGCATGCTTCGGTTGAATCCATCCGCAAGCAGATTGAACAACACACGACCGTGCGCGAAAAGGTGTCGACCTCGGTCGACCTTCCGCTTTCCAACGAATGCAAACGTGTGCTCGCCTACGCCGCCGAAGAAGCGGAGCGGCTCAGCCACAAGCACATCGGCACAGAACATCTGCTGCTCGGGCTTTTGCGCGAAGAAAAGTGTTTTGCGGCGGAAATCCTTACCGAACGCGGGCTGCGTTTACCCGCGATTCGCGAAGAGCTGCAACGATCGACACAGGAAAAACCGCAGGGAGGATCGTCCTCCGGCGGATCGTCCAAGGGCCGCGGGCAGCAGCAGGAGCAGTCCATGCTGGCTGAGTTTTCGCGCGATCTCACCCAGGCCGCGCAGGATCAAAGCCTTGATCCCCTGGTCGGTCGCGACTTCGAGGTTGAGCGCGTCATTCAAATTCTTTGCCGCCGCACGAAGAATAACCCTGTTCTGATCGGTGAGCCGGGTGTCGGCAAGACAGCCATTGTGGAAGGGCTGGCGCAAAAGATTGCAGACGGCGAAGTGCCCTCGTTTTTGGCAGAAAAACGCGTGCTTTCGCTGGACCTGAGCTTGATTGTCGCCGGCACAAAGTATCGCGGGCAGTTTGAAGAACGGCTCAAAACGATCATGAAGGAGTTGATGGAAAATCAAAATTCCATCGTCTTCATTGACGAGTTGCACACCCTGGTCGGCGCCGGCTCGGCAGAAGGTTCGCTCGACGCTGCCAACATCCTGAAGCCCGCCCTCAGCCGCGGTGAAATCCAGTGCATCGGGGCCACCACTCCGGCTGAGTTCCGCAAATCTATCGAAAAAGATCGCTCGTTGGAACGCCGCTTCCAGGCTGTCAAGGTCCCGCCCCCGAATGAAGAGGACGCGATCAAGATCATCATGGGCATCAAGGAAAAATACGAGAAGTTTCACGCCGTTTCTTATACCGACGACGCGATTTCTTTTTCTGTCACCCACTCGCATCGTTATATTCCGGACCGCTTTCTCCCCGATAAGGCTATTGACCTGATCGATGAAGCGGGTGCGCGTGTAAAGC
>CAXTRN010000335.1:0-2336 GCA_964246645.1 uncultured Acidobacteriaceae bacterium
ACCGAACAGGCAGCTGGTCGCGCAATCTACCTTGCCACCGCTGCCGACCATCGCCTCGCGGAGCGAGTCGCCGAGTACCTGGGATTGTTTGCGGGGGTGCTCGCGTCCGATGGCGAAACCAACCTCGCCGGCAGCAATAAACTGGCGGCATTTCACAAGTACCTTGGCGAAAGCTTTTGTTACATCGGCAACGCCAAACCCGACATCGCCCTGTTACGCGCGTCGGAATCGCCGATGGTGGCCAACCCCGACCGGGCGCTGCTCGGTGGGCTGGCGCAGGCGGGCGTGGTGCCGGTACGCCGCTTTGAGGATCGTCCGTCGCCGGTGAAAAGCTGGCTGCGGGCGATCCGGCTGCACCAGTGGGCGAAAAATACACTGATCTTTGTGCCGCTCATCCTGGCGCATGCCTGGAACCCGGCTTTGATCGCGGCGGCGGTGCTTGCGTTTTTCAGCTTTGGGCTGTGCGCGTCGGCAACCTACATCATCAACGATCTGCTGGATATCGAGGCTGACCGCCGGCATCCGCGTAAGCGCCGCCGGCCCTTCGCGGCGGGCGACCTTTCGCCGGTTACGGGTGTGATCGCGGTTGCGGTCATGTTGTGCGCTTCGGTCGTGCTCGCTTTGGCGTTGCCGCACCTGGTCGCAATCGCCCAGCGCGGGAATGCGACCCTGGGCCGTTACGGATTCCTCGCCTGGCTGGCGCTTTATACCGTTACAACACTGGCCTATTCGTTTTATCTGAAGCGCAAACTGCTGCTGGATGTTTTCGTGCTCAGCGGCTTGTACACGATCCGCATCCTTGCCGGCAGCGCGGCCACCGGGGTGACGATTTCAGCCTGGCTGGCCGGCTTCAGCGTCTTTTTCTTTCTGTCGCTGGCCTTTGTGAAGCGCTTCAGCGAAATGGAAAGCGTGCGGGAACGCGGCGCCGCGGTCACCAACGGGCGCGGCTACTCGGTGGGCGACCTGGAACAGCTACGCGCGCTGGGCACCGGGGCCGCGTATGCCGCCGTGGTGGTCATGACGTTGTACATCAACAATCCCGAAACCACGCGGCTGTATGCGCACACCACGCGCCTGTGGCTGGTGGTGCCGGTCTTGCTGCTGTGGCTGAGCCAGGTGTGGATGCTGGCCAGCCGTGGTGAAATGCACGACGATCCGGTGGTGTGGGCATGCACCTCCAAGCGCAGTTTGTGGATGGGCGTGCTGATGGCGGCGGTGGTCTGGTGGGCGCTGTAACCGAGGCTCAGGGCTGTAATCGAGGCTCAGGGCTGTAATCGAGGCTCAGGGCTGTAATCGAGGCTCAAGGCTGTAATCAAGCACGGCTCAGGGGGCTGGAACAGCTGGTGCGCGGCAAGGATGGATCGCTGATCTGCTGATGTTGGGCGCGTGCTCCCGGGCATCCACTACACTGGAAGAGCCATGTCCGAACACCTTTCGCCCCTGTTGCCTCCGATCGATCTTTCCTTGCCGCCCGCGCCCGACGTTGTGCGCGTGACCTTTAAGCCCGAAGGCAAAACCGTTGAATTTCCATTCGGGTCGCTGCCCTACGACGGGCATGGCGAACCGATGAGCTTTCTCGATGTCGCCGAGAATTATGGCGTTTTTCTAGACCACGCCTGCGGCGGCGTGTGCGCCTGCACAACCTGCCATCTGCATGTGGTCGAAGGTGGAAAAACGCTTTCCGAGACGGAAGAAAAAGAGCTGGACCGGTTGGATCTTGCACCGGGTCTGCAACTGAACTCGCGACTGGGCTGCCAGGCGGTAATTGAAAAGCCGGGAACCTATGTGGTGGAAATTCCCGCATGGAATAAAAATTATGTGCAGGAAGGCAAGCCGGTTCCGGCGAAGTAGGCTCCTGTCGTTCCGAGCGCGGTTGCAGATCGTGGCAAGGGTGAAGGTACAGGACCGGATCAGAACAGCGAAGGCCATTCTAATAAGGAATGGTGCTTCAGGTCGGGTTGCAGGGTCAGGGTCAGCAGACGCCGTTCCCGTAGCACCGACAAGGTGAGCGGACGACCCTTGGCAGCGTGAACGCGTTTGGTCCAGTCGGCTGCTGTGCGCAGAGTGTACAGGTCAGCACGCACGACCACGTCGCCGGCGCGCAACCCGGCCTGTGCGGCGGGGCTGCCGGGCGCTACGGAATGCACGAGCAGGCCCGTTCCCTGCGACACGCCGAAGAAGCTGGCCAACTGCGGTTCCATGGCGTCCAGCACAAGGCCGGTGAACGGACCGGAATGCAACATGGAACTCAGGAATCCCTGGCTGTGCAACGTGCTCGGCGCCGTATCCTCTTCGGGGCCGACGGGCGCGGGGGCGGGATCGGGGTTTGCCTCTGC
>CAXTRN010000336.1:0-2329 GCA_964246645.1 uncultured Acidobacteriaceae bacterium
TCCCAGCCCAGCACCAAGCCCCCAAACGCAGGCCCCAGCGCCTTCAACGCCAAACCAAACGAAGTACCAACCAACCCCGTTCCGACAATAAGAACCCGAGGACGAAGCAGCGGACCGAAGTGACTCATAAGGGACTGGAACTGTTCTCATCTAGATTAGCTGTAGATGAGTTGCCTAGATTACTTGTAGATGAGCTGCCTAGCTTACTTGTAGATGAGCTGCCCAAACTAGCCGTAAACAGCCTTGTCATCTCGACCGGAGCGCAAAGCGCGCAGTGGAGAGACCTGCAGGTTCTGCCGACCTCGGAGCTCATTCCGAGAATAACTGCCCGGTGCCTCTTTTGCGCAGCCTCATCGCGAAAGAAAGGGGTGTTCTTACAAATGTGCCACCAACCTAGGCAATCCACCAATCTACCGCCGATGCGTAAATGCCCGCGCTCCCGATCCACGGTAATCCCCGGCCACATGCCCTTGCCCACGTAGCAGATATTTGTAGGTCGTCAGACCGTCCAAACCCACTGGTCCGCGCGCGTGGAACTTGCTGGTCGAAACTCCAACCTCCGCTCCAAATCCATACCGAAATCCATCCGCAAAGCGGGTAGACGCATTATGAAATACGCCGGCTGCATCCACCTCGCGTAAAAACCGCTCCGCCGTCGCCACATCCTCGGTCAGGATGCTTTCTGTATGCGCCGATCCGTACAGGTGAATGTGCTCCAGCGCCGCGTCGAGTGAGTCCACTACGCCCACCGCCAACACAGGCCCGCCAAACTCGGTATGCCAGTCCCCGACCGGCTCCACCTGTGCAGCTTTCACCGATGCGGCGATCGACTGTACCCGCGCATCTCCACGTAGTTGCACACCTTTGGCCTGCAAATTTTCTATTAAGCGCGGCACCAGCATCGACGCCATCTCGCGATGCACGAGCACCGTCTCCACCGCATTGCAGGCCGCGGCATAGTCGAGTTTGGCATCGGCGATCACGCGCAGCGCCAGCGCCGGGTCGGCCGCGCGATCCACGTAGATGTGGCACACCCCTTCGGCATGGCCCAGCACCGGAATCCGTGTGTTCGCCTGCACATACTCCACCAGCGCCTTTGATCCCCGCGGAATCACCATATCGATCAGGTGATGCATGGCAAGCAAGGCATGGGCCTGCTCACGCCCAGGCACAAGCACGATCGCATCCATCGGCAATTCCCGCTCTCGGAGCACGCCTCGCAGCACATGGACCAGCGCCGCCGCCGTCCGCTCCACCTCGCGCCCCGGCTTCAACAGCACCGCATTGCCGCTCTTCAACGCAAGCGCCGCAATCTGGGTCACCGCATCCGGTCGCGCCTCAAAAATGACGGCCAGCACCCCCAAGGGCACGCTGATCTTCTGTAAATACAGCCCACGCCGTGCCCCGGCTTCAGCCGCGTTGGTCGCATCGGTGGTCATTTCCGCAGGAAAGCGTTCCTGCCCAGCCGGCAAGCCGTCGCTTCGCCCAGGCTCCCGATCATCCAGTTCCAGCGCATCGAGCACACGCCCCAGCGGGTCCGGCAACGCGGCCACCGACCGCAGTTGCGCGACCATCTCCTGCACCTTGTCCTCATCCAGCGTCAGCCGTGAAAGCGTAGCCGGCAGCAACGCTTCCGCACCGGTCAATGCCGCGGCTGTCCGCAGATCCTCCACGTTGGCCGCCAACAACGCCGATGTGGCATCGCTCAAAGCAGCCGCCATTGCTTCCAACGCGCCATTCCGCTGCGCCGCACTCAGCGTTCCCAGGACACGCGAGGCCGCCTTCGCTCCCAGAACAGCCGTGCGCACCGCATCCATCTTGGCCGCGGCATCAACTTTTGCCGCAGCATCCCCTTCCGCCGCTCTCACCTCAAGCCTCGCTCCCCAATGGGGAGCCGTGGCCCCACATCTCACTCGACTTTCCGAACCATGTGCCCACCGGTTCACCCGCGAGAAGGCGTTCCAATATCTGCGGCGTGCGCCCATGCGCAATAACCGCCACTTTCCCCGCTTCGACAACCATCCGCGCGCTTTCCAGCTTCGACAACATGCCGCCCCGTCCCCGGCCATTGCCGCCCCGCGCCAGCGCCAGCACCGCCGCATCCACGACCGGCACATGCGCCACCACCTGCGCCCCAGCCTCCTGCGGATCGCGATCATACAAGCCGTCCACATCGGAAAGCAGCACCAGCAGATCGGCCCCTATCCCCTTAAGCAACAGCGCCGACAGCTTGTCGTTATCGCCAAACATTCGTTCGTCCCGCTCATTTAGCTCATCCCGCTCATTTGACCCGTGCTGCTCTTTGGGTTGATCCCGCCGGCCCTGTGCT
>CAXTRN010000337.1:0-2325 GCA_964246645.1 uncultured Acidobacteriaceae bacterium
CCTTCCCCCGTGCCTCCGTCCCCGCTGGCCCCGGAAGGCTGCCAAAGCGAGGTGTACACCGGCTTGCCGGTTAACGCCGCAAAGGTCAGCGGCGTCACAAAACGCTCGGCGGCGCGCGTCATAGCCACCTCTACCGTCAGACCGCCCTTCTGCAACAAACGAGCCAACTCCGCGGCTTTGTACGCCGCGACGCCGCCGCCCACGCCCAAAAGCACCTTCATTGCCCGGCCTTGCTCTTGATGCCAGCCCTGATCCCGCGGTCAACCTCGCTGTCAGCCTCGCTTCGTGCCCCGGACCCGCTCGGCGGCAGCAGCACATTGTCGATCAGCCGCGTCGTTCCTACCCATGCCGCCACCGCGACCAGTGCTCCTTGGCTCAACTCCGCCACCGGCAACAGCGTGTCCGGATCGACGATCTCCGCGTAATCCACACGCACCCCCGGTGCAGCGGCCATCGCCTCGCGCAGCATGTGCAACAGCGTCGCCACCTCCAGGCCACGCGCCGCCTGTGCCTCCACCGCCCGCAGCGTCCGCGAAAGCGCCAGCGCGTCCATCCGCTCGCCGGCCGTCAGGTAGCGATTGCGCGAACTCAGCGCCAGTCCATCGGCTTCGCGCACCGTCGGGCAAACCTCCAGCTGCACCGGTAAATGCAGATCGCGTACCATCGCTCGCAGCACAGCCACCTGGGCAGCGTCTTTTTGTCCAAAAAATGCGAGATCCGGCTCTGCAATCCCAAACAGCTTTGCCACCACCGTCGCGACCCCGCGAAAGTGCCCGGGCCGCGAAGCCCCATCCAGCCGCGCCCCGATCCCCGGCACGTCCACAAAGGTTTCCGCACCGACCGGGTACATTTCCGCAGCACTCGGAGCGAAAAGCAGATCGACGCCCGCTTCTGCCAGCAAGGCGCAGTCCGCTGCAAAGGTGCGGGGATAACGTGCCAGATCCTCACCCGGCGCGAACTGCGTCGGGTTCACAAACAGGGAAACCGCCACCAGCTCGCACGCCCGCTGTGCGGCCCGCACCAGCGCCAGGTGCCCCGCGTGCAACGCGCCCATGGTCGGCACCAATCCGAGCCTCGCCTCAGGCCCAGCCCGCCGCCGCGCCGCCCGGCAACCCGCCCGCATCTCGCTCACCGTCGTGACCACCTGCATGGGCAATCGGGTTTGCAGGGCGTCCGGTTTACTTCCGCTTCCGGCGTGGTCATCCCGCAGTGCCGGCGAGTGCTCTGCCGCTCCTGCTGAGCCCACAAGGAACAACCGGCTTTCCCCGCTCATTGTGCACCGCCCAGAGCCGCCGCACGCGCCAATGCCGCAGCCACCTCACGCGGCAGATGGTAGCTTTCCCCATCCGATGGAAAGCTCCGCTCCACCACAGCCGCGCGGAACCCCTCAATCCCGTTCCGCAGAACCTCGTCCGCCTCCGCGAAGCGCCGCACAAATTTCGCCGCCGGCCTAAAGCACAGCCCACAAAGGTCATGAAATACCAGGATTTGCCCGTCGCACTGCGGCCCCGCGCCGATGCCGATCACTGGAATCGGCAACGAAGCCGTAATCTGCGCCGCCACCTCGCGGGGAACGCCTTCCACGACCAACGCGATCGCGCCCGCCCCCGCCAGCGCCGCGGCATCCGCCAGCAGCGATTCTACCGCCGGCACCGTACGCCCCTGCACTTTGAACCCGCCCATCCGGTGCAGGCTTTGCGGCGTCAGCCCGATGTGCCCGACCACCGGCACCTCTGCCTGGGTCAATCGCTCGACTAGCGCCGCACGCTGCCGTCCACCTTCGAGCTTTACCGCCTCGGCGCCGGCTTCCTTTACAAAGCGCAAGGCATGCCGCACGGCGTCCTCGTCACCCGCGTGATAGCTGCCATAAGGCATGTCCACCACCAGCAACGCTTCGCGCACGCCGCGCCGCACCGCGCGCGCATGGTGCAGCATTTCGTCCACAGTCAGCGGCAGCGTGCTGTCATAGCCCAGCACCGTCATCGCCAGGGAATCACCCACCAGCACAAAATCGATTCCGGCCTCATCGACCAGCCGCGCCGAAGGGTAGTCGACCGCCGTGAGCGCCGTGATCGGCTGCCCTTGTTGCTTCATCGCTAACAGGGTTTGCGCGGTCACTTTGCGCGCAGGGGACGCACGCTCCGCGGAACGAAGCTGGTGTACGCTCATCATTCTCTCCAGTGCCACTCCGTTTCGCCGGCAAACATGCCGGCAACGGATATCGCCCGAACGCGCCCAGTATACGCCCGCAACCCGAAAGCGAGCTCGTCGCAACCGACTAGAACCACTCCCCAATGCCCGGTCAACCAAAGCGGACGCTCTCAT
>CAXTRN010000338.1:0-2320 GCA_964246645.1 uncultured Acidobacteriaceae bacterium
TTCTGGACTGCCTGACGCAGGATGAGGTCGACATGCTGGCCAGCCGCCTTGCTTCGGAGGTGCGGCCCGGTTGCCTATGGGTGATCTCGGAGTTCGGCCTGCCGCGGCATCGGCTGCTGCGGCCGCCGGCGGCGATTTACATCCGTCTGCTGTATCTCAGCTTCCGCATTCTCACAGGCCTTCGCCCCAACCGCCTGCCCAACCCGCAGCGCGCCCTCGGCGAGGCAGGCTTCAAGTGCCTTGCCCGCAAAGAACGCCTGGGCGGCCTGTTGTATGCAGAACTGTGGCAGCTACCCCACCCCACACCTTAAGCCCGTTTTCGCTTTGCTTTCACTCCCGAAAGAGAAATCCGCGTTGCTGCAAGGCATTTTCCTTCAGCAGGGCACCCACCGCCCACCCGCGGCGCAACTTCTGCCCACCGTCGGTCATCCACCCATGGGTGACCGACGAAGCCATGCTCGACCAACCGACAGAGATTTTTCCCGAGACAGCGCCTGCAGCTTTCGCGGATACGTTACAGGCTGTGCCGCAAGCCGCAGACCCAGCGCCTTTGACCGCGGAACCCAGTCCCGCCGAGCGCTTGAGCAGGAACCCGGAGGTGGAAGTTTCCGTGACCTCCATCCTGCACAGCAACCGCAGCCGCCTGAACCTATACCTTTTGCGGCACGCCAGCGCGGGCACACGGCGCGCCAATCCCAAAATCGACATCAAGCGCCCCCTGGACAAGGATGGAAAGCGGCACTGCCTGCATTTGGCGCACATCCTCAGCGCGATGCGGCTGAATTTCGACCTCATCGTGTCGAGCCCGCTAAAGCGCTGCCTGCAAACGGCGCAGCTCGTCGGCACAGAGATGGGATACGAGGCCAGGATCCTGCATGCCAAAGCGCTTGAACCCAATGCCGATTTCGCCCAGTTCGGCAAACTCATCTATGAATGCCGCAACTACGAAAATGTCCTGATGGTCGGTCACAACCCCACGTTGACCACATTTCTGGGTCAGCTGATCGGGCCTTCCATCAGCCAGTTCGCTGAAAAAACATCTGAGGAAGGGGCCCCGGAGACCGCCACATTGCCGGCCCGCGTCCGGCTCCGGAAGGGCTCACTGGCGCGCGTGAGCGTGGAACGCGGCCCGGCCATGCTGCAATGGATGCTGGAACCGCGCATCGTTCGTGCGCTTTACGACACTTCCACAAAAAGCTCGCGGCGAAAGACCTCACGGAAGTAAGCGGCCTCCTTTCGAAGCGACCAGGCCTCCAGTTCAGCGCCACCGCGGGACGGCTGCAGCTGCAGCACAACGCGTTTGGGATATAACAGCGTACGCACCCGCAGCGCACTGCCGGCGCGCTCCCCGTGGGCGGCCTGAGCCAGTCGCAACAGCACCACGGCCCGCTTCACATGGGTGTGTTCTTCCACGGGCACCGTGCGCATGGGCCGATCCATCAACTCCGGCCGGCTTTTTCCGAGATACCGACTGATGGCGGCCACCACGACCCGCTGCGTCGGCGAAAAGCCAAAAATCTCCGAGTTGGCCACGATGTATTGCGTGTGCCGGTGATGACCCTGGCGGTTCATGAACTTGCCCACTTCGCGCATCATGGCCGCCGCCGCCAGCCAGGACCGGTACTCCGCCGGCAGCTCGTGGAGGCGCTGCAGATCGTCAAACAGCGCTTCGGCTTGCTTGCGCACGGGTTCCTGGGCGGCGGGTTCCACGCCGTAGCGGCGGCACACCTGCAGCACGCCTTCCCAGCGCTCCGCTTCCATGGTCTGGTGTACAGAAGCGCGGATGTCGCCGTCGGCAAGCATCTGCGCCAGCACGCCATCCCGCAAGCCCAGTGGCGAGTACCGAAAGCCGGGAAGCCCCGCACGCTCCAACAGCGTCGCATACACCTGCGCGCCGCCGACGATGATCTCCGACCGCCGCGGCCCGATGCCGCGCACCGCCGCCCGTTGCGCATTGCTCATCTTCAACAAGCGCTCCGCCAGGCGACGCACTGAAGGCGTATCTGCCTGCAACGGTGCGGGCGCGGCGGCGGCCGTTTTACCCCGAGGCAGCTTCGCTGTGTGCTTTTCCACTGCACCCTCCGCCGGCAGGGCGTTGCTGGCTTCGGCCAGCGCGGCCGCAGTGCCGGAGGTCGCCAACACCAGATCCACCTCTGGGTGGCCCAGCTTGCGGTCGATGCGTCCCAGTTCGCGGTCGATGAACTGTTTCAAGCGCCCGATGTCTGCCTTTGCGGGCGGGTCAGAGCGCAAAAATTCCTGTTGCAAGCGCACCGCGCCCAGCGGCAAACTCACGATCTCCTGGATGCGCCCACCCTCGGAA
>CAXTRN010000339.1:0-2292 GCA_964246645.1 uncultured Acidobacteriaceae bacterium
CATTGGCAGCCCGCGGACGTCCGGCGCAGCCGTCTCACCGTCCTTGTGCTGCACGGTTTGGAGGGCTCCGCTTCTTCGCAATATGTGTTGGGCAACAGCGCCAAATTTTGGCGTGCCGGCGCCAACGTCATGCGCATGAACATGCGCAATTGTGGCGGCACCGAGCGCCTGACCCCGACGCTCTATCATTCGGGCATGTCGGACGATGTGGGTGCGGTGCTGCGCTTCTTTCTCGCCGCCGAACAGCTTTCCTCCATCGCCCTCATCGGCTATTCCATGGGCGGAAACCTGGTGCTGAAGCTCGCCGGCGAGCTCGGGGCGGATGCCCCGCCAGCACTTCGAGCGGTGGTCGGCGTTTCGCCTGCCATGGATCTGGCGGCCTCGGCCGATGCGCTCCATCTGCGCTCGAATCGCTTGTATGAGCGCCGCTTTGTCAAAGCGCTTGTCACGCGTTTCCGCCGCAAAGCCTTCTTGTTCCCTCGCGCCTTCGATCAGCGCCGCGCCGAGGGCATTGGGTCGGTCCGCGATTTCGACGAACGCATCACGGCTTTGTATGGCGGCTTTCGCGATGCAGACGACTATTACGCCCGCGCATCGGCGGCACGCGTGCTCGGACGCATCCGCGTGCCCACGCTGTTGCTTCACGCCTGTGACGACCCCTTCATCCGCATCACGAACGAAACCCGCGCTACCATTGCGGCAAATTCCCAAATCACTCTGCTCGAAACCGCGCATGGCGGCCATTGTGCCTTTCTCGCGACACCGGAACCCGCCAATGGCGATGACGGCTATTGGGCGGAACAAACGGCGCTCCGATTTGTGCTCGGACACACTGTCCCCGCCTCCCCTGTACTCTGAAGGGTATGCATGCCGAGTGGACCGCCGCGTGCGGAACCGACGACCCCGTCATCGTGGTTCCCTGGTCTGACCCGGACGGCAACGCCCATTTCGTCGATCTGCGTACCGAGCCCTTCGATATCGCAGAAATTTCCGAAGCCGAAAATTATCCCGCGCTGCGCCGCGCCTTGCGTTCGCTGAACGGTACCCGCTCCGCTTTTTTGACCTCGAAATGCGACGCTTGGACGCTTTCCCCGGAAGACGGCGGCGAGACGCTGGAAATGATGCGCTTGGAATTCGACCTGAGTGACGAGGAGACAGCTTTCGGCTTTGGCAGCTACATCGACGTGCTTTGGCGCGAGCGGGGAGTCTTCGCCTCACCGCATCTGGCAACCGAACGGCTCAGTCGCCTCGTCCGTAAAGCTTCAAAGCTGCCGCACCGGGAAAGCTCGTTCGAAGCGGTGCTGCGCCCGGCAGTTGTGGACCTGCACGGGGACGTTCTTGAAGGCTTCGGGGCGACCCTTTACATCACCGCAGCCGCATTCGACCCGGAAACAGCCGTCCGTCGCTGGGAAGCGGCACTCGAAGCCGTCGTGCACCTATTGCGCGAACGTGAGCACGCCCTGCCCGTCGGCTCCGCTACAATCGACTAACGCGGCCTGAACGCAGTCGCAGGCTGGGGCCGGCCGGCACAGGCGTGTGTTTTCGCGGGCGAGTAGCTCAATTGGATAGAGCACGGACCTTCTAAGTCCGGGGTTGCAGGTTCGAGCCCTGCCTCGCCCACCACTACCGCCTACCTGTGCCTGCATGGGTCCGCACACACAGCAGGCGCAGAGGGCACACCGCAGCTATCCCAACTCAGCCGCACTCTCGCCTGTCAGCTTCACATCCACCATCGTTCGGCTCGGACCGAAGCTGTGCACCGCACCCGCGGTGATGATCAGGCCGGCACCGAGGGCGCACACGCCAGTCCAGCTGAAGCGGTTCCAAGCCACGCCCGCCAGCGCCGACCCGAGGGCGCCGCCGATGAAGTACATCGTCATGTAAATCGTATTTAACCGGCTACGGGCACCGGGGTTGAGCCCAAAGATCCGGGTCTGGTTGGCCACTTGCATCACCTGCGTGCCCGCATCGAGCGCGATAACCCCCACTACGAGTCCCGCCAGATGCAAAAGGCGCGGAATGGGCAACCAATCCGCTGCCCACAGCCAAATGAACGAGGCCGTGATGACTGCGCCCGCGAACGACACGACGTAGCGGGTGCCGCGACGGTCGGCCAAGCGTCCGGCAAAGGGCGCTGCCAGCGCTCCCGCCGCGCCTACCAGACCGAAGGTGCCCGCCGCTCCCGGCCCAAGGCGGTAGTGTGCCTGCAGCAGATACGCCAGCATCGTCCAAAAGCACGAAACGCTGCAAAGGTGAGCCCGCCGATCACGCCTGACTCACGCAACAACGGCA
>CAXTRN010000340.1:0-2273 GCA_964246645.1 uncultured Acidobacteriaceae bacterium
GGGGATGGGCGGGGGGCAGCCGGCGCCGGTGGGGGCCCCGCCCGCAGCCCCGGCCCATGCGGTGGCGGCGGTAGGCGCGTGGTTGCTGATCCGGGCGTTTGCCAGCGGCTGCACGGCGTTGACGGGCGTGGAAGCGGTGAGCAACGGGGTTGTGGCCTTCAAGGACCCGAACACCCGGACGGCGCGACGCACCCTGGCGGTCATCGTCGTGCTGCTGGGCTTGTTTCTGGCCGGTTTGGCGCACCTCACGAAGGTGTACAAGATCATGGCCACGGAACCCGGATCGCCGCACTACCAGAGCCTCCTGTCGATGCTGACGGCGGCTGTCGCGGGCAAGGGTGCGTTCTACTACGTGACGATGGGATCGATCCTGGTGCTGTTGTCGCTTTCGGCAAATACAGCATATGCGGATTTTCCAAGGCTTTGCCGGGCGATCGCCGAAGACGGGTATTTGCCACGATTTTTCGCTATCCGCGGACGCCGATTGGTGTACACGGAGGGCATTCTGGTCCTGGCGGTGCTGGCGGCGCTGGTGCTGGTCGCCTTTCACGGTGTGACCGACCGCTTGATTCCACTTTTTGCCATAGGAGCTTTCCTTGCATTTACGCTGTCGCAGGCCGGGATGGTGATGCACTGGCGGAAAAACAAGGGAAAGCGGTCGGGGTTGTATATGACGATCAATGGCATCGGCGCCGCGGCGACCGGATGCACGGTCGTGATTGTGCTGCTGGCAAAGTTTCTGGAAGGCGCGTGGATCACGGTGCTGATGGTGCCGTTGCTGATTCTCTTGATGCGCGCCGTGCATCGGTATTACGTACGCGCGGCGGAAGAGTCGAAGATAGACACCCTGCATCTGGGCAAGGAATCGGCACCGCTGGCGATTTTGCCGGTATCGCACTGGGATCGGGCGTCTGAGGCGGCATTGCAGTTTGCGTGTTCGCTGACGCCGGAGGTGCTGGTGCTGCATGTCGATTGCGCGGAAGAAACGGGCGAAGAAGGGGATGGCGGATGGAAGCAGCGGCTGCAGAAGGCCGCCGAAGGAACGCCGTTTAAACCGCCGACCGTCATCTCGCTTCCGTCGCCGTTCCGTTTTGTGACGACGCCCGTGATGAATTATGTGCTGGACACGGAAAAGAAGACGCCGGACCGGCGGATTGCGGTGATCGTGCCGGAACTGGTCACGACCCGGTGGTACCAGTACCTGCTGCACAACCATCGATCGACGGTGTTGAAGACGCGGCTGTTATTGCAGGGAAATCGGCGCATCGTGGTCATCAACGTACCCTGGTACCTGCAGGGGTGAAGGGAGCCGGGTTAAATTTCTGACCTTAAAACCCAGGCCATAATGCCTGGGCGGTGCCGGTACGCTAACGCTTCGTGCTCCGATCTGGATTCGTTCGATTGGTTTGGGTCGGCCTAGGCGGTCAGGCGGTGACGGTGTCGGCCGTGGGTGTACCGAGTTCCTGGTCCTTGTACTGGAGACGGTAAAGGCGCCAGTAGAGACCGTGCACGGCGAGGAGTTCCTGATGGGTGCCTTGTTCACGCAGCTGGCCTTTGTGCATGACAAGAATGGTGTCCGCGCGCTGGATAGTGGAAAGCCGGTGTGCGATCAGCACGCTGGTGCGGCCGGTGATCATCCGGGCAAGCGCCAAGCGCACGCGGAGCTCGGTTTCAGTGTCGACGGAACTGGTGGCCTCGTCGAGGATGAGGATGCCGGGGCGATGGGCCAAAGCACGGGCAAAAGAGATGAGCTGCTTTTGGCCGGTGGAAAGGGTGGCGCCGCGTTCGATGACGGGTTCGGCAAAACCTCCGGGCAGGGTACGAATGAACTCGCCTACATTGACCTCTTCGGCAGCATTGGCCACTTCATCATCGGTGATCCAATTTGAGCCAAGCCTGATGTTTTGGGCGACTGTACCCGAAAAGAGGAATGGGTCCTGAAGGACGACCCCGAAGCGGCGGCGCAGGGTCGTGAGGTCCTGGTCGCGCACATCAACGCCATCGACGAGGACCCGGCCGCGTTGGACGTCGTAGAAACGCATCATCAGGGCCGTGATGGTGGTTTTGCCGGCGCCGGTGTGGCCGACGATCGCGGCGGTGGTGCCGGGCTCGATGGTGAACGAAACGCCGCGGAGGATCCAGTCGACGGTGTCGAGCGAGGCGGGGTTGGTTTTGCCTATGGCGGCGAGGGCAACGGTTTGTTCCGGGGTGAGTGGGGCGTAGGTGAACCAAACGTCGCGGAACTCGATGCGCCCGGTATTAGGGGTATTTTG
>CAXTRN010000341.1:0-2273 GCA_964246645.1 uncultured Acidobacteriaceae bacterium
CCACGCCGCTGCGATCCCAACCCGTGCGCCCCACGCCGCTGCGATCCACGCCGCTGCGATCCCAACCAGTGCGACCCACGCCGCTGCGACTCAAGCCGCTCCAGTCGACACCGCCCCGCCCGATACGCTCCTTTGGCTGGATATCGCCCAGCTGTGGCGCCAGCACACCGGCCTGCCGTGGGTGGCGGCCGTTTGGGCCGTCCGGCCTGAAGCGCTGCTCGCGCCCGTCACCCCGCAAGCCCCTCAGCCCGCCGCCCAACCCGCCGTCCAACTCATCGCCGACCTCAACGAAAGCCGCGCCGCCGGCACCGCGCACATCGAAGAACTCGTCGCCGAGTGGAGCCAAAGGCTGCCCCTGCGCGCCGAAACCATTCACACCTATCTCACGCAAAATATCCACTATCACCTGGATGAGGCCTGCCTGGAAGCCATCCGAGTATTTCGGCGCTTTGCCGCCGAGTGCGAGGTGTTGCCCCCGTTGCCTGAACTTCGCCTGCTTACACAAAGCTGAGCCCGGCCACCCGTTCCAATCGGGCTGAGCGGAAATGCGCCGAAATGCGCAAGAAACATCCGCTGCTTCGGGCGCGTCTCACCCCGTGATGCTTCTTCTTCTCGGTTTCGCCGCCTCTTTCGCCGCGTCCTTCGCCGCAGGTGCTACGGGCGGGCACATGATGTCGCTGCTGATTCACTTCGGCCTGGTCGGCCTCACGCTCATTTCGGTTGTCGACAGCTCGTTCATTCCGCTCCCGATCCCCGGCGTTACCGACATTCTGGTGATTTTGTATGCGGCAAACCATTCCAACGCCTTTCTTGTCATTGGCCTGGCTACCTTTGGCTCTGCCCTGGGCGGCTTTTTGTCACACGCTGTCGGTCAGGCAGGCGGCATGGCCTTTCTTGAAAAGCGTGTTTCCAAGCGGATACTCCAAAAAGTCACCAACTGGGTCGAACAACACTCTTTGGTGTCTATCGCGCTTCCGGCCATTCTGCCGCCGCCGGTGCCCCTTTCGCCATTTGTGCTGGTCGCGGGTGCGGTCCACATGTCGCGCCGCCGGTTCATGGTCGCCTTTACGGCCAGCCGCCTCGCGCGGCACATCATCGCGTATTGGCTTGGCCTGCGGTACGGCGCACAGGTGCTGAAGCTGTGGAGCCACTTTTCCGAACGCTGGGCTGTCACCATCCTGATCGCCTTTTGGGCGATTTTGCTCCTGTTCACCGGCATCGGCATCTGGAAGCTGGTGCAAACGTCGAAGTCGGTCGGATTACGCCCGGGCCGGTCTGCCACGCAGCCCCGCTCCGCCTAATCTCCAGAAGCGGGCCGGCCTTTGCAGCTTCGTTTACGCTCCTACCGCCGCCGGCGGCGGTGTCGGCATTCCCGGTGTTCGCGGCGCGAACTTTCGCTTGTAATACCCCGTCGTGATCGCAATGGCCGGTATCCCGACCGCCGTCGGCCAGATCCAGAGCCACAGATGATCGCCCAGGATCCGGGGCAGCGTCACGACGCAGAAGGCCGTCCATGCCGCCACGTAGCTGGCGATGAAGTTTCCCAAATGCGTGTACCACCAGAACATCTTTTCGCGCGGCTTGCTTACGAAACCCCACAAACTCACCCCTGCCGTGCGCATGCTCAAACAGCCGAACAACACTGCAACCACGCCCATGTGCTGCACCGCAGCCGGTCGCAGCCAGGCCAGCAGTGCCAAGGCCGCACCGCTGCCAAAGGCGATCACCGCGGCGATCCAGTCAATAGGCTGAGCGCGTCCACCGCGCGCCAGGCTCTTTAGCTTCAGTACGCGATATCCCGAAAACGCCAGGTAAAAGCTGAAGACCGCCACCAGCGCCAGGAAAAGCACCGGCCGGTACAGCGCCATCGGCAGCGCCGTCGCCGCCACCACGCCCATCGACCACAGGTAAACCATCCCCCAGCGGTTATGCGCCCTGCCGCCTTTGGCCGTTGCCAACGCGACCGGCGCCAGTAGGAACGAGCCGAAGCCGGCAACAATGTGAACGCTTAAAAGACCCTTCATCCATAACGGATCACCACTCATGCTTGCCTCCGCGCCCCCGTGCCGCACCCGATTCCTGTCTCTCGCCTGAACAGGCGCGCATCGGCAGGCAATCGGATCGGCCATTCCCCTTGGCTGTTCCAAATATGAGCGGTACGCCAAATATCCTGCAGTGCTTCCTGTCAGCGATCCGCCATGACGTTTGTCATGCAGCCGTTTGGCATGCAGCCGTTTGGCAGCCGGCCGTTTGCCAGGCAGCTGTTTTTAGGC
>CAXTRN010000342.1:0-353 GCA_964246645.1 uncultured Acidobacteriaceae bacterium
ATCGATGTAGCAGGGAACGAATAAGGCGATTTTCATGAGTCACCCTTCCCGGGCGAAACAACGGTTTAAGCGAAAATCCGGTCGAGGAGGTTGGTTTTGGCGAGATCGATCACGGAGTCGCCGCGACCATCCAGAACGCACCGCAGCAGATAAAGGCTGAATCCGGCGGCCTGCTTGGCGGTGATGGTGGGCGGCATGGACAGCGCCTGACGGTGTACGGCGACGTCGATCAAAGCCGGTCCGTCGTGCGCAAATGCGGCGGCGAGCGCGGGCTCAAGCTGTTCCGGCTGCGTGACGCGTGCGCCGAAGATGCCGCAAGCCTCGGCGAGTTTGGCGAAGTCCGGATTCTTGAG
>CAXTRN010000342.1:363-2267 GCA_964246645.1 uncultured Acidobacteriaceae bacterium
GCGAGCGCCCCGTTATTGAAAACGATTATTTTGACCGGCAGCTTGCCCTGTACCGCGGTGAGCAGCTCGCCCATAAGCATGGCAAGGCCGCCGTCGCCGGACAGGGAAACGACCTGCCGACCGGGAAACGCGGCCTGCGCGCCGATGGCCTGCGGCAGGGCGGAAGCCATGGAGCCGTGCGACCAGGAACCGAGCAGGCGGCGCTTGCCGTTGAAGGAAAGATAGCGCGCGGCCCATATAGTCGGGGTGCCGACATCCGCGGTAAAGATGGCATCCTGCGCAGCGATTTTGTTCACGACACTGGTGACGTATTCAGGGTGCAGCGGCGTGGTACCGGGTTTCCCAACCGCGAGATGGTCGAGGTCCTTGCGGGTGGACTGGTAATGCTCGCGGCTGTCCTCAAGGTGGGCGTTCGATCTGCCCTTCTCGAGAAGTGGCAGCAGCGCCGCCACCGTCTCCTTCACAGTCCCGATCAGGCCGATATCGACGACGGTACGGCGACCGATCTGTTCGCCCCGCACATCCACCTGAATCTTGCGAGCCTTTTCCGGGTAGAACTGCGGGTAAGGAAAGTCGGTGCCCAGGGCGAGCAGGGTGTCGCAGCGCTCCATCGCGCGATAGCCGGAGGTGAAGCCGAGCAGGCCCGTCATCCCGACGTCGTACGGATTGTCGTACTCGACAAATTCCTTGCCGCGCAGCGCATGAACGATGGGAGCCTGAAGGCGCTCGGCGATCGCCATGAGTTCGGGATGTGCGCCTCGGCAACCTGCCCCGGCCAGAATTGTGACGCGCTTGGACGTGTTGAGCAGCGCCGCAGCGTCAGCCAGATCGGCGTCGGGCGGCGTCAGCCTGGAGTCGTTGCTGAGGAAGCCGAGCGGTGCCGGAGCTGAGTCGCAGCCCTGGGTCGCGATGTCGCCGGGCAGGATCACGACCGCCACGCCCCGATGGGCAATCGCCGTGCGCATGGCAATCGCGAGAATGCGCGGCATCTGTTCCGGGCTTGCGACAACACCGCAGTAGTGGCTGCAGTCCGCGAAGATCTGCTGAGGGTTTGTTTCCTGAAAGTAGGTGGTACCCAGCTCGGTGCTTGGTATCTGCGAGGCGATGGCCAGCACCGGCACACGGCTGCGGTGGCAATCGTACAGCCCGTTGATAAAGTGAAGATTGCCCGGGCCGCACGAGCCCGCGCAAACCGCAAGCCGGTCCGTCAGCCCGGCTTCAGCGCCGGCAGCGAACGCGGCCGCTTCTTCGTTGCGGACATGGATCCAGGTGAGCTCGCTGTGTTTCCGAATAGAATCCGTGACGCCGTTCAGGGAATCTCCGGGAAGACCATACACCCGCTTGACCCCGGACAGGGCAAGCGTTTCCACGAGTACTTCGGCCACGCTCGACATGGTGTCTCCTGAGTTCCTAAAAAGATCCCAACCCATGTTCGCCGGTGAACAGACAAATTGCAATGACGTAGTTCCATCTTTACAGCATCCTGCATATATTTGTGGAAACGCTTTTGTCAATCTATGAATTCAGAATGTGGTGTTAGATTGGTAAAAATACGACTTTACGCCCTTGCTGGCCTGCCTTAAGTTTTACATTCTTATAGGGTTACCAGGTGCATACCGGACGAAACGCAGGCTCAATATGCTTAGAATAAATATTGCTGAAGCAGTAACTTAAACGATAAACAATAGTTTGGTTACTCTGCCGAACGGGCTGCGGCTGTCCCGGCCAACGATCGTTGAGTCATACTGCCGCATGTTGAAGCGGACGGATGCACAAGCATCTCCAATTTCGCTGCTATCCAGTTTTAATGAGATTGCACGAGTGGGGCCTAACCGTTTTGGGGCTTTGCCAACCTTCCAACATCTTCGCGATACATCGTGGCGAAGGAGTGCGCAATCTAGTGC
>CAXTRN010000343.1:0-2219 GCA_964246645.1 uncultured Acidobacteriaceae bacterium
ATCGAGCGGCGTGACGGCGGGTGGACGGATTGAGTTCGCGGAACCGGTCGGGTTTTGCGTCTGGTTCTGGGGCGTGGGTCCGATGGGCTCGGAGCGCTGGTCCGGAACGGGGCTCAGCGCCGGCAGTGCGAGATCGGGTGGCAGCGCGGGGGAAGGCGATGGGTTTTGTTGCGGTGTGGGTTGCGAGGTATTGGGTGTGTTGGTTTGGGTCGCGGGCAGGGCGGGTGAAGGCGTCGGCTCCGTGGAAGGCACCTGCGCCCAGGCGCGGTTTGCCAGCAGCGTCACAGCCATGGCCAGGCTGGCGCGGCTCGCAAAACGCGTGAATTGCAGGGGGCGCCGGGCTCTGCGCGGCAGGCACGATGCGCCTTTGGGGCGAACGAACCGGCGCAGCCCACAGGCCGTTGCTTTCTGGAAGGTACCGATCGTCATGGTTTGCTTTGGCCCGTCGATGCTTTCCCGCCGCTTCCGCCGGCTTTGCCATGCTGACCGCCCTGCTGGTTTTGCTGGGCTGCCTGGCCCTGCATGGCTTCATCCGTGATCCCGATGTTGCCGTAGCGTGAGGTGCCGCCCGGCGGCGTATTCTGGGCCGGCGGTTTGAGCGGCTGATCCTCGGTCGCCTTGGCCATGTGGGTTTGCACGGCGACGCCCGGCACCACGTCGTCGGTCACCTGCGTCACGATCAGATCGCCGGCACGAAGGCCGCTGACCACCTCAATCACATTGCCGAAATCACGGCCCACCACCACGGGCGCAATCTGAATCTTTCCGTTAACGACCCTGGCCACCGAGGTTTGATCGCCACGGATGACCACCGCGTCACCGGGGATCATCAGCGGTCCACCAAGGCCGGCGGCGGGTGGAAAGGTCGCTACCGCATACATGCCGCTTTTGAGCCTGCCTTGCCGATTGTCGACCTGCACCTCGGTCAACATGGTGCGAGTGTTGGGATCGACCGAATCGGCGGTGCGGGTCACATCGCCCTGAAACTGCACGCCGGGGTATTCCTGAAAGTTCAGCTGCGCATGGCCACCGGCGTGGATGACCGTGCTGTAGCCTTCCGGCACCGAAACCAGGATGCGCAACCGTTGCACCTGCGCCACGCCGAAGAGCGGTCCGCCCTGCCCGGGCGATTGCCCCGGTGTGGCCGCCGCGCTGGTATTGCCCGTGGTGCCTCCGGTGTTGGCCTGGCTTGCCTGTTGCGTGCCGCCCGTGGCGGAGGTTTGCCCTTGCGGGGCGGGGCCGCTGATCGGGCCGCCCGTGCTGCCGGCGCCGGAGATCAGGGCGCCTACATCGACATTGCGCTGCGTGATAATGCCCGTGAACGGCGAGCGAACCTTTTCATACCCTTGCAGCGCGATGTTGCGTTGCAGGTTGGCGCGGTACGCGTCCACATTGCGCTGCGCCGCCGCGACATTGGCGACGTTCGACGAGTAGTTGGTCTCCTGCGTATCGCCGTCCTGGCGCGAAAACACACCCTTGGCCACGAGTACCCGATACCGGTTCACCGTGACCGAAGCCAGCGCCAGCTGGGAACGCTGCTGCAACAACTGCTGTTCGGCCTGGTCGAGTTGTTGACGCGCCTGCGCCACCTGCGCATCAAGGTCGGGCGCATCGATAGTGCCGAGCAGTTGACCTTTGATGACGTGATCGCCGATGTCGGCATAGCGCTTGGTCAGATACCCATTCGCACGCGCGTAGATGAACGCCTCCGTCAGCGGCAGCGTGGTGCCGGGCAATACCAGACCCTGCTGCTCTTTCACCTGCTGTACGGCTTGCACCTCAACGGTCGGTTTCGCGCTGGCCACGGTTTGGGCTTGGGTGTCGATCTTTTTGTTGCGATTGTGGCGCGGCAAATATCCGAACAAGCCGCCGATGAGCGCCAACAAGAGGATCGCCACGGCGACGAGGATGGCCGGCCGCCAGCTTCGGGGCTTGTGCACCCGCTCGGCAAGCGGCTGTTTGTGCTTTTTGCCGCTGAAGTTTGTTTCTTCGAAGCTTTTGCCGAGGTGCACATCATCCTGCGCGTTCGGATCGGCAAAACTTTCAGCGAGCCTTTGCGCGTCACCCGCACCGGGTTGGTCCCGGCGCGCCCCCACGCTTTGCCGGTCCCCGGCGTGAAGCCGTGGTGACTGCTGGTCATCTTGCCTGCGGCCACGACTGCTGCCACGGCTTTGCTCCTGCTCATTTGGCTCCCGCTCATTTGGCCATGGCACAAATTC
>CAXTRN010000344.1:0-2196 GCA_964246645.1 uncultured Acidobacteriaceae bacterium
AACGTATTCAGCCGTCCCTCAATTTGCCGGACGTGAATTAACCGGGGCGGTCGCAGGCGGCGCAAAGCCCAACCAACGCTTTGCCTTGAAGGCCGGGACTTATGACCGGCTGCTTGAAGATCGAAACGGTCCATGCGGAAGTTCTCCGGATGATGTGTATCCGTAAGGACGGCGCAGCCGACGCGGTCCTCTCCGACCAGGGCAGCCAGACGAGCGAGGGTGACTTCCAAACTCGTTAATTCCGGCAATTGTGGAGAAAACAGGCCGGATTGGGTATCGGGCCGGAATCCGGGCTCAGCGTCAAGGGTGACGGCGAGAACGGCTGCGGGCGCAGGGTGCGCCTGCAGATCGAGTTGCAACAACTTGAGAAAAACAGTGCGGTCACAAAGGGGAAGAGCAGGTTTAATGGTGCGTACATGTACGTGCATCGAGGCGGACGGGGACTGAGCGGTCTGTGTTCCTTCCTTGATTACAGGCAGTTGAGGATCTCGGCTCAAAGACGAAAGCTGGGAGTCGTTTTGGATGGAAGGAGCTTTTGTTCCAACCTCTCTCATCCGGTCAGCAACATCGGCGCTGCGTTCCAATGTGAGACGGAGGGTAATGCTGGCAAGCGAATAAGCACGTTGGCGCGCACGCACAAGTAATTGATTCAGCATGGGACCGAGTGCAAAAAGCAGGGAATCCAGATTTTCCACCGGAGCGTCAAAGGCAAGATGTTCTGCAAGAGTGAAAGCTGCTCCTACGGGAACGAGCAGATGTGGTTCTTGGCCGTGCGCGAGGCGGTGCAAACGATGACCCTCTTGACCGAGACGTGTGATGATTTCGATAGGCGGCAAAGCCGCAAGATCGCCGACGGTCTGCAACCCCCAGGTATGCAAGGTTTCCATCAGCTCTCCGGTTATTTCGAGAGCTGACAAAGGAAGGTTTTGCAGGTGGGAGCGCTCTGTGCCGGGCGGTACTACGATCAGTTTGTCACCGGGCGCGTGCACAAGACATGCCGCCGTATGCAGATTGGCACTCACAGCCAGCCGAGCCAAAAAGCCGAGTTCACGGGTAGCCCGCAAAAGTTTTTGCCCAACGCGTTGTGATGTTCCTAGCAGCCGCTCGCTGCCGGTCATATCGAGCGCGAGCGTGAACGCCGAAGTTCGGGACAATTCCTGGAGGTTTGGGGTGAACTGAGCTGCCATCGCGAGTAACGCTTCGGCAGCGGTGGCTTCTTCTGCCGCAGAACGGGAGAAAAGCCTGAGCTCTTGAAAGCTTTCGGCCTCGGTGCGTGTCATGCCATGGCGCACGCCTTGGCGCCCTGCCTGTCGCGTGATGGCGCATACCGATTCAAGCGGCGGTGTGCCTTCAAGCACAGCAACCGCTGTCTTATGTAAAAGCGGTCGCAGGCGTAAAAGGGCCTGCACGGGAAATTCAGCGATCTGCAGACAAAAAAAGATTGGTGCTTGTGATTTGAACTGACTCATGCACCACCATGAGTCCAAACAGGCTGACGCTGCCAAGAAGCAGAGCGCTCGCGCTGTACCGGCTTCCGATTGGAAATGAGGTGAATGTGGGGAGCGTTGGGTGGGACGGACGTAGATGGCTCGAACCTTCGCCGATCGACATCGACATGAAAACCGGCACCGGTCAGAACGGTATCCGTAGCTTGAGGCATAACAGGACGCAGACGAAGTACCAGTTCTGCGCTGGAGCGTGCGCAAGGATGTTGCGTTAGCAGAATAAAAACAGTGCGGGTACGCTCGGCGGCGGCTCGAAAACGAAACCAGGTGGCCAAGGGAACACGCCAGGCAAACTCCGGTGCGATGCTGCCGAAATCGAGCACAATCGCGCTGAATCCACCTGTGGTCATTAAAAGGTCTGTGGCACGCAAAGCATGATCCAGAGGCTTCCACATGGAAGCTTTCGCTTTGCCAGATATGTCACCGACTAGAAAGGGACTTGGGTGCGGAGGTTGAGGAGCAAGGGATGGTTTCCGAGTAGGTGGATTATGCTCCGGGCTCTGCTGAAGGCCGTTGGCATGGATTTCCAACTCCCTTGCGGTATGTGCGCTTTTGCAAATAGCAGAAGAATCGAGCCCCGGAAAAGAACCAGCGAGTGTTGAAGAGCTACATTGCTTGGCTTGCGCTTCGGCAACAGCACTCGTGTGGGCTACCTGAGCTGCATGGAGACTGCCACTGCGACGGGGTGGCA
>CAXTRN010000345.1:0-2183 GCA_964246645.1 uncultured Acidobacteriaceae bacterium
TCAGCATGGAGTTGATCGCGCTTTCCAGCCCCTGCAATCCTTGCGTGTAGCCCGTATTGACCGGCAGCGTCTTTGCCGTGGGCGGCACCACCGCTTGCGGCGCCTGGAACGGCTGGCTGAACGCCGGATTCGGCACCGCCGTGTTTTGCGAAATCAGCTGAAACAGCTCTAACAACGCTGAGGAAGGGCTGTCGAGCTGATGCAAGTGTTCCTTCGCCTCCGGAAAGCCCCCGGCGGTCACCACGTGCGCCGTCTTCAGATACGTCCGCCACGTGTTGAGAAAATCGGTCTGGTACCGCTGCGGCAGCTGCATGTTCAGCGTCGCCCGGTCGACGGCGTTGCCGCTCCGCGGTCCCAGCACCCACTCTTCGCCGCTGGTATAGGGCTCCGGATGCGCGATGGCATTCTGCATGAAATCCCAACCCCCGCGCGTGAACGCGCCTTCCACCGTGTAACCATCGACCACATACTTCACCGAACCCGGAAACTGTTCATTGAACCGGATCGGCGCAAACCGGCGATCCGCCGCTGCCTTCATGCTCAGGTACACCTGTTCAAAGCCCTGGAACTGGCTCAGGTAGCCGCGCGCCTGTTCCACAGCGGGCCCCCGCGCCGGGCCGCCCAGCGTTTCCATGCAGGAGTGCGGCTCCGCCAGCGTCGCCGCATAGGTTTGAAACTGCAGCCCGGTCAGATTCGCCACCGCCCCCGAAACGGCATGGGTGCCGGTCCACGCGCCTTCCAGCGCTCCGGGCAAGAAATCCACTGTGCTTTTTTCAGGATTCGAAGTCGTAATCAGATACGCCCGCAATGGGTTGTACGTCAGCGTGTACTCATCGGCGGGCTGTGGCTTTGCCGGCAACGCGACCAGGCGCCCCAGAATGTTGGCTTGCGTGGGCGTGAGCAACACCGTCCGAAAGCGATTTCCATAGGCCGCGCACGCCGCGGTGTATAGCCGGTCGCCATGGAATAGCCCCCACCGGTACGACAGCGGCGCCCCGTCTTGCCGGTATGCGGTGACCTGCGCGAAGACCTGCCGCAGCTGTTCCAGATTTGCCAGATCGCTCGCTGCCGCCGTGTCCGCATGCGCGGCAAACATCGGCAATGCGGCCGTCCGCGCCAGCCGCTCTTCAAGCGCCGCATTGTTCACATACGACGCCGTCAACCCGATCAGATAAACCAGCAGCGCCGCTGCCGCCGTGCCGATCAGCACTCGCTTCACCACATGGACCTTTGTGGACGCGCGGCTGGTGTCGAGCGCCGTACGGTCCGCCAGGATCACCCGTGGAAACAGATGCGGCAAAAACACCCACTGCGGCACACGCCGCGTGCCGGGCAGCGCCGCCGCCGGCGTCAAAATGCCGGGCTGGGTTTCCTGCACCACCCGCGCCCGCATCCCCGTAAAGTAAAACCCACGCAAAAACGGGTTCACTCCTAACTGACTCGGCCGCCCGGTTTCCACCAGCAGATCCACAATGGCCTGCCGCAGTTTGCGCAGTTCGCGTGGAAATTCATACGCTTTGGCCAACTTTTCCGGCAGGCCGCCGCGCGCCAACAGTTCCAGCCGAAACTCCCCGAGCGAGTAACAAAGTTCATCGAAGCGCGCCGCCGTGTCCGCGGTCGCCCGCTCCGCATACAGCCCTGCGCCGGCGTCCGGGCGCGCGAGCAGCGCCCCCACCGTCAGCCGCGCCTCTTCATCACTCAGATTCGCCGCAAAATCCGCAAACGACGGCACCGTGTCCAGCTTGGTAAACAGCACATATACCGGCAAGGAAATGCCCAGCGTCTGCGATAACTGCCGCAAACGCTCGTTCATCGCCTGACCTAGCGTACGCATGGCTTCGGGCGACGCCGTCGCGGCCTGCAAGCGCTCCACGCTCACGCACAGCACCGCCGCCCGCGTCGGTTGCAACGCTCCTTTCTTCAGCGCCGTGCGCAGCTTGCTCGGTTGCGTCAGCCGCACCAGCCGCTGCCACAGCGCCGGCTGCCTCAACAGCGCACTGCCCGCCTCCACAATCGCTGCCGATTGGGTAAACCACACATTGGCCAGCTGCGTCGGCGCCACCAGCCCATCGCGAAACACCGCCCCCGCCAGCAACTCCGGGTCCAGCCCCGCTTGCAACACCGTTTGCGTTTTGGCGGAGTTTTCATCGCCGAGGAGGTAGATGAGGGGCATGGAGCCGAGG
>CAXTRN010000346.1:0-2167 GCA_964246645.1 uncultured Acidobacteriaceae bacterium
GGTTGGGATCGCAGCGGCTTGGATCGCAGTGTCAATAGAAGCCCGGTGTTCGCGGGCAAGCAGGGCGGGGTCGCCAATGAGCAGGGCGGCATCGTGGGCGGCGAGCATGGTGAGCGGATCGGCAGCATGCTCGACCAGGACCGGTGTGTTGCCGTAAAAGCGCTGCAAAAGGACGCGAAGATAGGCGGCTGAAGAGCGGGAAGCGCTGTCGGCGGCGATGGTGCGCAGGTTGCGCAGCGCTTCGGCGGCGGTCTGGTGGTTCCGCAGGCGCACGAGCAGAAGAATGCTGCGGACCTCGGCGAGCGAGGCGATGGTGCAGCCGGGAACGATGGCGAGGTCGGGTGTGAGCTCGGCGATGGGGATCAGGCCGAGGTCGGCATCGCCGGCGTGGAGTTCGGCGGCACACTGGGCGGGGGTGGTGTAGTGCACGGTGTAGCGGGTCCGCAGCTCGTCGGCAGCGGGTGGATGCTCGAAGTTGTACAGCAGCGGTGCGGGGTTTAAGAATGCGATGGCGGCGACACGGAGGGGCACAGCCTTTATGGTAGCGCCCATGGCAACGGTCGCTGCCCCGAAGCCACGTTCCCATCACGTCCCATGTGACTTCGCTATGTACGAAATGTAGCGATATAGAACAGGGGCGAACGTCTGTGGTATGGCAGAGGGTGTGGGGCGGCGGTAGGATCGCGAGCGTATGCAAGCTCCGCATCAGCTATCGGAATCACAGACATCAGGTCGACAGGAATCGGGCCGGCGGGTAACGGCAGCAAACCCGAATCAGCAAACACCGGCTGCAAACGCGCAAACCGCGGACGAGGGGCGGCTGGGCTGGCTCGCGCTGGCGCTGGCGCCGGGGATGGGCCCGACGCGCTGCTTTCGGGCGGTACGCCAGTTACGGTCGGCGGCCCGGGTCTTCGGGGCGTCGCTGACGGAGTTGGAAGGCGCAGGGTTGCCGGCCCCGGCCGCGCAGTTTGTCTTCGCCGGTCGCGCGCGCACGGCGGCCGAAGAGGAGATGCGGCGTGTACAGGAGCAGCAGGCCGAACTGCTGACGCCGGAGGACGAAAGGTATCCGGGCCGATTACTGGAAATTTACGACCCTCCGCCGGTGCTTTGGGTGCGTGGCAACACCGCCATTCTGAATCAGCCGGGAATTGCCGTGGTCGGGACACGGCACCCTTCCCCCTACGGCGCAGGGATGGCGGAGATGTTGAGCCGTGATCTGGCCCGCCGGGGCGTCGCGATTTTGAGCGGCATGGCGCGCGGCGTGGACACGGCGGCACACAAAGGGGCGCTGGAAGCGGGCGGGGTCACGGTCGCGGTCTGGGGAACAGGGATCGATGTGATCTACCCGAAGGAAAATAAACGGCTGGCGGAGCAGATCGTCGGCTCCGGCGGCGCGATCCTGAGCGAGTTTCCGATCGGCACCTTTCCGGCGCCGCAGAACTTTCCCATTCGCAACCGCACGCTCAGCGGCATGAGCGTGGGCGTGCTGGTGGTCGAAGCAGCGGAATATTCGGGAACGCGCATCACCGCGCGGTGCGCCATCGAGCAGAGCCGCGATGTGTATGCTGTGCCGGGCAACGCCACCAACAAAGCCGCATGGGGGCCGAACACGCTGATCAAGCAGGGAGCCAAGCTGACGGCGACCTGGGAGGACGTGTGGGAGGACCTGCCAAGTCAGGTGCGGCTGGAACTGGAACAGCTGGCCGAGGAGCGTGCCGCGGGGCGCGGGGAGCCTGGACGATCGAGCGGAGCCACGACCGCTTCTCTGTTTGGCAATGAAGCAGGCGGTTACGGGGGAGCACCGCTGGGCGACCACGAGCGTGCCGTGCTTGGGCAGCTGCAGGCCCATGAGGCTTTGCAATTGGACACCCTGCTAGAGCGGCTGGAGGGGGAATTGGCCTCCGGTGAGGTGTTTACGGAGCTTTTTGAGCTGGAACTTGCGGGCAGGATAAAGCAGATGCCAGGCAAACACTATGTACGGCGCTTGTAAAGCGCTTCGGATGATTCCGCATCGAACAGCTCACGCTTGCATGTCCGGAATCAAGGCGTTACGGCGGGTGCCGGAACCAACGGCAGTGGAGCGCGTCTATTGTTTGGGAGTGTAGTTTTGAGAGCCTGATTTTTGGGCCTGATTTAAGGGCTTGGGGCGGGTTGAGACGAAGCTGAA
>CAXTRN010000347.1:0-2163 GCA_964246645.1 uncultured Acidobacteriaceae bacterium
GGCTTGCTCGGAACTTGACAGCAATTTAGACGTAATGTTCTTCGCCTTAGTGTACCTCCGGGCGTCAAAGCGTACCTCCGCGCATCAAAGCGTACCTCCGGACGTCAAAGTGTACCTCCGGGCGTCAATCGACCGGGTGCCGGGCGTTCACGCGCGCCAGGACGTTCCGAGAGGAAACGATGCTTATCGACTGCTTCTCCTCTATCGGCAGAAATCACATAAACGTGAGTAACTTTTATGCAGGTTGGCCCTGCGGTCGCATCATTGCGACGGTTCCAACGAGCGCGCCCGTCATGCTGGCTTCAACTCTCCATCGCCGGCTCGGCCGGGTGCGCCTCACAAAAGGCCGCTACCTCTGCGAGAGACGTGATGGTCCTCGCCTGCCCCGGGCAGGGCTCGACCTCCGTGCCCCGCAGTAAAAACGCCTGTCGCAGACCGGCAGCGTTGGCGGCTGCGATGTCCGAGCAGCGGTCCCCGACCAGAAGCGACCGGCCGAGGTTCAGCCCATGTTCACGGGCTGCGCGGAACAACATGCCCGGCGCGGGTTTGCGATCCTCATGCTCCCGCCGCCATGCCCCCAACCCATGCACGGGGTGGTACGGGCAGTGGTACACGGCGTCGAGTGGCGCACCTTCGGCCCGAAACTCGGCCGCGATCCAGCCCATCAGCGCGTCGAAATCGGCGGTGGTGTAGAGCCCGCGCGCGATACCGGACTGGTTGGTAACGATCACCAGCCGATAGCCTGCTCCTCGCGCGGTCCGCGCCAGCTGAAAAATCCCCTCCACCCAGCGCACATCCTCAGGCCGGTACAGGTAGCCGATCTCCTGATTGACGACACCATCCCGATCCAGAAAAAGAGCAGGCGCGCTTCGAGCGTTTTCTGATGTGGCCATCGTCAGTCTCCTCCAGCGCGTGTACCGGTTACCGGCGTGTCGATGGTGACCAACGCTGCGTGACTCGGTGTCAACACCCGCGGTGGCAGGGAGCGCCCTTCGGCGCGCGCGGTCAGCAAAGCCTGCACCTGCGCAAGCACAAGCGTGGGCGTCACCTGCGCCATGCAGCCATTGTGCGTGCAGGGGGCGTAGTCGCGGCCGTCATAACAGGGCCGGCATGCAAATCCTTCCCCGCCCCACAAAGCGACACAGTTGGCCCGCTGCGGCAGCCGGCCATGCGGGTCTGTCGGGCCGAAAATCGTTACGATCGCCGTCGACGTGATGCCGGCCAAATGCAACGGGCCCGTATCGTGCGTAACCGTTACCGCGGCCGAGTTTAGTAAGGACAGTGTTTCCACCAGGGACAGGTCACCGATGAAATCGGCGAAGCTGTCCGGCGCTGTCCGGCGCAAGCCCTCGAAGGCTTCCGAAGCCCATTGATCCTCGGGCCCGCCGACGAGCACGACCTCACAGCCCACCCCAAGCAGCGCTTCGCCCAGCGCCACATAGTGCAGCAGCGGCCATCGACGCAGCGCATCATCACGCAGCAGATTGCGCGCACCGGCAGGCACCAGCACCACGCGCGGACGCTGCGGCGATAAAGGCCGGGGCGGCATAGGAAGGGCCGCGAGCGGAACCGGGATCGGGGCAAGCTGGTGCGGTGTTTCGCCGTCCGACGCACCGGTAAGGATGCGGGCATACTCATCGGTGTGGTGCCGTCCCGGCAAAAGGCGAGTCGCCCGGTTCTGCCAGGACAGACCGATATGCCGGTCCGCGCGCACGGGAAGCGTCAAAAGCCTGTAACGGCGGTCATAGTACAGCGTCGCGCAAAGGTGAAACGGGGCATGGCCGGCTGAAAGCCTCCGCAAAGTCCGCCAAAGATAAGCCATGTGCCTTAAGCGTTCGGCGGTGCTGCCCCGTAGCAGCTTTGCCTCGTTCACCGCGATCACGTGGATCCACGGATAAAGCCGCAGCACCGGCGCGATCGCCTCGCCGGCAATCCAATAAACCGTGCAGCCGGCCGCGCTTTGGGCCGCGCTTTGGGCCGCGCATTCGGCCGCCCATTGGACCGCACAGCCCCGCGCGGCCGGGATCGCCATGATCACATCGCCGATAGCTCCCAGCTTCACGACCAGCAAGCGCTGCGGTGCAGCTTCGGTGCGCGCCGGCTCGCGGGCGATCAACTTGCGGGCCATTGGGGATCCCGCAAAAAGACCGCCTGGTGCCGTAA
>CAXTRN010000348.1:0-2158 GCA_964246645.1 uncultured Acidobacteriaceae bacterium
GTCGAGACCGACTCCTCGATCACGCTGCTGGTCAACAATGCCGGGGTCATGGCCATGGGTCCCTTTGCAGAGGCAAAACCCTCTGCGCTCGCGGACATGCTCCACGTGAACGTGCTGGCCCTGACGCGCCTTGCTCTCGCGGTCTTACCCGGTTTTAAGCAGAGGGACCGCGGAACACTCATCAATATGGGCTCCGTTCTGGGCTTCTACGGCTACCCCGGGACAAGCGCCTATAGCGGCACGAAAGCCTACGTTCTCACCTTTACACGGAATCTTCGGGCTGAGCTTGCCGGCACGAACGTCAAGATCCAGCTCGTCGCTCCTGCCGGAACAGCCACAGAAGGTTGGGACAGTACGACGGTCGATTCGTCGATCATCATGACGGCCGAAGCTTGCGTAGACGCCTCGTTGAAGGGTCTTGATAAGCAGGAAGCGACAACTTTGCCCTCCGTGGAAGATCTGCATCTACTCGCGAATTACGAGGCAGCAGCAGGGGCACTTGTGGCCGCATCTCAGACCGGCAAAGCGGCTACCCGGTATACCGAAACTGCGTAAGTATCTCAGAGGGGGCGAGCACAGGGCTCCCCCCCTTCGGTAAACGACTTGCTGTCTTTCAAGAGCTCGATTCGAGATCGGTACCGATATGTCGCATTATGGGAAGTAATCCGGCTGGCCCGGCCCGTCACCACAAACGAACGTTTGCGATGATTTTTACAGCTCCTGTAATTTGCTGGCGACGACTGGCCGCGAAGCATTCACAAGCTGCTGTCAGAATCAAACTCTCACAGCCTCCCTTTGTGGGCTGCGCTTTTCATCAGCAGGCTTATGCTCTGCTCTGGCGGGCCTGCTGCGCGATGTAGCGCCGGTCGAGGGCTTCGCGGAGCATGGTTTTGATGACAGCCTGACGGCTGATGTTGAGCGTTTCGGCTTCGTGGTCCAGCTCTTTGAGCATCGGTGCGGTGAAGTCCACATTGACCCGCTGGACTGCCGGCCGAATAACCGTGAATCGGTTGGTGAAGTGCGGCGAGATGTCCTTGCCCTCATCCGCCATCTCAGCAATTTGCTCAGCGTTCAATGGTTCAGTCGACGTTTTCGGCATACATGCTCCTTTCCTCCTTCGTTGCCTTCCACAAAGTCACGAGATGGTGAAACTCGCCATCCCTATCCTGCCGTACCTCATAGATCACGCTATACAACGTTCCACCTACCCAGCCGATGGCGCGGAACTGCACGGGATCATCTGAACGCCGATCGGTAATGTGGGCTGACGCAAAGAGCGCTTGCGCTTCCTCAAAGCCGATACCTCGCTTGGGATTCGTTCTGAGCTGACTGCTCTTCTCATGATCGAAGTCAAAGCGCATGTATAACCGTTATATCACTTCGTGGCTACTCGCCGATTTTGTACTCACTGAAACGCTCGTTTCAGACAAGTACAATCGCAAAAAGTGAATGCTCCCGAGACAAAATACGTGGCCTACTACCGGGTTTCGACCGAGCGGCAAGGCGAAAGCGGTCTCGGGCTCGAAGCACAGCGCGAAGCCGTCCGCCGCTTCATCGGCCCGGCACCCTTGCTGGCCGAGTTCACCGAGGTAGAAAGCGGCAAGCGCCACACGAACCGGCCCGAGCTGCTGCGCGCGATCGAGCTTTGCCGCAAACAGCGAGCCGTGCTCGTGATTGCCAAGCTCGACCGGCTGGCCCGCAACGTTCACTTCATCTCAGGGCTGATGGAGACCGGCATCGAGTTCGTCGCCGCCGACATGCCGCAAGCCAACCGGCTCACCATCCACGTTCTTGCCGCTTTCGCCGAGCATGAACGCGAAGCTATCTCGCAGCGGACCAAGGGGGCGCTCCAGGCCGCGCGGAAACGCGGTGCCAAGCTCGGGAATCCGCGCTGGCAGGAATCCATCGCCAAGGCGCGACGCACGAAAGACCCCATCCCCCCTGCGCCGCAGCTTCTTGCGCTGATGCGCCGCCACCGCGCCGAGGGGATGACATTCCGAGCCATCGCCGCCCAGCTCAATGCGCTCGGGCTGCGAACCCCGCGCGGCTCGCAGTGGTACCCGAGCACGGTACAGAGGTGCTTGTTGAGGGTAGCCGCCCACTAAGAGCCACCATCGGTTTACGCTTGAACCATGGACACTGAAAAGCTGATTGAGAC
>CAXTRN010000349.1:0-2152 GCA_964246645.1 uncultured Acidobacteriaceae bacterium
CTTTACACAAGTGAGACGGTGAAACTGTCTGCTTCGGTCGAGATGACAGCTTTACACAAGTGAGACGGTGAAACTGTCTGCTTCGGTCGAGATGACAGCTTTACACAAGTGAGACGGTGAAACTGTCTGCTTCGGTCGAGATGACAGCTTTACGCAAGTGAGACGGTGAAGCTGTTTCTTCCGGTTGAGATGACAGCTTTATGTAAGTGAGAAATCGCCATGGCCGTGCCCCTGCCTTTGGCCGTTTCACTTAGGCGAAATTAGGCCGTCTTGCGCTTGGCGGCGGGTTTAGCGGTAACGTGGGGAGCGGATTTCGCCGTTGGTTTGGTAGCTGTCCCGGTTGCGGATTTAGTGGCTGCGGGTTTCGCGACAGATTTGGGCGTCACGCCTTTGACGAGCGAGATGCCGGTGGTTTTGGCCGCGGGGCGCTTTTCAGGCTGTTTGGCCGCCGGTTTCGCGTGGGAAGGCTGCTTGGGTTCAGCTTTTGCGGGTGCTTCGGTTGCCGCGCCGCCAATGCTCTTGCGGAGAGCGTCCATGAGATTGACGACTTTGCCGCGGGCGGGTTCGGGGGCAACGTCTTCCGGCACGGGGAGGTTGTGCAGCTTGGCTTCGACGAGCTCTTTCACGGCGACCTCATAGCCGTCGACAAACTGTGAGGGATCAAAAGCACCGGCTCGCTTCTTGATGAGCATTTTCGCGAGATCGAGGGAGTCCTCGTTGACCTCGACACGCTTGATGTCGCGGAAATAGTCGCGCGCATCGCGCAGTTCGGCGGCGTAGCGCATCGTGTAGGCCATCATGCCGCCATCGGAACCGGAGCCGGCAGGCGCAATCGCGACGACGTGCTCGCGGCCGCCGAAGGCTATTTTGGTGAGGGCAATCTTTTTGGTGTCGACGAGGGCTTGGCGGACGGTGGAAAAGGCCTCGGTTTGTGCATCGTTTTCGGGAACGACGAAGTAAGGCTTTTCGTAGTATTCCGGGTCGATCTGTTCTTCATCGACGAACTGCATGACCTCCATGGTGTGCTTGGAGGGAACACGCAGGTGGGCGAGCTCTTCAGGTTCGATGGTGACGTACTGACCCTTGGCGTACTCGTAGCCTTTGACAATCTGGCTTTGCTGGACCGGCGGCGGGGCGGGTTCATCGCGCTCCTCGGGCGGGTTTTCGACGGCGCTGGCGACCATCTTCTGGTAACGGACCCGCTCGCCGCTTTGGCGGTCAATTTGGTGAAAGCGGATTTCGCTTTTCGCCTCTGTGGCCACAAAGAGTTTGACCCCGAAGGACACCAGGGAGATCGTGATTTGCCCACTCCAATAGGGTCGTGCCATGTGCCGAGAACCGCCTTTTCATCCCGCTTGATAGTGCATTGGACTGCCTTATGTTTGTGGCGGGATGTACCAAGAAAGGAAACTCTTCGGTGTGTTACCGACGGGTTATTGGCATCAAAGGCACCCTGGCGAGGAGTACGGAGGCGGCACGAGTACCCGTGAGCGTGGTCCCGGGCGGTGCTAGCGGCTGAGGCGGAGAGCGAATTGGGCGACCCGTTCCTCGGCGACCGTCGCGGCGATGGAACCGAAGGCGGGGGTGCCGAAGGTGCCGTTGGGCTGGGCGAAGGCTGGAGTATTGGTGACGTTGAAGAGTTCAGCGCGGAACTCGAGCGAGGTGTGCTCGGCGAGGGATGTGCGCTTGATGAGGGAGGCATCCCAGTCGCGGAAGGCGGGACCACGGACGGGGTTTCGGGAGCCGGTGCCGATGGTGAACTGCGGCGCGGCTGCAAAGGCGGCGGTATTGAAGAAGCGCGCCGGGCTGCGCCCGCCGGTGGCGCCGCCATGCGGAGCCAGGTTGGGGTGGCCGACGAGGTTGGGCCGCTGAATCGCGAAGCCGGCAAAAGCGTTCAGATTGGTGCCCTGGGTAACGGTGACGGGCATGCCGGATTGGGCGGTGACGATGGAGTTGACGCTCCAACCGCCAAGAAAGGCGTTGCCGAGCCTGGAATTGGCAAATTGGTGATCGCGGCCGGCGGGCAGCTCATACACGAGGGAGCCGGTGAGGACATTTGGCATGTCGCCGTTGGATACGTCGTGCTCGAGATAGGGGCGGAAGGTGTCGGCGGCGATGAGGGAGTTGGAGTTGGGGGAGGAGAGCACGGTCG
>CAXTRN010000350.1:0-2145 GCA_964246645.1 uncultured Acidobacteriaceae bacterium
ACGCGCTCGACTGGGGTTTGACCTGGGGCGGCGGAAAGGCGATGGCGAACTTCGGCGAGGGCGGCCATTTGGCGCTCGCGTTCGGGGCCGTCGCGCAGCAGGGGTGCCAGCTCGGCGGCGACGTTTTGAGCGGTGAAGCGGCTCTGCAATAGCTCCGGAACGATACGTTTTCCGGCAATTAGGTTGACCATGGCGACGGGCAGGTTGCCATTAAGATCGCGCATCCGAGGAAACTCTTCGGGGTAAACGACCAGGCGTTTGGCGACCGCAAAGGTAGCGGCGGAAACGCGATAGACGACCACGAAGGGGTTGCCGATCAGAGCGGCCTGCACCGTGGCCGTGCCACTGGCAACGACCGAAGCGCGGGCGTGGTGAAGGGCGTCGCGGGCGTCGGGAACGAGGGTGAGGCGGAGGCTGCGCGCTTCAGGACCCCAATAGCGGAGGTGCTCGCGGTTGAGTTGCTCGATAAAGGTGTGCAGCTCGACCTCGCGAAGCGTGGAGGCGACTGGTAAAAGGAACTCGTAGCGGGTGTGCGCGGCAGGGTCGGGCGGGGTTTGCAGGCCATAACCGTCGAAGGTGGTGCGTGCGGAGGCGGTCGCGATCAGATCGCTCATGGCGAGCTCATGCAGCGCGGGCAGGTTGGCGCGGACCTCCTTCCAGCGGCTACCGGGAAGAAGAGCGATCCAGATTTTGGCGGGATCGAGACCGTGCTGCGCGGCGTACACCTCGCGCGGCAGATCGGGCAGCGGCTGCGAGACGAGCGGATGACCGACAAAGTCGGCGTTGACCTCGCGCTCACGGTAAAAACGCTCTTCGAACGGGAAGATAACGAGCATGCGGTCGACACGCTCCTGCACCCAGCGGAGGCGGTTGTGCTTCCATGCCCAGAGCTGCGGGCTAACGAACCAGACGACAGGCACGCCGGCACGGTGGAGGTGCTTTGCGAGGCGGAAATTTACGTCGGGAAAATCAATCAGGACGGCAACATCGGGACGTTGCTGCCGGATGGAACGGACCAGGCGACGATAGCTGCGGTAGATGTGCGGGATGTGGCGGAGGATTTCGGTGACACCCATCACCGCAACATCTTCGGCGCGAACCAGCCGGTGTTGGCCGGCGGCCTCCATGGCGCGGCCGCCGAGGCCGGTGAAGGTGGCTTCGGGAAGGCGCCGGCGGAGGGTGCGGATGAGTTCAGCGCCGTAAGCATCGCCGGAAGCTTCGCCGGCGGAAAGAAAAACGCGTGCATGGGATCGGTCGCGAATGGAATCCAGTCTCGTTTGGCTCGGAAAGCGGCCGTGGCAAGCGCTTCGAGGCGGCTCGGATGCCGCCGATGAAATTCTACCGAAGATCAGCGAAAGGGATGTGCAGCCCTCGACCTTTGTGTGCCGGTGCGAGGAAACGAGCAGAAGGAGTTTGCGCCGGAGAGTTCATCGGAGTTCATTCAGCCCTGGAGCAGTGACAGGCACCATAGGACGCATCTGAGGTGGTTATGTCAGTTTTAGACAAGGTGCTGGGCAAGCCTCTCGCGACGGAGGAGGATGCGGAACAGCGCATCGGTGTAGCTGAAGGTGTCCCGGTATTTGGGCTGGACGCGCTCGGGTCGGCGGCGTATGGGCCGGAAGCGGCGCTGACGATTCTGATCCCGGCAGCGGCCGCCGGAATCGCCTATGTCATGCCGATCAGCCTGCTGATCATTGCGCTGCTCGCGATTGTGTACTTTTCCTACCGGCAGACGATCGAGGCCTATCCGAACGGGGGCGGATCGTACACCGTCGCGAGCGAAAACCTGGGGCGCAATGTGGGGCTGTTGGCGGCGGCGGCGCTGATTGTGGATTACCTGCTCGATGTGTGCGTGGGGATCTCGACCGGTGTGGGCGCGCTGATTTCGGCTGTGCCCAAGCTGGGACCGCATACGCTTGGTTTGTGTCTGCTGATCCTGGTGGTGCTGACGATGGTGAACCTGCGCGGCGTGCGGGAAAGCGGAGCGTTGTTCATGCTGCCTACGTATCTGTTCTGCGCATGTTTGCTGGGCGTGATCGGGTGGGGGCTGGCCAGGGAGTGGATGGGCGGTGGGCATCCGGCGCCGGTGGTGGCCCCGCCCGCAGCCCCGGCCCATGCGGTGGCGGCGGTAGGCGCGTGGTTGCT
>CAXTRN010000351.1:0-2127 GCA_964246645.1 uncultured Acidobacteriaceae bacterium
GTGCTGGAATGGGAGGTGCCGGTAAAGCGGCAAACGTAGAGGAGGTCCGGTCTGGCGTGGATCGGTCTGGGGTGGTTCGGTCTGGAACTGTCTTCGCGGGTGCCTCTTCTTCAAGAAGTGCCTGTGGTGGGGACGAGATCGCGAAAATGGGGGAAATGTGGGTAGCCATGCGCCGACATAAGTTTAGATGCAATCGGGCGAGTGCGGCTTCACGGGTCGTGAGGGGCGCTGGAAGGCATGAAGTAGCCCCGTGCCGATTGCACGGACTGTTCCAAAATGGGACAAACAAAAGATTTTTTGTCTACATCGTTCGTGTCATACTGACCGAACCGATGCCCCACAAGGCAAGCGGATAGGCAAATGGCATCCAGCAATGGGCATTCGTTTGCGATGAGGAATGTGAGATGGCGGCTTTACCTTTGGTTCATGGTTGGTTTTGGCTGGAAACAGCCGGTGTTTTCGTTCTTGCTGTTGCGGCAGGCTCGGCGGCCTTCATTTTGGACGCGACCTCGTTTCGCCGGCGTTTACGCAAGGCCAAGGGCGGTTCCGAGCAGGACTTTACGGAGTATTTGCGCGGACATGGCTTCGACCCACGAGTGGCGGCAGCCAGCTACGAGTATTTGAACGAGGTTCAGGATGTGCGCTTTCCGATTCTTCCAGGAGACACGCTGGAATGGGACCTCGGAATGGACGATCAGCATATCGAACAGGCGGTGCTGACGTTAGCGGAACGGCTTGGACGAGAGGGCCGGGCGGCACTTCTGTCTGTGCAGCCCCTTACAGTGCAGGATCTGATCCGCACGGTGCAGGATGCACCCATGGGGAATCAACGGGTGGCGGCCTAGGTGAGTTGAAGCAAAAACTGCGATAGCCGCGAAGAAACGCAGAGCGAAAGCAAAGAGCGGGTGCAGGTTTTCTGCGGAAAAGCTGCACCCCGAATCAGTGCATGACCACTGCACGCGCCTTCGCGGTGTTCCAGGAAGGCGTTCGGGAGGTCTAAATGCCTACGCCGAATTCGAGTTCGGCACGACGTTCGCCGGCATGGGCATACAGATCATAAGGGGTGCGGCGCTGGAATTTGTAGCGCTGCCGCAATTCACGGCCGACGACAACTCCCAACGCCACTGCGGTGATCCCGGCGGAGACGAGACCGACATTGCGGGCAACGAGGCGAGTTTCCTGAAGAGCGTAGTCCATGGTGGCCTCCAGGCCTTGCCGGAACTTGTGGAGTGAGCGAGACAACCTCATGCCGAGCATCATAGCCTTCCCATGATAACCGCCGCATGACTCCGAGGTGACATTCGCAAGAACAAACGAGGTACACGGGCTCAGGAGCCGGACTGCGGCCAGAACCGAAACCCAGGCAGCTGTTGCGGCAACGCGGCAGCACCCAAGGCAGATTTACGCGCTCCAGGGCAGATTCACGAAGTCGAGCCACCGGAGGGAGCAGACGCGGTGGCGGCGGGTGTACTCTTCGGGGTAGCCGGGGTGCTGTCCGATTTGGTCGAAGCTGCGCCTTCACCTCCGCCGGAAGAACCGGGTGCTCCGGCCGATCCGCCTGATCCACTCGCCCCGCCGGCTTCCTTGCCGCCACCTTTGCTGTCGCCCGCCGGGGCCGCGGCGCCTTCATCGCCCTTGGAGGACGGTGGTTTGGCGGAAGAATACAGATCCTTGTACCAACCGGAGCCCTTGAACTGGATAGCCGGCGCGGTCAGCGTTCGTTCGAGAGGACCTTGGCAAAAGGGGCAGGTGGTCAGCTCCGGATCGGAGAACTTCTGGATCTTTTCGGTGCGGCGGTGACATGTGGTGCACTCGTATTCGTAAAGGGGCATGGTTTTCGGCTTTTCTCGGAGTGGGCTCTTAGGGTGAGGCGATCGGTGTGGTAGCTTGCGTCGTCCGGTCGCGGTGGAAATGACCGGCGGAGGGACGTAGCCTAAGGGTAACGGAGATTTACGCGAGGCGTTTTCTGTAGAAATGCCGGCGGGTCGCTTCCGCAAGGATGCCTGCGGGGACTCTAGCGGGAAGGTAAAGGAGATTTGGGCCGATGTATCGCTGCGTTACCAGACTTGCCGTCTTGGCCGCGGCCATGGGGTTGGCAGGGATGCGTGTGCCGGCGCAGGTACTGGC
>CAXTRN010000352.1:0-2088 GCA_964246645.1 uncultured Acidobacteriaceae bacterium
CTCTCCACTGCGTCCGCGAAAGGCGCGGACTTCGGTCGAGATGACGGTGTTGGTGAGAGCAAGAATGAAGGCATCATGGTGCAAGCTGCAGGTCTCTCCACTGCGTCCGCGAAAGGCGCGGACTTCGGTCGAGATGACGGTGTTGGTGGGAACGAAAACGAAGCTACGATGGATTTGTCTTCCCAACCGGCGCAAATCCTGTCATCTCGACCGGAGCGCACCGCGCGCAGTGGAGAGACCCGCAGTTTAAGCCCAGGCGAGATCGAGCGCCTGGCCGTGAGCGATGAAAAAGGTGCGGCTTCCTTACGCATCATCGCGGATCATGCGCGGGCGGCGACCTTTTTGATCGCTGACGGATTGCTGCCTTCCAATGAGCACCGCGGCTATGTGCTGCGCAAGATTCTGCGGCGCGGGATTCGGCATGGACGCTTGTTGGGGCAGGAAAAACCGTTCATGCACGAGATGGTGTTTGCGGTGCGGGATCAGATGCAAGCGGCGTATCCGGAGCTGAAGGATGCGGCGGAGCGGGTAAGCAAGGTGGTGCTGGCGGAAGAGTTGCAGTTTGCACGGACGCTCGAACTGGGCTTACGTCAGATGAGCGAAGCAGTGTTGCGTTCAGGGCGTGAGTCGTTCCGCCTTTATGAAACCTTCGGCATGCCGATGGACTTCATGGTTGACGCGGCCCGTGACGCCGGCATTGCCTTCGACACCGAAGGCTTCGAACGTGCCATGCAGGAGGAGCAAGCGCGTGCGCGCGCTTCCTGGAAAGGCGGCTCGCAAAAGTCCGCAGCGCCTGTGTATCGCGAGCTCGCGAAGACCGAGTTTGTCGGCTACGGCGCCACACGTCTCGATGGTGCCCGCGTGATCGCGCTGGTGAAGGACGGCGTTGGAACGAATGCACTCAGGCCCGGCGAGAATGGGGAAGTTGTGCTCGATGCGACCAGCTTTTATGCCGATTCCGGCGGGCAAGTGGGCGATGTGGGCTGGCTGTATGCGAGCGACCACGCGACCGCGGTAGCCGATGTGACCGGATGCAAGAAGCCGGTGCAGGGTGTGTTTGCGCACCAGGTTACGGCGAAGCACAGCATCACCGTTGGCGACCAGCTGGACACTGTCGTCAACGCCGGCGTGCGGCACGCAACGACGCGCAACCATACCGGCACGCACCTGGTACATGCGGCGTTGCGCGAGGTGCTGGGCCGGCATGTGAAGCAGGCTGGATCGCTGAACGATAGGCAGCGGCTGCGCTTTGATTTCAACCACTTTGCCGCTGTGGCGACCGAAGAGCTTCAAGAGATCGAGAGCCTGGTGAATGCGCAGGTGCTGGCCAACAACATCGTGGAAACCATGGTCGATGTGCCGATCGATGTGGCCGTACATGAACTTGGGGCAACCGCGCTTTTCGGTGAAAAATATGGCGAGTTCGTCCGGGTAGTGAAGATCGGTGATTTTTCGACCGAGTTGTGCGGCGGCACGCACACGGCAGCGACAGGCGAGATCGGCCTGTTGAAGCTGCTGGGCGAAAGTTCGGTTTCAAGCGGCGTGCGACGGGTGGAAGCCGTGACAGGAACGGGTTCTTTGCAGCTGTTCCGGCGCGATGCGGATGTGGCGCGGGTAGCGAGCCAGCTCGTGGGCGGAGAGTTGAGCGCGGAGGCGCTGCAGAGCAAGCTCGCCCAAAACGACGAGGAGCTGAAGAAGCTACGCCGCGAGCTGGAACAGATGCGCATGAAGTCGGCTTCGGCGGCGACGGCCGATGCGGTTTCGCAGGCGGTCGAGGTAAAAGGTGTCAAGGTGCTCGCCTTACGCGTGGATGCGCTGGCGCAATCGCCGGAAAGCAAAGCGCAGATGCGTAACCTCGTCGATGCATTGCGCGGCAAGCTTGGCTCGGGGGTGGTAGTGCTCGGTGCGGCGACGCCGGAGGGCAAGGTTTCGTTGATTGCGGGCGTGACCAAAGACCTGACCGGGCGCGTGCAGGCGGGCAAGATCGTCGGCCAGCTGGCGGCGCGGGGGGGCGGCAAGGGGGGCGGCCGGCCGGACCTGGCCGAGGCCGGCGGCAGCGACGCGGCCGCGCTTGACGCAGCGCTGGGG
>CAXTRN010000353.1:0-2055 GCA_964246645.1 uncultured Acidobacteriaceae bacterium
CCGAACCCGTACCGGCCACACGATCGCCTACCTTGATCTCGGCCAACGTGATGCTTGCGCCATGCTCCTAGGCCCGTTCAAGCCCCAGGCCGCCGGCTGCCATCAGCCCACCGCCGCGACCGCCATTCAGCCCGCCCGCACGGGAGCTGCCGGCCCCGCTCCGGTTATTTCCAGCCGCGCCTGCCTCGTCCGGAGAAGCGTCTCCGGAGTTCCCGCCTGGCCCACCGCCGGCGCGCGGTCCACGCACGGCCCGTCGAAAGCTGGTTGTTTCATCGAAGCCGATCGTCTGGGCGATGTGATCGCCCCGCTCGACCGTCATTTTCGCATCGTCCAGATTGATCGCCGTTACTCGCCCAGTGATGTAGGTTTTACCGAGGTTTTCGCGCATGGCCTTGATCTCTGAAGCGTCGGTGGCCATCACCATCGCCGCATGCAGGGTGTGGTTGGGGGCGTCCAGATTGCCGAACGCCATCAAGCCGTCGCCGGGGTGCAGATCACCGACCCGCACCGGCCCGCGATCTTTCATCAGCCGCGTGTTGTCGGTGGTGACCACCTTGGCGCTGGTGCCGTCTTCAGTCCGAAGGGTGAGGGTGTTTCCGGCGACCGCGGTCACTTCGCCCGCGACCCGGGCCATGCCCGCCATCTGTGCGCGGCGTCCGTCGCCCTCACCCTGCGCCCCGTCCCGGGCGGTGTCCTGTCCCCAGGCCTGCACCGGCGCGACCTGCATCGTCAAGCCCGCTCCGCACAGCAGCAGCGTGGCCGCCGGCAGCCATGTGTTTTGCTTTTGATTTCTGAAAATCCCCATAAACCTCATCACCACCGTGCAAACTTTTGCGGGCAGAAACTCCGTACATGACCGCCAAAAGTTCGGGAAGCTACAGATAAGACGGGTGGACGGCAGGGAAGACGCGACAGTGACGGAAAATTACCGTGCTCCCAGTTTGGCGGTATAACGGGAATACATCCAGCCGCGGTACGCACCCTTTGCTGCCTGTAAGGGTCTAAGAACCGCGGGCCCAATAGCTTTCGCCGTTGTGCCGGAGCCTCCTTCCTATGATCCTTTCCCCGCCGCAGCTCTCGTCTTCTTCACCGACTTTGGAAACGCCGGAAACTCTGGAATCTTCGCGAACCGGCGAAAATTCGGTCGCCGTCGCTTCACTGCTCCACCGTTTCCGTCGTACCCGTGCGGCCACAATGCAGTTTGCCGCGGCACTCACGCCCGAAGACATGATGGTGCAGTCCTGTGCCGAAGCGTCGCCCGTGAAGTGGCACATCGCGCATACTTCGTGGTTCTTTGAAACCTTTGTGCTCAGCGAGTTTGCTCCGGCCTACCAGCCCTTTCACCCGGATTTCCGCTGGCTTTTTAACAGCTATTACAAAGCGCTGGGCGAAATGCCTGAGAAAAAGCTCCGTGCCAGCTTTTCGCGGCCGCCCCTGAGCGAGATCCTTGCCTATCGGCAGTACGTCGACGCCGCCATCGTCCGATACCTCGAGCAAACGCCGGAGGCAGAGGCGCTGCGCCGCATCGTGCTCGGCCTCGAGCACGAACAGCAGCACCTGGAACTTGCCTTTACCGACATCAAGCACGCGTTTTTCACGAATCCATTGCAGCCGGCCTATGCGCCCGGAACGGCCGGCGATCCGGGACCCCTCACCCTCGCGCCGCCGCTCGAGTGGATCGAGTACACCCCCGGCACCCCGGACCGTCCGGGCATGGTGGAGATCGGGGTAACGCCCGACCCCGCCGCGCTCGATGATTTCGCCTTCGATAACGAAACCCCTCGCCATCCCGTGTACCTCGCACCGTTCCGCCTCGCATCGCGGCCGGCTACCTGCGCGGAATACCTCCTTTTCCTCGAAAGCGGGGGGTACACCCGCCCCGAACTGTGGCTTTCCGAGGGCTGGGATGCGGTCGTGCGCGAGGGCTGGCAGGCGCCTCTGTATTGGCGTCGCGACCCGGCCAGCCATGCCGGTTGGAACGTGTTTACCCTGCGTGGCTGGCAAACTCTCGAGGAAATCTCCGAGACGCCTGTATGCCATCTCAGCTTTTTCGAG
>CAXTRN010000354.1:0-2047 GCA_964246645.1 uncultured Acidobacteriaceae bacterium
ACTTCCGGTGCTCAATCGTGAGCCACCTTGTTCCCGTCATCGTGCGTCACGTCACGTTGAGCCTCACTCTCATGCGTCCTGTGCTGGCTCGTTCCGTCACCGCGCCCATCCTGAGGCGTTACGGGTGACGGCAGGTCCTCCAGGTGCGCGGGGACAGGTTTGCTCACGGAAATGGAATTTTCGGTGGGCGGCCCGCCCGGTCGGTCCTGCTCACGGTTTGGGTTCCAGGTGGCGCCAAAAGCCATCGACAGCCGGTTCCCTGCATTGATGCTGGCTACGGCCAAGGTGAGATCGACGAGATCTTTCCCGTGAAAATAGACGGAAACCGCGGCGTAGTCGGCATCGCTTGCCCCGGAGCTTTGAATATCTGTAAGGGCGTCTGTCCAGGCCAGTGCGGCTCGCTCCCGAAGGGTAAAAGCGTCCGAGCTCGCCCAATTGCGCAGTGCTTCGATGCGCGTCGCGGGTTCGTTGTGCTTTTGCAGTTCACCGGTATGGTGACCGATGCAAAAAGCACAGCCGTTCACAAGCGAAGACCGTAGCCGCACCAGTTCCAACAGCACAGCCGGCAGGGCAGTCGAAGCATTTAAGTAATGTTCAAGGGTTCGGAGGGGCGCTATGCCTTCGGGGGCAAGTTCAGGGTAGCGAAGGCGGGAGGCCATAGCCTTTAGTGTAGTGAAAGGCATAGTGCCCGGGAAGCGCGGTTCCCCCATGGTTAAGCGATCTCCACCTAGGGAAGTCTCACCGCAAAGATGTTACTCATAGCGCAAAGCCTCGGCTGGCAGGACCGACGCCGCGCTTCGCGATGGGTAAAGCGTTGCAAGAAGTGCAATGCCGAGCGAAACCGCCGCGACGAGCAGGGCATCAGTCGCCCGCGGTGCGAAAGGCAAATGATCGATCGAGTACACCCCTGGGTCGAGCTGGATGAAGCGATAGTGCGCCCCGAGCAGGCTGCCCGCGTAGCCCAGCACGAGCCCAAGCGCGGTTCCGACAGCTGAAATGAGCATGCCTTGCAGCAGAAAAATGCGGCGGACCTGCTCTGCCGTAACGCCGAAGCTCATCATCACGGCGATGTCGCGCGTTTTTTCCATGACCATCATGGTGAGCGCCGAAAGAATATTGAGTGCCGCGACCACCACGATCAAGGCAAGCACGATGAAGGTCACTGCCTGTTCCAGCTTCAAGGCTCGAAAGAGCTCTCGGTTCTGGTCCTGCCAGGTTGTCGCCTGATAACCCGGCCCCGCAGCGCCTTCCAGGGCACGGGCGACCTCAGGAGCGCGGTTCAGGTCGTCAAGCCGGAAGCTGAGCACGCTGACCAGATCCGGTTCAGAAAACAGCCGCTGCGCATCGGTCAGGCGCATAAAGGCGTAGGCAGAGTCGTACTGGAAAAAACCTGACGAAAATATGCCCACCACCACAAACCGCTGATACCGGGGAATCAGTCCAAGCGGGGTGAGCTCGCCCTGAGGACTGGTCAGCAGCAGCGTGTCGCCCACAGCTGCCCCGAGGGTTGTGGCGAGTTCTTGGCCAATGACTAGAGGCGGGGGGGCAACGTCGATCATCGGTGCCGCAGCGTGCGATAGGTCGCGTAGCGCGCCGGGCGGCAGCACTGCCGTGGGAGCGAGCGGTGCAGAGGAGCCCTGCGTAACCGTTTGCAGCAGATTGCCGGTGCGCAGCTCGTCCGAGGGCACGATGCCTTTAATCAGCGCACCGCCGGAGCGGGGACCGCGCGAGATCAGCACCTGCCCATACAGCCCCGGCGCCACGGCCGCCACGTGCGGCACCCGCGCCAGTTGCGACAAGAGCGGCCGCCAATGGGCGATGCCGTCCCCGGCAATGCGCAGCAGCTGCACCTGGGCGGTGGCGCCGACCAGACGATCCTGCAGATCGCGACGCATCCCGTTGGTGATCGCCAGCGCCACAATGAGCGCCGCGACCCCAGCGGCAACGCCCAGCACGGAAATCGCGGTGATCAACCCAACCACCGCTTCTCGTCGCCGCGCACGCAGGTAGCGGACGGCAATAAAAAACTCAAAGCGCACATCCATTA